>CAXRGH010000187.1:0-2887 GCA_964230195.1 Alteromonadaceae bacterium
GCGCGTTGATGCCCGTATTTTTGATAAATATATTGAATTACTTCCTCACGACGTTGGTGTTCAAAGTCCACATCGATATCCGGTGGTTGATCACGTTCTTTACTAATAAAACGTTCAAAAAGGACTGCAATTTGCCGTGGATCTACGGCAGTAATATGCAGGCAGTAACAGACAATAGAGTTAGCAGCAGAGCCACGACCTTGATAGAGGATATGGCGTTTTCGAGCAAAGGTAATAATGTCATGAATGGTCAGGAAAAAAGCGGCATATCCCATCTCTTTTATGAGGTTAAGTTCTTTTTCGATGGTCTCGCGAATGTCATCGGTTAGTCCTTCTGGGAAACGATGCTGAATACCGTCCTCAACTAACGCCCGAAGATAACTGTCAGCGGTATATCCTGTGGGGACAAGTTCTTTTGGGTATTGATAACTCAATTGTTTGAGAGAAAACGTGCATTGCTGAGCAATCTGTGCGGTTTGCTGTAGCATGTCACTATCAAAAAGCCGTTTGAGCTTTTTGAGGCTGCGCATACTGCGTTCATAATTGGGTAACAAGTGGTAGCCACAGTTATCAATGGTCAAGCCATGTTGGGTCGCCGTGAGTACATGATGTAGCGGCAACCTCTCAGGACTATGCATTAACACGCCACCACAGGCTACCAGGGGGAGTGATAAAGCGTTACTCAATTGTCTGCATTTTGATTGGTAGTCGTGTTCACCTGCGACAAGGTAACGTTGGTAACCAATCCATAAACGCTGAGAAAAGTGTTGTGACAGCCACTGGCCCAAATGATTGTTAGCTTGATGATCGCCGGAGGGAAGCCAAATACATAGACAGTGTTTGAGTGACATGAGATCCCATTCGGATAGCTCGTATTGGCCTTTGGGAGCCCGCCGCCGAGCATTAGTGATAATACGACACAGTTCGGTATAAGCGTCTTGGGTAGGGCAGAGTAAAATGATGCGTAACGACTGTTCAGGGATCTGTAGCAGTGAGCCAATAATTAAACGAATGTTGAGGGCATGTTGCTGAATATGATGATGCGCTCTGACAACACCAGCAACACTGCATTCATCGGTAATCGCAATACTCTTATAGCCTAAGAAACAGGCCTGTTGCACCAACTCTTCTGGATGAGACGCTGATGTTAAAAAGGAAAAATTGGACTGACAAAATAGCTCGTGATAGTTCATGTCTGGGTTCTCGTTAACTGAACCATCCGTGGATAAACCATTGTTGCTGCTTATCACGAAAGATCCAAAGCCAAGCACCGTCTTTGTCTTTTGCAATAAAGTAATCTCGATAAACACTATGGCCGTCCCACCACCCTGTAATGATCCGTTCAGGCCCCTGCTTGATAGTGATATCACCTTGCAGTGGGGTGGGGTGTTGGAGTAAGAGACTCGGGCGTTGATCGGCAGTAAAGGGAGTTTTAGGGTAAGGGGTAAATTGACGATGACGTTGATTACTGTTTTCTGGACGATAATCTGGGTAGACGGACAAATGGTTGACATCACCCTCACCAATTTTAGCGGCCAATACAGAGATCAATGCAAGGGCTGAGGTTTGGTCATTTTGTTTATTGAACAGGTCAGTAGATACTCTGGAATCATGACTTCCGGTCCGAGTCACTCTGAGAGTGAGCTCACTAATGGGTTGCACTAATGTGATGTGGGATAATTTAAATTCACACAAGGTCAACCATTGATTGCTTTGAGTTTCACCTTGTAAAGCGTCAATGGTAATACATTCGGGCTCGGCATCCCTGAGATGCAAGGTCAAACTGAGTTGATAAGCGACTTCACAAGCAGCTTTCAAGTGCTTTTCTAACTCATTAAGTAATGTTAGTAGGGGCTTACTCACTAAACTTAGGTTCTCAATATCAAAAAGGAGAATGAGATGACGTTCAAACCGTTGCTTGGGTAGATGAAAGGTATGCACATGTTTTAATTCACCGGTTAAACGCCCGAGGTAAGTGATTAGCTGAATATCAAAACGTTTTGCTAGTGCAGCCAGTGGTTGTTGTATTAATTGATTAAGGGATTGAATGCCACAACGTATGAGTGCTTCAGTGTGTTGTTGTGGTAATTCAAGTAAATGAACTGGTGTTTTATGCAGAGCCTTTTGAATCTCCGAAGAACGGTCAGTGATGCAATTCACTGCTTGTAGCGCTAATAGCTTTGCCGCTATTCCTGTATGGGCAGAGGCATAATGATATCGTAGGTTTTTGCTACTAAGATGCTGCTGTACTTGTTGCCAATATGCAGACAATCCTCCGCAGAGGGTTAACATGGGAGTGACGCGCAGTAATAAACCTTGCGGTTTATGAAGGCAAATGTCAGAAGTGACTAAATACAACCAATCCGCTAATTGCTCAAGCTGCTTAATCTCATTGCTCTCATCATAGGGGTGTATCACTAAATCATTCACCATGAGGGCTGCACTTGCCATCCGCATGTCCAGTGTTATTCCTTGTCTAATTGCGGCTTCATTGCATTGCACAACTCTATTTGAGTGAGTATTCACTATCACTGCAGGCTTTTCAGTTGAGCTGGTGGCTTGGCTGTCCAACAATAAATGAGGGAAGTGAAGATATAACCACAACATTCACGTTATCCATGACTAGCATTGGCTTGGCGCGAGAGCGGGATCACGTTGTTGATGGGGTGTGATTCTGTTTGTTGTGGCCACTGACGTTGCATATTGATGTTAAAGGTAGGGAGAGGCCAACCTCGTTTCTGCCGTTCTACGGTGACTCGAATACCTTCGGGGGCACTGTGTAAAGATAAACGTAAAGCAACCGGTAACGAAAGGCTCTGTGTGTGCGGTGGATGAAACAAAAGGTGTAATGTTTCGCTGTTTTCAGCAGCAAGTTGCAAACGTTTTG
>CAXRGH010000188.1:0-35199 GCA_964230195.1 Alteromonadaceae bacterium
CCAACCGCCGTGCAGACCAGTGTTGTGAGGGAGTGGCTGTTACCTTGAATCCGTGCACTACAACTTGCTGCCACCACTGAAGCTCAATCACTCGTGATGCTTCAATGCCAGCATTGACAAACCAAGCTTTTAAACCTGAAGGCACTAGGTAGGTGGCAGTATTACCGATAGCTTTGATACTGGCTTCATCTAGATGGTCATAATGATTGTGAGAAATTATCACAATATCAACGTTGGGAAGTTCAGCTAGTGGTATTGCCACTTTCGTGTAACGTTTCGGTCCGGCAAAGCTAACCGGACTAGCACGTTCGGAAAATACCGGGTCGGTGAGAATGGTTTTTCCTTGCCACTGAATCAAAAACGTAGAGTGCCCCATCCAAGTCACTTGGTTCTGTGGCGACAATAGCTGGTGAGTATCCACAGAAGTTTGGGGAATTAACTCCTTTGCAGCCTCATGATCGGCCCACTCGTCATCACCAAACCAACGGAGCTTGAGATAAGCAAAAATCGACTTATTGGGGTGTTGAATATGATTATTGACGTATTGACCATCAACAAAGTTAGGATCAGATGTCTCCGCTTGAGAATCGTCCTTACTCGAGGCACACGACGATGATGCTAAACTCATGATGACCAGTAGTGATATAATGTGACGCTTTTTCATATGGTTGAGATAGTCATTCCATTCGTTTTATCGCACCATCTGATGCCTGCCGGCGCACCCATGACTTTGGCCGCGATAATCCTTTAATTAAAGTTAGCAAAGTTTACGTGAGAACTTGAAATTTGTATCAAACAAGACTTCCAACAATCACTACTAACTGATGAGTTCCTCACACGGCTGAGCAGCATTTTTATCAACATTGTCAGTCACGGCTGCGCCGTAGCACGATGAATCCATACCTTCTACACCAAACTAACAAACTACAAAGAATAAACCAAAGAGTCGTAGAGCCCCCTGAATCACTTCCTTCGGCTGTCGTAATTTGTGTCAGTTCAACGTTGACATTCATGGTGCCGATAGCAGTGTCGTAGCCATCGCTTATGACATAAGTGACTGTATCGCCGCCATTCATTCCTGTCAGTGGAGTGTAGGTCAATGTGTTGTCAACATTCACGATAACAGAGCCATTGACCGCTTGTGCACTCTCAACAAATAAATCATCGTTATCTTCATCCGTATCGTTGGCTAACACGTCAACGGTGATTGTTTGGTTATCCTTTACCGTCACCTCATCACTTGTCGCTACCGGCGCTTCATTACCCGTGATTGTTAATACTAAGTCAGCGTGCGAAGTACCGCCATTGCCATCGCTCACTCCATAGCTGATGGTAATGACACCAGAGTAATTAGGTTGCATGTCATAGCGAATGGTATTGTCATGATTGATAGTCGCAATACCATAATTAGCGTTGACGCTCGTGATATTCAAAGTGTCACCATCGACATCACTGTCATTAGCCAAGACATCAGCTATCACAACACGATTCCACGGTAACGTTAACTGGTCGTCAACGGCAATTGGAGCAGAGTTACTGGTTTGTAATACCGCGACTCCGCCCGGATCGCGCAACGCGCCATTGATAGAAGCGTCATCATCGTTCGGCCCCCCGTCAGACATTTTTAGTTGTACACACCAATGTCCAGCCGTTAATCCTTCGACCCACTCAGACGATTGTGGCGGTGGACAAACGCCCCTCTCCCCCTCAGCACTAAATACAGTATTTTCATCGTTCACAACAAAATCCGTCCAACCTAGGTCTCTGTCGAATTTTCGGTATACTGCATCACTAGGAATTGGATTATCTTGTGGTAGTACAATGTAAAAAGGTTGGTCAAATATCACTGAACCTTCAACCAAAAAGTCATAGAGATGATTAACAACTCTATAATCAGGATCGGAGTCACTATCACTATTTTTATTGGGCAATATCGCGAGTCCACCCGTCTCTCCTGCCAGTGCGGTTGCTCCCATACGGAGACAAATTCCAGCTTCACTTTCAGATAAAAATAAAGTTTGCTCAGTGACGTTGGCTGGCATCACATTACAAAAATCAATGCCATCCAAATAATCGGGAATGCCATCACCATCGCTATCTTTTATGCCTTCCAATCGATCAGGTATCAGATCACCATCACTATCGCTATCAATACTCAATACTGACGATGTTTCAACAACAGTGAAGTTAAGGGTTTTAGTCGTTGATAAACTGGGGAAACCGTTGTCCGTCACCGTAACCGATATTTCATGCAAGCCTACATTGAGATCATCAATTGCCAATATTAATCCATTCTCTATTTGCCTGACTGGCGTAACGTGAGTCTGCCACTGAATACTCAAGGTGTCGTCTGAGTTCGGATCTTGAGCATCAATTGCAATGGTGACATCGCCTGCATCACGAGTGACTTGCGAACGTTGTTCGCCATTTTGGGTGATGAGCACACTGAGAGTCGGCGCCATATTACCTTCGTCTATCGTGTAGCGTGTGACAAATTGGGGGGCTCGGTTTACAGTTCCACCTAAGGTAACAACAATAACCTCATCTGGGTCGACCTCCTGGTCGTTTAGAATACTGAAGGGAATACTGGCAACTGTGCCCTCGGAAATGACGACACTGCCGTCTATCAGAGTGTGATCGGTACCGCCAGCACTGCCCGATACTGTAAAGGGTATAGTTAATGGGTAAATAGGTGAGTTGCCATTGAGAATAACGTCAATATTTTGCTCGGTGCCTTCTGCGACCCGACGATTTTTTCCCAAGCTTACCATTGGGGCGACGGAAACGACTTGCTCTGCGTAACCCGTGTTGCCCATTTCATCGGTTGCCGACCAGTAAACTAGATGCCTTCCGGGCTCAAACAACACTTTATTATCACCCAAAAGTGTCACCGCAATGTTTCTGCCCAGTGCATCTGTTGCCTGTGCAATTCCCAGATCGATACGAGTGAGCAATCCAGTGGCATTAACGTAAATATCAGCTGGAGCAGTAATCGTTGGTCCTTCAGATAATGGGTTATCAATACTCACAATCGCTGTCGCACGACTTACGAGACCACCATTGTCTGAAATACTGTAATCAATTTTCACTTCTCCGTAGAAATAAGGTTCAGCTTCAAATTGAATTTTGTTCTCTATAACAAACGCCTGACCGATCGATGACTGCACTTGTGTCAGTGTCAGTGCAACATCATCAGAATCTGTGTCATTTAGCAAAACGTCCAGTATGTATCTGTCATTATTGGAACGGATGAGTTGATAGGCATCATCGGTAGCAACCGGTCTATCGTTCTCTCCATTCACTGTCACATTAACTTGAGTTTGGCTACCATCAGCTGCGACTAGTGTAAAGCTCTCAACGAGAGATTGGCCTTCAGCCAATTGCTGAACGTCCTCATTCATTTGTTCCAACTGATATTGCCACTCGCCTTGAGCATTGACGTTCAATGTGCCAAATTGCCCCATGATTGTTGAGGCTACAAATACATTTGAGCCATCAATATCAACTACCGTGATTTCACCACTTACCATCGCCTTTGAATCTTCGGCAACATCACCGGCAAATGAGCCGTCAAAGATAGCTAAATCGTTATCACCCTCAATTATCGCGGTGACTACTTCTACGACAGAACCATCCGTCGACACCACCTCAAAATTGTCTTCCAACGTTTGACTTGTCGTCAGCGACAACACGAGCGAGTTTAAGGTGTCTACCATGTATTCCCATATTCCCTCCACGCTAATGGTGAACCAGCCAAACAACCCAATCTCATCCGTCTGTTCAATAAAGCCAGATTCTCCTGTGTCGATATCAGAAATCACTAATTCTCCGGATAACACCGACGTCGCATCTTCACTAATGACGCCTGTAGTCACTCCAGTGACACTCGGCACATCATTTTGCCCATAAATTGTTATGACCACGGATTGCGTTGCAGTACCGTCGATCGAGCGGGTAACAAAGTTTTCTGTGAGGGTTTCGCCCGCAGGCAATGCTTGAACCGTACTGTTCGTATTGTCTAAGCTGTATTGCCAATGACCATCGGAGGCAATACTGAAGTAACCGAAGCTTCCCGTAGTTGCCACTTGCTCTGTAAACAGGGTTTCTCCCGTGTCGAGGTCCTCAACATTGAGTACACCGGCAAGAATTGTTGGGCTATCTTCTACCACACTTCCAGAGTTCACACCGGTAATCGTGGCGGTATCATTTTGACCGACAATAGTCACAGTGACTAACCTTGAACTCGAACCATCAACAGACGTAGCCACAAAACTGTCGTTGAGGCTCGCATTTATTGGTAAGGCTTGCACCGCACTATTACTGGTATCCAAGGTGTAAGTCCACTCACCGCTCTGGTTTAATGTGAAGACTCCGTAGCTAACCGATATTTCTGGTTGTTCGACAAAACGTGCCTCGTCTTCATCCTCGTCTGAGATGGACAAGTTTCCAGTCACGATAACAGTGCTATCTTCAACTGTACTACCAGATGAACTTCCAGTAATCACTGCAGCTCCATTGACCCCTGTGATTGTGATGGTAATAAAGTGGTTTGCCGTGTTATCCAACGATTTAACTTCAAAGGTATCAGTAACTTCAATGTCACGAGGAATGAATTGAATGTTATTACCGCTGTCTCTCAAGCGATATATCCATTCACCATTCTCACTAATACTAAAATCTCCATAAGTACCTGCTTCATTCTCTACGACTTCAAATATCGTCTCACCAATATCATTGTCGGATATTGTCAAACTTCCTGTCAGAGTAATCATGTCATCTTCTGTAATGGTGAAACTATTTGCGCCGAAAATAGATGCTATGTCGTTCACAGCGTTTACTGAAATATCGACAGTAGCCGTGTCTTGTGCGCCCGAGGGATCACTGACGGTGTATGTGAAACTATCAGTCGCCGTTTCGCTTCCATCATGCTGATAACTGACGGTTCCATCTTGATTCACGGTGGCAGTACCATTGATGGGTGTCACTGCGATAACACTGGTAAGAATATCCCCCTCAGCATCTGTATCATTGTCCATGACATTGATATTAACTGCGCCCCCTTCATTTAAGGTAACACTATCATTCGTTGCTATTGGACTGTCATTTATTGGTTGGATAGTCACCGTCACCAGCCCTGTCGCTTGCGCACCGGATGGGTCATTGATGGTGTAACTGAAGTTATCACTCGTGGTTTCGCTACCGTCGTGTTGATAGGTAATGGTGCCATCAGGATTCATTACGACCGAACCATTGGTTGGCGCCGTGACATTATTTAACGACAATGTGTCACCTTCCACATCGGTATCATTGCTCAAAACGGCGATAAGACGATTCGCATTTTCATCAAGTGTCACACTATCCCCTGTGGCTACAGGGGCATCATTAATACCGGTTATTGTGATGGTTAATGTCGTTGCCGTGCCATCAGCACTCGTAATGTCGATCACCTGTTGAATACTTTCATCACTTGATAGTGCAACATACTCAGCGTTGTCAGTGGCCACTTCAAATTGCCATGCGCCATCCGTTGCAATGGTGAAAGTACCGTATTCTTCAGCGATATCGGTTTGTGCAATAAACACACTTTCACCATTGTCGACATCACTCACCGCTAGCGCACCAGTTAAAGCAGTCTCTCCAGAAACCACAGTGACGGTGCTATCACCACTAAAGCTGGCACTATCATTTGATGCTACTAATTGAATGTTCGCCGCGACGCTAATGTTTGCCGTCGCAACACCGCCATTAGCAGTCCCACCATTATCCATGATTTGCGTTAATGTGATGCTACGAGACGTTGCTGTCGTCGGATTATCACTGGTGTTACTGTACTCTATTCCTTCAATTATGCTCGCTAATGCCACAGCCGACAGTGCACCATCACCAAACGTTACCGTCGCCTCTCCGTTGAGGAGACTGACCGTATACGATAGCCCTGATGTTAACGTATTGCCTGTACTGTCTGTGCTGAGACTGATGACACTGCCATCTACTGATAATTGCTCAACACTATCTACAATATCATTCGCTGTGAGAGTAAAGCCGGTGAACGCCTGTGTGGCCTCTATCGTGTCTGCCACTGCATTGGTATACAGTGTGATTGCAGCACCATCTTCAGTGTAAGTGCTGTTGACACCAGCAGCAGTCAATGTGGGTACATCATTGACTGGATCAATAGTGACAGTAACGGTTGCTGTTGATGTTTCTCCCGAGGGATCACTGACGGTGTATGTGAAACTGTCAGTCGTCGTTTCGCTGCCATCATGCTGATAGGTTAACGTATTATCAACGTTAATAATGACAGCTCCGTGATTTGGTTGAGTGTTAGTTGAATCAAAGGAGATGCTTAATTCGTCACCGTCAATATCAATATCATTATCTATCGCAGCAACCACGGACGATGTATTTTCATTGAGCGTGACACTGTCATCAGTTGCCACGGGAGTGTCATTGACGTTGTTCACAGTAATTGTGAAGCCAGCTAACGAAACCGCTGTATTAACATTGTCAGTAACTGAAAGGGTAATTAAGTCTGTTTCACCCACATTGTCATTGGCTGGTGTACCAGAGAGTGTTCCTGTTTGAGGATCAAACGATAGCCAAGAGGGAAGACCTGTAACCGAATAATTAACGGCATCGTCATCTGCTACTGCCGGTGTGAATGAATAATTTGCATCTTGATCAACCGTTACTAAAGGAGTTCCCGATATCACGGGAGAGAGGTTGTACTCTGTAGTATCCGTCACTGCTGTTGCACTGTTTCCGGCAGCATCAGTGACAATCACTGACAGTGTTAATGTGCCAGGCGATAGTGAAGACACATCAAATCCAGTAATCATATGGGTACTATCGGAAATAACCCCACTACCATTAATGCTATCGTCACCATCAGTCACAGAGTAGTTAAAGCTATCTCCCACAGACACATCGCGCAACACAGCAGTTACAGCGGCGTGATTACTCTCGTTGATTAAAGCTTGATCCCAACTAACACTATGTCCACTTGGAGGCGTGTTGTCTAATAGATATGTCTGGGCATAACTGGTTTCCGGCTGTGCTGCAGACAATCCAATCGTATCCTCAACCACCAGTGTGTTGTCGAAAGATAATGTTATTTGCTCATCAAGGTTGGCTAGATCACCGCCTGATGCCGTGATAACCAAGACCGATGGATCTGCATTACTGACACTCACAGCGAGTTCAGCAGTACTATTATCTAAACTAAAGCTGGTTGTTGCGGGTGCTTGTATTGGTTCACTGAACCCAATAGTCCAAACCAATTCATCATCATTGACGGATTCAGCACTATCTTGCTTATCAAAACTCATTAACTGCGGTGCCGTATTATCAATAACGATACCATTCAATTCTATCGCTTGAGACAACTGAGTTATTGGAACGCCGGCTTCGTCAACCAACTGGCCACTGTCAAGGTTAATACCCTGCCACTCAACACCATCCGGCGCGTTTTCATCACTCGCAACGGTATAACTAAACGTCAATGTGTCAGTGCCACTACCTGACGCGTAGACCATCTCTCCGATATCGTCACCGATAGCGATGGTCAGAAGAGGTGAACCGCTTACAGTGACTTCATCGCTGAATATCACATCAACAGTAAAAGTCTGACTGTCGGTATATCGGTCAGCAGTGTATGCAACTGTGCGTATCGAAACATCAGAAAGGTTGCTGTTAACAGCGACTCCAACTATGGGATCAATGAGACTGAGATCCGAAATGAATGGAGAAGTGGTAAAGAATTCTCGAACAATATTACCTTGCCAGTCTGCTTGATTAATCACAATCGGGTTTTCGGCGCTGTGATAATCCTGAGCAGTCAAAACATATTCAAAGACAACATTCGTAGTCGCTTCTTTGTAACTCATAGTAACCTCGCCAGAATCAAGGACTAACGTCAGACTGGGATCTGGTGCAACCACGTTGATATCGAAATAGTTGGTTGAGGCACTCAAACTGAGCAGCAGTGAATCTCCCGTTTGATAAGAAGTATTATCCAAGGTCGCGATATCAAATTGCAGTGCCGCTGAATCGTCAATATCGATATCGGCCAATGTCTGTAAATTGTCCGATGAAAGCGTGAAACTCAAATCAATGGGCACGTCGAGGTCGCTCTGCGGTGTTGCTTGGTTATTGTCAACCTGTCCCATTTCAATACCATCAGTATCGTTGACCGATGGTACTTCTAATGCAAAGACATGGACTTTGGGCTCTGAATCCAGCTGATATGTGGCACGATACACCTCACTATTAATTGTAATCGGTATAAATGGAACTTGTCCGGTTACTCCAAAATTCCAATACACATCGGCATTGGTCTGAATAGTGAAAACCAGTGTTGTTCCCATCCCATAAGTGGTAGCGGATGGAAGGCTTACGTCATTCACAACCACTGCATCACCGCGCAACGCGGATGCTGAAACTAAAGGACCTCTGATATCAACATTTGTAGAGTCCACCAAGCGAATAGAGGCGACAAGTGTCCCCTTAGCCATTGATGACAAGTCAAAATCACTAATGGTTTGGTTGCTCTCGCTAACTGTCCCATTACCCGTTAATACTGTATTTCCGTCTGATATGGTGTATTCATACAAGGTGCCAACTTCTGCATCAGTCAATTGCAAGTGCACGCTGGCTAGGTTTGTATCGGTAATCATTGAGTCCGAAAATTCGAGGCTATATCCAGTCGGAGCCGTGTTGACAATAACAATATTTGGCTCAAACGAAGGAAATACATGACTAACCGGACTTCCATTTGCGCCAGTAATTGTGCCAACATCGGAATTTATATTCACAGGCACAATCCCATCAGAGTCGATATCTGATGGTTGAATCAAGTAGCTAAATTGCAACGAATTAGTCCCATTGCCTGCTGAATATTGAGCTGCCACCGTGGAGGTGTCCAATTGCAACACTAAAACTGGATCACCGGCAACATTGACTATGTCGCTGTACTCAATCTCAAACGCTAGCGTTTGACCTGAAGTGTAACTACCACTCGGTGATCCAGAGATGCTAGTTACCTGTGTTGCAGAGGCTAACTGGATACCACTGGTATCACCCAAAACAGGCAAACTCAAGTCAGCGGGCGTACCTGTGGAATGAGAGATAGTGCCGTCATTGACCGCTAGAGATGACAGTGTGATCCCTGACGTTGATTCAAGCACTGTCGGCAATTGACCTGTAAAAATTAAATCAGTACTCGCTGTACCGCTCGAGTAGTTTGCAACAAACTGAGTATCACCAATCGAAAGGTGTAACATAGGTGTACCAGTAACCGTCACTATTTCATCAAATGATAGAGTCAGTGAGACTTCTTCTCCGGCATAATACTGAGCATCAGTTGGCAAGGTCACAGACACAATTTGAGGAACCATCGAGTCATTAAGTCGAATATCGGCAAATTGATATTCTTCGTCGCCATACGAAAAATACTTGTTAAGGAATACACCGCCATTCGAGAAGCCCAAATAATTAATATTAAACGCTTTTATTTGAATGCCGTCTGGTGAAACATCGCCCGCCTGTATGGCGTAAGAATATAGACAAGGATGACAAGGAGTGCCGGTTGGAGTTAACTCTACAGTTTCATCACCGAGGTCAACCAAGATTGTATTTCCGCTTTGTACAACCACCTCTTCGGACGTATTCATTGGTTCAAACGTGACCGATACTTGAAGTTCACTACCGACAATGTTCGCATCAAAATTGGCGATACTCTTTTCCGTCATAGTAAGTAAAAAGGTGGACAGGTTGGCATCGGTATTCACTGTGCTTAACGTTAATTCACGATTGGGAGCAATGACATCCTGAGTGTCATCAACGATCCCCGTTATGCTTGTATTCCCAATTTGAATATCCTGAAGACTTATCCCAGAATGCGTTATGTCCGTTTCACTGAGCGTATGGTTAAACTCAATAGTATCATCGTTCAGTTGCCCTTCAAGTTGGTAGGTTTCAGTGCCAATGGTAAGTGGAAGCATCAAAGGGTCGCCAGTAACTTCCAAACTTTGGATCCCTCTCCATTGTATTGAAAATTTTAATTCTTCACCGGCTACAATATAAGTAGACATGTCATGCACAGTAAATGTGTTCCCATGTTGAACATTGATATTGGGAAAAGCAGTATCGACATTGGTGGGGAGTTCCGAGGGGGTGATAATGTCGTCTAAATTTTTAATTCCGTTTTGCTCAAACCCCACAAGCGTAATCCCTGATTGGGAGTAATGTCTATTGTCTAGGGTCAAATCAAAGGTTAGTTTACTGTAGCTTCCTGCGCTATTGTCGATGGTATTTCGGACAGCATATGCATTCCCACTATCCATGCTTACGACTAAAAAAGTGTTACCTCCACTGTCAAACGGCATATCCGTAACGACCTCATCAAATGTCACTTCAAACGTGACAATATCCCCCACTGTGTAGGTGCCATCTGCATTGACGACGGAGACGTCAACGACTATCGGTTGCGCAAGCGAACCAACACATAAACACATCATAAGACTGGTACAGATGTGTCGAAGAGTCGCAATATAAGCTTTCATATTCTGACCTTAATCCTACCACCGATAACAGATGGTTATTGCTGACTCAATATTTGCTTTATTTCAGCGATATCTGCTTTTAATTCAGCTATTTCTTCATTCTTTTGCTCTAATTGAGTGTGCAAGGCTTGAATGGCAGCTAAAGCCACCCCATTCGCATCAACGCTCGCAATTTTTGTATTTTCGTCCCCATTGAGGCTGAATAAACGATGAAAGTCCTCCGCCATAGGCCCTATGTGGTGCTTTGACTCACTTTGATGATTGTAACGCCAAGTTGAAATCGCGAGTTGACTCACTTTTTTCAATACGTCATTGACATTGACGTCGCTAACCACAGTTTTCCATTGGCGACTCGATGGAATAGTGCCAATACAATCAACACCATCGTTTCCGCAGATTGTCCCCGAAACTGTCAAATTGCCGCTTGAATTCAGAGAAAGAACAGCATCATTTCCTTGACGGATAGTAAAACCATTGTTGTTTCTCATCTGCCAAATTTCTCCACCACTGCTAGTGTCTCGGAGCTCGAGTGCTACTCCACCATTATTCGTTAGCGTCGCGAGTGTACGCACATTTTCCGCATTGATTGTGTTTTCAATGTGCAACCCTGTGTTAGTGCTATCAACAAGATGCAGTTTGGCAGTAGGATTTGATGTTCCAACACCGAGATAACCGATACTACTCAAATAGGCACTGTCGGTTGGCGCTGATTTCGCTATTCGGAAAGGCAAACTACCTGAGTTTGTATCCCTGACGAAAAAGTTGACCTCGTTACCTCCGATATCCCATGATTGTTGTTGCCAACCACTATTCATGTTTTGCTCTAGACGTAAGGTTGGTGTATCTGAATCATTAACATGAAGGTCAGTTACGGGTGAAGATGTTCCAAATCCGATATTACCGGATTGAGACATATAAAAACTGTGAGCCGGTGCTGTGTCTCGGATAGTGAAAATCCGATTGGTGGTAGTGCTATCTTCAATACCAAAATAATTTTGCCCACCATTACTACTGTCATTGATGATGATACGCCAATCCGCTGTAGGAAATGCAGCAGAACTACTGGTATCTTGAAAATGAATTCGTAAGTTATTTTCCTTCAAGCGCAAGGTATCAAAACTAAAAGATTCACCATTATTGCAATCTATCCCAACACATTGAGAGCCGGAAATAATGCTGTCGTCATTGACAACAGAGTCCGCAATGGCAACACCATTTACCATCAAGCCAATCAAAAAGCTGTGTACTACTTTTCTCGCATTCATCATAACTACTGCTCCTGCTCTAAACTGTTGTGAGTAACTACGACACCATTAACAAGCTCGAATCGACCTTCATCTAAGACACGCAAGGCTGGCTTTTGAGGTGAACTTGCGTCACGACCGTTATTAAGTTGTTGTTTGTAGCTCTTCTGACGTTCTGAATGTAACCCGAGCACTTGAAACTGATATTTGCCATCTGGGAGACCTTCATCGCTTTTCAAGGAGCCAGTATTGACCTGAGCGCTATACCCCGTCTGGTTTAAAACGTGAATTAAATGCACGTTTGAGGGTAGTTGTTCAAACTGGACTACATTTTTATTGCCCGACACAGATGTGGCATTAGAAATGCCAATTAAAAACAGGGACATAGCAAATGCCACAACTAGCAAAACTTTTTTCATGATGAATCCTCAGAGATGAATGCAAACTGTACTTTGTTAATTAATTATTTGTAAAAGTAATCCAAGTCATGAATATTCACACACGAAAACGCGTAAAATACGCCCAAAGTATTAGCCAAAAAATGAATCTGTATTTGTGTGCAAAAATGAATGCGAGGACAATGGCGGGCTTGCGCTTTTTCAAATGATTGAGATTTTTTGTTTTCACGCACCTATTGCTTTATCCAGGATCTGCCAGGCATGATTATTGGCAGTTATTGCGTGATAGCTTGAAATTTGTGTTACGGTCTCACAAGTTTGATGTTTACTAGTGCATAGCACCAAGCGGACTTTCAACAAAAGAGCCTTTTTGTATAGAGAAGGCACTTCTACCATAAACGTTCGTATCCTCTGTCGGATAAACCCAAACTCTAGATTCTCCTTTTCTAAAAATAAACATTTTTCAAAAGACAAAAAAAGCCGCTAAATGGCGGCTTTTAAAATTATTTTTCAACGTTCAGTTTTTTGTCTTGAATTAAAACGGAATGTCGTCATCAAAATCAAAGTTAGGCTCACCCATTGGCTTCGTTGCCGGTTGTGGTGCGTTACCTTGTTGAGGCGCTTGATTAAAGCCACCTTGGTTTTGTTGACCCTGGAAACCGCCGCCTTGATTGTTCTGTTGAGGCGCAGCTGCCTGATATCCACCGCCTTGATTAGTGTTACGCTGATACCCGCCACCTGCATTACCTGAATCACCACCGCGGCCACCGAGCATCTGCATACTGCCACTGTAAGGTTGCACAACAACCTCAGTGGTGTATTTGTCTTGACCATTTTGGTCCTGCCACTTACGCGTTTGCAGTTTACCTTCAATGTACACTTGTGAGCCTTTACGAAGATATTCACCAGCCACTTCTGCAGTCTTTCCGAAAATAGCAACACGATGCCATTCGGTTTTTTCTTGCATTTGACCTTGCTGATCTTTCCAAGATTCAGAGGTTGCGATACTCAGATTAGCAATCGCGCTTCCGTTTTGAGTGAAACGTACTTCTGGATCCTGTCCTAGATTACCAACGATGATAACTTTGTTTACGCCTTTGCTGGCCATATCCGCTCCTTATTGTGTGGGTTCTGATGCGATTTGGAGGGCACGTTCTAAATCAAACGTTTTTTTATCCACTTTCAAATACGCGATTTCTTCATGTTCGATGATGGTAATGTCTTTTACACCGTCTAGGGTGTAAAGCTTTGCGCCTAATTGCTCAACCGATACATGAGTGAGATTGACGTTTAGTGTATATCTTTTTAACGGCTGTGTCCCATCAAATTGACGAAACATTGTTATCCAAATGAAGCAAAAACTACTCGAGAGAATAAATAAACTTTGGGTGTCAAACCATTGCTGCAAGGCCCCCGCAAGAAAACCACCCAGAAATGCACCGAAAAATTGGAAACTGGCAAAAATCCCCATTGCCGTTCCTTTTTTCCCTGCTGGAGAAATACTTGACACCATGGCTGGAAAATTCGCTTCAAGGTAATTAAAACCAATAAAGAATATAATCGCAGCGATCAACAATCCTGAATAAGAATGTGAAATAAACGCAAGTAACACGAAGGCAATTCCGAGTAATCCTATGGAACATTGTAAAACGCGTTTTTGGTGCCCCTTACGACTCAATGCCATTAACAATCCCATGAACACAACGGAACAAATTAATACGGGTAAGTACAACTCCCAATGCTGTGCAAGCGGAACAAATTGAGCTAAGAGAGGGGGGAACTGGCTGAATAAGACAGTGATCATCATGTGCAACAATAACACGCTGACATTCAGTTTGAGCAACCGTGAATCGCTGAATAGGTGCTTGATATCATTCGCATTGGGCAAGGTATCGCCGGCAGGTGATATGTTGTTTGCAGCAGGTACCCAAAATAAGATCAAAGGCACACAGGCTACAGCGAGAAGACCAGTTAAATAAAAGACACCAGAGAGTCCATAGGATTCATTGATTGCTGGCCCAAGAAACAAAGACAGGTAAAAAGACATGCCAATGGAAATACCAATAATGGCCATGACTTTACTGCGCTCACTGTCACGACTGACATCACCGGCTAACGCCATAATAGCGCCAGCAATGGCACCTGCACCTTGTAAAACACGACCAATCACAATCCACTGTAGTGAATCTGCGTAGGCCGCCACAAAACTACCCAAAGCAAATAAAGAAAGACCAAATACGATGACCGGCTTGCGCCCGACTTTATCGGAAATAATTCCCATTGGGATCTGTAATAACGCTTGTGTCAGACCATAACCACCAATGGCTAGACCCAGTAAAAGCGGGGTGTAGTCGGGGTATTTTACCGCTGCCACGGCCAACACAGGCATGACCATGAACAAGCCAAGCATTCGCAATACATAGATGAACGCCAGACCAGATGCCGCGCGTATTTCAACTGGATTCAATGCAATATCCTGAATAAAGAGTGTGACCGCAAATGTTAACACACATCATCAAATGGGAACAAACTCCCTGATGTGCCTTATATTAAAACTTTATTGCGCTACTTTCGTACCACTGATTGTGTAATACTATGCGGATCACTGAGAGAGGAATACTGTATCTATGAGTAATATTGAAGTACGCGGCGCGAGAACCCACAATTTAAAGAACGTTGATCTCGACATTCCTCGCGACAAGCTAACCGTTATTACCGGCTTGTCGGGTTCTGGAAAATCATCGCTAGCTTTTGACACTTTATATGCCGAAGGCCAGCGCCGCTACGTGGAATCCTTGTCTGCTTATGCTCGCCAATTCCTTTCCATGATGGAGAAACCTGATGTCGATCACATAGAAGGGTTATCTCCTGCCATTTCGATTGAGCAAAAGTCAACCTCCCACAATCCGCGTTCAACCGTTGGCACAATTACGGAAATCTATGATTACTTACGATTAATGTTTGCTCGAGTAGGTGAACCTCGTTGCCCTGTCCATGATGTTCCACTGGATGCGCAAACCATTAGTCAGATGGTTGACCGTGTGTTGGCGTTACCCGAAGGTTCCAAGCTGATGCTGCTCGCTCCCGTTGTTCAAGATAGAAAAGGGGAGCACGTTAAAACCTTGGACGATTTAGCCGCTCAAGGGTTCATCCGAGCGCGTATTGACGGGAACATCTGCGACCTGTCAGATCCGCCGCCACTCGATCTCCACAAAAAGCACACCATCGAGGTGATAGTGGACAGATTCAAAGTGCGAGATGATCTTCAGTTACGACTAGCAGAATCATTTGAAACCGTGTTAAACCTCTCTAACGGCACTGCAAAAGTGGCGTTTATGGACGATCCTAATGCAGAAGAAATCATTTTCTCTGCAAATTTTGCTTGCCCTCATTGTGGTTACAGTATGAGTGAGTTGGAGCCGAGAATGTTCTCCTTCAACAATCCAGCGGGCGCATGTCAAACCTGTGATGGTCTTGGTACCCGACAATTTTTTGATCCACAGCGCGTTATGCACAATGGCGAACTCAGTCTTGCTGGCGGTGCGATTCGCGGCTGGGACAAGCGAAGTTTTTATTACTTCCAGATGCTACAGTCGGTGGCGGCACACTATGAATTTGATATCAACGCACCATTTGATTCGCTCCCGGATGATGCCAAACATGTTGTCCTGTACGGCTCGGCAACTCAGAAAATCAGTTTTAAATACATTAATGACCGTGGCGACATCATGCAACGGGAGCATCCATTTGAGGGGATCATCCCCAACATGGAGCGCCGTTACAAAGAAACGGAATCCAACACGGTTCGCGAGGAATTAGCCAAACACCTGAGTCAGCAATCATGCCCTGATTGTCACGGTACGCGTTTGCGGTTAGAAGCACGCCATGTATTTATTGGCACAACTAACCTTCCCGTAGTGAGTGACATGAGCATTGTTGAAGCTCTGAATTTTTTCCAACAACTCACCTTGGCAGGCAAGCGGGCACAGATCGCCGAAAAGATCCTCAAAGAAATTAATGACCGCCTTCAATTTCTAGTGAATGTTGGCCTTAACTACTTGAACTTATCCCGCAGTGCAGAAACGCTCTCTGGTGGCGAGGCGCAACGTATTCGTCTTGCAAGTCAAATTGGCGCTGGATTAATGGGTGTCATGTACGTATTAGATGAGCCCTCTATTGGTCTGCACCAGCGTGACAATGAGCGCTTGCTCAATACATTAATTCACCTCCGCGATAAAGGTAATACCGTATTGGTGGTTGAGCATGATGAAGATGCGATCCGAGAAGCAGACTTTATTATTGATATCGGTCCCGGTGCTGGTGTGCACGGCGGCGAAGTGATTGTTGCTGGTGACCTAGATGCGGTTAAGAATCACCCCGACTCATTGACGGGGAAATATTTATCCGGACGTGAAAAAATTGCTGTGCCTGAACAGCGTAATCCTGCGAAGGATGATCAGTGGTTAGTACTCAAAGGGGCAACAGGTAACAACCTCAAGAATGTTGAGTTACGCATTCCCACTGGCGTTATGACGTGTATAACCGGAGTGTCTGGTTCGGGTAAGTCCACCTTAATAAATGACACCTTCTACCGTATCGCCCAACGTGATCTCAACGGTGCTACTGCCCATGAACCGGCACCGTATGAATCCATTTCGGGCATGGACAAATTAGATAAGGTCGTTGATATTGATCAAAGTCCGATTGGCCGAACACCACGTTCCAACCCCGCAACCTACACTGGCATATTCACTGGAATTCGTGAGCTATTTTCCGGCACTCAAGAAGCGCGTTCACGTGGCTACAAACCGGGTAGATTCAGCTTTAATGTGAAGGGTGGACGATGTGAGGCATGCCAAGGTGATGGTGTCATTAAGGTAGAAATGCATTTCTTACCCGATATTTATGTGCCGTGCGATGTATGTAAAGGCAAACGTTACAACCGTGAGACCTTAGAGATCAAATACAAAGGTAAGAACATCCATGAAGTATTGGACATGACGGTTGAAGATGCGCGTGAGTATTTTGATGCCATTCCTGCGATTGCTCGTAAACTACAAACCTTAATGGACGTGGGCTTGTCCTATATCCGATTAGGTCAGTCTGCAACCACCTTATCGGGTGGTGAAGCGCAACGCGTCAAACTGGCAAAAGAACTATCAAAACGTGATACCGGTCAGACTCTCTACATTCTCGATGAACCCACGACTGGTCTTCACTTCCACGACATCCGACAATTACTTCAAGTTCTCCATAGACTGCGTGATCATGGCAATACTGTGGTCGTTATTGAACATAACTTAGACGTTGTAAAAACAGCAGATTGGATTGTTGACCTCGGCCCTGAGGGAGGCTCTGGTGGCGGCACCATCATTGCAGAGGGGACACCTGAAACCATTGGTGATACAGAGCACTCTGCCACTGGTCGTTTCTTGAAACCGCTACTCAAGCAGTAGCGGAAAACGTGAGAAAATAACGGTTACTCAGAGGTAAGTAGGTGCTCACTTAGCCTGGTTTTAATCGCCTCAGGGATTGGCTCTGAGCGTTGGCTCGTGTGATCAAAATGCACCATGGTACACATACCCTCAGCACAGAGGGTGTCGGATTGCCATATTTGTTGGCGTAATTCAAATGAGCTATTACCAATTCGGGCAACCTCGGTTCTGACCTCTACTTCAGTGCCGTAGTACAGTTGGGCTTTGAAATCGATACTGTAACGCGCCAATATGAGAGGCCACTGCGTCACATCTAAACTCGGTAAGAATAATTTAAAGATGGGCTCACGTGCGCTTTCAAACCATCCCGCAAGTGCGGTGTTGCTGACATGACGCAAAGCATCTGTCTCACAAAATCGAACCTTAATGTGTTCCTTGAACATGAAAAACTCCTCAACTCATTATCAGTGGATGGCACTCGATGATGATTGACTGTTGACTAACTCTCTCAAGTTTAGCCGTCAAATTTAGAAACTGAGATCCCTTTCATACTATAACCTACGACCGCCAAATCACCTTCATAGCGGTCAGTGGTGAGTATCCCTTCTACCCAAACTGCGTCGTAGACTTCGTCCATAGCCACTGGCTTATCAAAGGTAACATAGACTAATTGGTTCGAGGGTGGCGGTGGCACGTGTACGCACGCCCCAAAATAAGGAACTAACAGGAATTCAGTAATTTCCTCACTGCCAGCATCCAAAGGAACCACAAAACCCGGGATCTTCACATGCTGATTATTCAGAGATTCAACAACCGGCGCTGCCGCGTCTAGTTGTATACCAGCAAGCCCTTCATGCATGACCGCACCTTCTGAAAATGGAGCAATATAACCTTCCGGTATCATATCTTCCCAAAATACTTCCTTCGGCTCTTTACCATGGACCTGAGCCATAGTGCAGATTAACACTGTAATTAGTGCCTTTAATGTACGTAACATTGTCAATTGCTCCATTGTTCGCATTAGCAAGAATCAGAAACAGCAAAGCCGGCTAACGCCGGCTTTTTCAACAGAATCAAGCGTTAGAATTTTGGCTTATCTTCTGTTTCTTCATAACGCTTAACACTGCTAACGATTTCTTCTTTAGCAGACTCTGCGCCTTCCCAAGCATCAATTTTAACCCATTTGTTTGGCTCTAGATCTTTGTAGTGCTCAAAGAAGTGTTGAATTTGATCACGCAATAACTGTGGAACATCATCAATCTCTTTAACGCCACGGTAAATAGTAGACAGCTTGTCTTTTGGTACTGCAATAACTTTCGCATCTTTACCAGACTCGTCAGTCATTTTAAGAACACCCACTGGACGGCAACTGATAACACAACCAGGTAACAGAGGGAATGGCGTTAGAACTAGAACGTCTACTGGATCACCATCTTCTGATAAGGTGTGAGGAACATAACCATAGTTAGTTGGGTAGTGCATACACGTTGCCATGAAACGATCAACAAAGATCGCGCCAGACTCTTTATCCACTTCATATTTAACTGGGTCAGCGTGGGCTGGGATTTCGATGATTACGTTAACTTCTTCAGGTAGGTTTTTACCTGCAGGTACCGCGTTCAAGCTCATAGTGAATTACCTTTCAATTAATTTAAAGTCTCAATTGCCGGCGATTATATCGATTTATGCTGCATTTTGAAACTGACAATTGCCGTTCTGAAATTAACAAACAGATTCTGAGAAATTTACTGAGCAAGTTGTCAGTTTTTGGAATTCCTGACTATAGTCGTAGTGAAGTGGATAAGATCAATAAAAACAATCAACTTAGGTGATGTTCACCCCTAAGTTCAACCGTTAGGAAACCGGAAATCATGTCTGAATTTTATCATCTCCCTCCCTTTCTTGGGTTGGCAGGTTTAGTTTGTGCCTTGCTTACCTACCTTGTGATCAAGAAAACGCCTGTGACCAATGTAACTATCGCTAAGATCGCGGATGCAATTCACGAAGGTGCCATGGTGTTCATGCACCGCGAATACAAGATGTTATTCATGTTTGCTCTTGTGGTCGCGGTCTGCGTCTATGTAACCTTAGGGGCTGACACCACCCTCGCCTTTGTTGCTGGTGCATTGTGTTCAGCTTTTGCGGGGTATGTGGGTATGTTTACTGCCACTAAAGCGAACGTGCGCACCACCCAAGCCGCTCATGATGAAGGTAGTGCAGCTGCGTTAACGATTGCCTTTATGGGTGGCTCCATCATGGGGCTATGCGTCGCCTCAATGGGACTCCTGGGATTGGGTAGCTTGTACTGGTTATTTGGTGATGATCCACAAACAGCACATGTGATCCATGGCTTTGGTATGGGAGCGTCAGTGGTGGCATTGTTCTCGCGTGTTGGTGGCGGTATTTTCACAAAAAGCGCCGATGTTGGCGCTGACCTTGTGGGTAAAGTAGAGGCTGGGATACCGGAAGACGATCCACGCAACCCCGGTGTGATTGCTGACAACGTGGGTGACAATGTGGGTGATGTTGCCGGTATGGGTTCGGATATTTTTGAATCATATTGTGGTTCTATGATTGCTACCGTTGCCATTGCTTCCACTATGGCTATTGGTCAATTAGGTGAGCGTAGTCACTTGATGTTTCTTCCATTAGCTCTCGCATCAGCAGGGCTGATTTGTTCGGTACTTGGGATAATGATGGTCAAAATGATGTCGCGCAGTAAACCTGACTTAGCACTCCGAATGGGGACAATATCAGCTGCCGTTATCTTTATTACTGGTTCCTATTCTGTGATTGATGCCTTGGGTATTCATATTAATATTTGGTGGTCTGTCATCGCCGGCGCCGTTGGTGGCATTATTATCGGCTTGGTCACTGAGTATTATACCGCCTCGAAGCCCGTAAAGCAGATTGCGCGCGCTGGTGAAACCGGATCGGCGACTGTCATGATCACAGGGTTATCAGTGGGCATGCAATCGGTGGTATTACCTGTGCTCACAATTTGCGGGATCATTTATGTCTCCACCAGCCTGTCGGGATTATACGGTGTCGGGATTGCGGCTGTTGGCATGCTAGCAACCGTGGGGATTACCATGGCAATTGATGCGTACGGGCCAGTAGCAGATAATGCTGGCGGTATCGCTGAGATGGCAGGTCTTGGGGAAGAAACTCGCAACATTACCGACTCCCTAGACGAACTAGGCAATACAACAGCAGCCATTGGTAAGGGGTTTGCGATTGGCGCAGCCGCTCTCGCCGCACTCGCCATTATCGCTGCATTTGTAGAAACCTTGTCGCAGAGAATGCCTGGATTCACTCTTCACTTGGGCGACCCCATGGTATTAATGGGATTATTTATCGGGGGGGTTTTACCGTTTTTGATTGCATCCATCACCATGACAGCAGTGGGTGATGCTGCTTTTGAAATGATCCAAGAAATACGTCGTCAATTTAAAGAAATACCCGGTTTGATGGCAGGTGAAGCGGAACCGGATACCGGACGTTGTGTTGACATTGCAACACAAGCAGCTCTGAAGAAAATGATACTGCCCGGTGTCATTGCTGTATTTACCCCCCCATTGATTGGCTTTGGTCTCGGACCTCACGCCCTTGGTGGTATGTTAGGCGGGGCGTTGCTGGGCTGCGTGCTACTCGCGCTGATGATGGCGAATGCAGGTGGTGCTTGGGATAATGCCAAGAAATACGTTGAGAAAGGTCATCACGGCGGCAAAGGATCCGATGTTCATGCAGCCACAGTTGTAGGTGATACGGTAGGCGACCCCTTCAAAGATACGTCGGGCCCATCCATGAATATCCTCATTAACGTTATGGCGATTGTTAGCTTGGTCATTGCGCCATTGTTGTAATCCACCATTACTTTACTCAACTGCTGCAGGCATACCGCTCCGTCTGAGATTGCCTGCAGTCTTTCTCCATGATTCTGACAAGTATTAATGACTGCCCTAAGTCAAGTCAGCCGTTGCTTTGATTACCCCTATTCTGAGCATACGTCATTTGCATGTTTTGTTGGTGGTTTCGTCACTTATTGAGGAATAGTCCGCAAGAGCACAAGGGTTTTCATCACCAAAGCTCCCCGTCATCACATTGATTATTTTTGTTGGTGTCAGTGAACCCAATATTAACATCATAGTAATAGATTGGCTTGCCTTGTGAGTTGCTATCGCTCGGTTGCGCTTTAATCACCCATGTCCAATTTCTGCCAACATTTGAGCAGCTTACCCCCAATACATCCCCTGCTTTACCTGCGTGTAGATAGTACGCAGGGTCACTTTGACCACTGGCAGGAGAAACTTGTGAAAAGAAGTTTATTTTGGGTTTACGCCATGCCGATCCACTCTCTAACTGATCGTCTATGGCAGCCGCTGTTTGCACCGCCAACTGGAAAGCCATGACGTCTGACCGCGCGATACGCTCATTGGCCCGTTGTCGATTACTGCTCACAGAAGAAGCAGTCAACATGGCGAGGATTGATATCAAAAATAGCGTCACCATTAATTCAATTAGCGTGATGCCACTGTGTTTTGCTGAGTACGTTTGACGCAATCTGTTTGGATTCATGGTTTTCCTCGTTGATGTGGCTTCGGTTTCAACCGTAATCATAAGACCGAAGATAAGGTTAAAGACTCGATTGACAATAAGAGTGAGATTGAAAACTAAGGACTATTGAATTCCCCGCGAGTCTATGACACATTCGCTTTTCATGCGTTATGACAAATCACCATTAGGTAATAAAACCAATTAGTGAAAGTCACAACTGATCCCTTTTGCAGAACACTCGGTAACTCATTACCAGAACATCGT
Source organism: Alteromonadaceae bacterium (assembly GCA_964230195.1). Lineage (GTDB taxonomy): Bacteria > Pseudomonadota > Gammaproteobacteria > Enterobacterales > Alteromonadaceae > CAXRGH01. The sequence goes on from CAXRGH010000188.1 coordinate 22,461, forward strand.
TGGAGTTGGTATGAAAGCATTATGGCGCAATACAAAAGAGGGTTATGGTGCCTTGAGTATTGGACTTCATTGGTTAAGTGCTCTCACTGTCATTATTCTGTTAGCGCTTGGTATTTGGATGGTTGACTTGAGTTACTATGACCCTTGGTATCAAGACGCACCTCTGATACATCAAAGCCTTGGGTTACTGTTAGTAGTTGTTACGATTGTCCGTTTGTGCAATAAGATGCTTTCAGAGCATCCTGAGCCACTGACCAATGGTTTGCAACACTACGCTGCCACTTTCGGACATCAATTACTATACTTGCTTCTCATTGGCTTGTTGGTGACTGGCTACGTCATCAGTGCAGCTGACGGAGAAGCCTTGTGGATATTTGATTGGATTAGCGTTCCAGCCTTTGTGGTTGCTGATAGCGATACCGTCGATGTTGCTGGAACATTACATGAGTGGGGCTCGTACTGCCTGATTGGCTTGTTAGTCATTCACATTGGTGCAGCCCTTTATCATCATTTAGTTACCAAAGATAAGACGCTGATCCGTATGGTTCAGCCAATCAAAAACAAAAAATAGAAGGATTAAAGTACTATGAAATTGAAACACTTAATGAGTTTGGCGGCAGTATGCTTTTTCAACACTGCTATCGCTGATGAATATGCATTGGATATTAAAGGTGCTCACGCGTCTATTAACTTTAAAGTTCAACATCTCGGTTACTCATGGCTGACGGGACGTTTCAACACCTTTGATGGGGATTTAACCTATGACCCAAAGAAGCCAGAGGCGAGCAAGATTTCAGTTGTTATTGATACCGCGAGCGTTGATTCAAATCATGCGCGCCGTGACAAACATCTGCGTAGTAACGATTTTCTTGATGTCAAAAAATACCCAAAAGCCAGTTTTGAAAGTACCAAAGTCACAGTTTTGGACAATGGTGATTTAGCGATTTTAGGCGATTTTACGTTCCACGGCGTGACCAAACCATTGACCATCAATGCTAGCAAGATCGGTGAAGGAAAGTCACCTTGGGGTGATTACCGTGTTGGATTTGAAGGTACCACGTCTTTCTTAATGAAAGACTATGGTGTCGAGAAAGATTTAGGCCCTGCATCTGCAACTGTCTACTTAGACTTGCACATTGAAGCCATCAAAAAGTAAACAAATTCAATCAGCTTATATACAAAAAAGGGAATGAAGCGCTTGTTTCATTCCCTTTTTTTATCTTTGCTTCAATGTACAGTGAGTGAACATTACCCGTGATAAGTTAAGCACGCCTCAACTTCATCTTTTGACCCCATGATAACGGCAACGCGCTGGTGAATATCATCTGGTTGTATATCCATAATACGCTCGTACCCTGTTGAAGCAGCGCCTCCCGCTTGCTCCACCAAAAAGGCCATTGGGTTTGCTTCATACATCAAGCGCAGTTTATTTGGTTTTGCAGGATTTTTACTGTCTGTTGGATAAGCAAAAATACCACCACGGCATAACAAGCGGTGAATGTCACCAACCATGGCCGCAATCCAACGCATGTTGAAATCTTTTTCCCGACTTCCCGTTTTACCCGCAAGCAGATCAGCAATGTAATTCTGCATTGCTGGCTCCCAAAAACGTTGGTTTGACATATTGATAGCAAACTCGGAAGTAGTGGTCGGCATTTCAACATTTGCCTGAGTGACCAAGAAACCGCCGTGTGTTTTGTCTAGCGTGTAGATGTGTGTACCATTACCCGTAGTTAATGCCAACATCGCTGAAGGACCATAAAGGACATAACCTGCTGCTACTTGCTTTGAACCACTTTGCAAGAACGCATTAGCATCATCAGCATCCATATCGGCAGGTGCTTCAAGGATCGAAAAAATAGTACCAATCAGACTGTTAACGTCTGTGTTTGAGGAGCCATCGAGGGGATCGAAGCTCACCAAATATTTACCATCTTGATTACAGCCAACCACATCATCTTCTTCTTCAGAAGAGAGGGCTTTTACATAACCAGATTCACTCAAGATATCTTTCAGAATTTGATTGGCAATCACGTCGAGTTTCTTTTGACGCTCGCCCTGAACATTATCACTCAAAGTAGATCCGAGCACACCGGCTAGCGCACCTTGACTGATACGGAATGAGATTTCCTTACAACCCGCAAGCAGGGTGCGGATCAATAAAATTAATTCAAGCGAACAACCATCTTGTTGTAACTGGGTATTGAGGCGTTTCATATATCGTGGTTCCTATTTATGCTAGCGCTAGTATGACTTTTATTAAAAAAAGACAAATATAGCTTATCAAGAAATTCGACTCGATGCACTCCTAGTGGGGACAATCATAAAAGATTCATCAAGAACAAGCGCATTTTATTTGATATGCTCCCTTGTAACAAGAAAACTCGGGAATCAAATATGCACATTCATATTTTAGGGATTTGTGGCACCTTTATGGGGGGAATTGCCGCTATTGCACAAGCGCTTGGTCACAAGGTCACAGGATCAGACAAAAACGTTTACCCTCCAATGAGTACCCAGCTTGAAGCCTTAGGGATAGAACTCATTGAGGGCTTTGATACCAATCAGTTTGATCAAAAACCCGATATTGTCGTGATTGGTAACGCGATGTCCCGCGGAAATCCAGCCGTTGAGTACGTACTAGCCAATAATCTACCTTACACCAGCGGCCCTCAATGGCTGCTTGAAAATGTACTGCATAATAAATGGGTACTGGCGGTTTCTGGAACCCATGGAAAAACAACCACGTCGAGTATGCTGGCTTGGATTTTGGAGTATGCTGGCATGCAACCCGGCTTTCTGATTGGCGGTATTCCTCAAAACTTTAATGTGTCTGCCCGAGTCACGGATAGCAGCTTTTTTGTTATAGAAGCCGATGAATACGACTCAGCATTTTTTGATAAACGTTCCAAATTTGTTCACTACCGCCCACATACTTTAGTGGTGAATAATTTAGAGTTTGATCATGCGGATATCTTCAATAATTTGGCCGACATCCAACGGCAATTTCATCATATGATCCGTATGGTTCCGAATAATGGATTAGTCATTGCACCCGCCAACATACCTTCTGTTGATGAAATGCTGGCAATGGGCTGTTGGACGCCAACACAAAGCTTGGGCTCGGATTGGACCATTAACGAGGTTAATGATTCCGGCAACGCTTTTACCGTCTGCTTTCAAGGTCAGTTTGTGGGTCGCTTGTCGTGGTCATTACAAGGTCAGCATAATCGCGATAACGCCATCATGGCAATAGCGGCTGCGAGACACGTGGGTGTAGAGCCTCAAACCGCCATTGCGGCACTCACAGAATATGTCAATGTGAAACGGCGTATGGAGTTGCTTGGGGTGGTTAATAACATTTCGGTTTATGACGATTTTGCCCATCATCCAACGGCCATTGAAACAACCTTGAATGGACTTAAAGCAAAGATAACATCGGGACGTATTCTCGCGGTCCTAGAACCGCGTTCAAACACGATGAAAATGGGGGTTCATGGCGAGCGACTACGTGCCTCATGGCAACTTGCTGATACTCTATTTGTATTTGATAACGGTCAAGTCGAGTGGGGACTCGCTAATCTGTGTGACAGCAGCGAGACACCTGCTCGTTGCTTTAATGATCTCGAGCAAATGTTGCTAGAGATACTTGACGTGGCACAACCAGACGATCATATTGTCATCATGAGCAATGGTGGATTTGAAAATATTCATCAACGACTATTAGCACGACTGGAAAAAAAGTATTCGTAACATGATTAAAACAATCGCTTCAGCAGACAATCAAAATTTTACCAGCACAATCACGGTTGCCATTACTGGCGCATCAGGTGCGCCCTATGCGCTCGCGTTATTGAAAGCCTTAGTGGCCACGAACCATCGTATTTTCTTATTGATTTCTTCTGCTGCAAAGGTCGTATTTGCAACAGAAGAAGACATGAAAATCCCAGGAAACCCCGAATCTGCAACAGCATTTTTCACCGATTATCTTGGTGCATCGCCACAACAAATCCACGTATTTGGGAAAGATGAGTGGTTTTCGCCAGTCGCGTCTGGATCAGCGGCACCCAAACGCATGGTCGTGTGTCCTTGCTCCACCAGCACTTTGTCATCCATCGCATTAGGAAGCAGTAATAATCTTATTGAACGTGCTGCAGATGTGGTGATTAAAGAGCGAGGTCAGTTAATTATTCTTCCCAGAGAAATGCCACTGTCCAGTATTCATTTGGAGCACATGCTCAAATTGTCGCAATTGGGCGTTACTGTTATGCCCGCAAGTCCGGGTTTTTATCACAACCCAAAATCAATTGATGACTTAGTCAATTTTGTGGTTGCGAGAATATTGGATCACCTCGAAATCCCTCAAGACTTAATGGAGCGCTGGGGTTACGCCAAAGCTAAATAGTGCGATGAGAATCATTGACGCTATGATCTAGTACTCTCCTGGTTGTTGAGTCCAGTCTGTCCAAGCAACGTCAAAGCCAAGTTGTTTTAATCTGCATGCCACCAGAGAAGGTGGCCGATGATCCTCAGTTTCAAATTGAGCTAATTCCCTACGGTTGTCACCATAGCCTCCCGGTTGAGTGATGGAGCCAGCGCTCATATGAGTGACCCCAAAAGGAAGTGCGCCATCTCTAAAAGTACTACGCTCACGTGTTGACAGCACGATTTCAACGGACGGAAATATCAGTCGGAAGGCACAAATCAATTGCAACAATTGGCGTTCAGTGACAGGGTACGGGTTTACTGATGAGCCACTGCAGGCTTTTAGACGAGGAAATGAAACTGAGATTTGAGAAGCAGGAAAGTGCGTGAGTAAGTATTGGATATGGAGTGCTAAACATTTAGCTTCGTACTGCCAGTCAGATAATCCAAGCAAGATCCCAACCCCTAGTTTGTCAAACCCTGCTTCAGCAGCTCGCTCAGGTGTTGCCAATCGCCATGGATAGTCGGTCTTTTTACCGAATTTATGATAGTCCTGATAACGTTCACTGTCATAACACTCTTGGTAGCAAATAATGGCTTCAATGCCTAAACCTTTTAATTGCTTATAGTCCTCAACACTCAGGGGTTGAACTTCCATCATAATGTAGCCGAAATATTGTTTAATCACGGGGATCACCTGACGAAAGTAGCCCATACCAACAGCGGTTTCATGCTCTCCCGTCACAAGCAAGACTGAATCAAATCCAGCTTTCTTTAAATATTGGCATTCTCTCTTTATTTCCTTGAGTGATAGGGTTTTTCGTTTCACTTTGTTGGTCATAGAAAAACCACAATAAGTACATTCGTTTTTACACAAATTAGATAAGTACAAAGGGGCAAATAGTCGCATGACATAACCGAACCGTTGACGCGTCAATTGCTGTGCTTCTGTCATCAAATGACCTAAAGCTTCATTACTTAATGGCGATAGAAAGCGAGTTAAGTCTTGGATATCAAATTGAGGGGCCGGGGGTTTTGGCATTGCCATTGAAGCCTTTACTTTGGGGGAACATCTCATGGGTTTGGGGGGAGAAAACGATGGCCGATTCATTATCATCTCGTTCTGAGTCATGACTCCTCCCTCAAAAAATCCGTCATTGGTGTTGTGGCGGATGCCTCTTCTGACTGCGGTGTCAGTCGTAACTCGTAAGCCGTCCGTCCCGCCTGTACTCCCTGTTTAAATGCACTTGCCATTTTGTCTGGCTCAGAGGCAACTGCAATAGCTGTGTTCACCAGCACGGCATCAGCACCCATCTCCATCGCTTGAGTTGCATGAGACGGTGCTCCCAACCCTGCATCCACAATAACCGGCACTTGCGCTTGCTCAATAATAATCTGTAGCATTGCCGTTGAGCTAATACCACCAAGAGAGCCGATGGGCGATGCTAGAGGCATCACCGCATCACAACCAACATCCTGTAATCGCCTGCATAACATGGGATCGCAACTGCAATAAGGCAAAACCACGAAGCCTTTTTTTACCAAGTGTTCAGCCGCTTTGACTGTTTCAAGAGGATCAGGTAATAAATATTTGCGCTCTGGGTGTATCTCCAACTTAACCCAATAAGTACCAAAGATTTGTCGGGCTAATTCTGCTGCATAAATGGCCTCTTTTGCGTTGCGAGCACCTGAGGTGTTGGGTAAAAAATCAATCTGAATTCCTGATGGCATATCGTTCAAAGTACGATACAAGGTATTTGTTGCAACTGTATCGGATACTCTTGCAACCGCCATAGTCACCAGTTCCGTTTCTGACGCGACTACAGCGGATACGAGCTGTTTTGAATGGGCATACTTTCCGGTGCCCAAGAATAGGCGAGAATTGAACGTCTTATCTGCAATTTTCATGTTTAGCCACCGGCAATTGCCATAAAACAGTCAAGAATGTCATTCTCATACAAAACGGATGACGTCCACTGTGTTTGCGGTACAACAATATAATTTAAAGCGACGGCGACCCCGAGACTATTATCAAGCTCACGTTGGAGAAGTTCACTCACAGTTATATTTTGGGGGCAATGCATAATCTGATTGTTGAAACGGATTTTGATGGTTCCTGTCGAGTCCGATGGCATGGAAATCTGTAACGCATTTTCTTTAGCGACGTCTGTCTCTGGTTGGCTAATACTTGAATTCATATTTTTTCTCCAATAGTTATGTTGCGTAAAGAAAAGATTCATCTTGTGTAGAATGCAGGGTGCAATGGGGGTCGCGTAAGCATTGATAACGGTAGGATAATAAATCTTCACCATCAAAATTGATCAGATAGTCTTCAAGGGGCTCTTGAGCGAGCAACGTGCGCAATGCAATATTAGATTGGAAGCTCGCGATGGAACCGGTGATGGGACCTAATATGCCTTGTTCGTGACAGCGCGCTCCATCAAATGTAGATAGGTCACCCAGAACGCAGCCAAGGCAGGCTGATGTGTTGCTCATGGTTAATTTGATCACGTATCCACTGGCGCGGTTTGCTGCACCCGATATCAATGTCTTATTAACCTGCATACAGCACTGATTTAGGTTATAACGAGTGGTGAAGTTATCACTACAATCAATCACTAAGTGACATTGCTCAAGTTGATAGAGGTCTTCCTCATTACCCTCAAAACGGCGCCGAGGGGTAATTTTTATCGTCCCATTCATAGCACTCAGTTTCTGTTTTGCTATGTCTGATTTCCAACAACCAACATCAGCTTCAGTGTACAATAATTGCCTAGGAAGGTTACTCCATTCCACTTTGTCATGATCGTATAACGTGATTTCACCAACACCGGCGGCGGCTAAATACTGACAGACTAGAGAGCCGAGTCCCCCTAACCCCACCACCACGACATGGCTGTGACCGAGCCGTACTTGAGATTCAAAAGATTTCTCAAAATACACCATTTGTCGGCAATACCGTTTTTTCTCGTTTGCAGTTAACATGATTCAGTTACCTGCTCACAACGCAGACACGCTAATTGCAATTGACAAGTGACGGCTTGCCAGTCATCAGCTTCAGTTATAGCCGAGACTACTGCAATACTAGTAACACCAGTGCTGAGTATTTGCTCACAATTACTCAGGTCAATGCCACCAATTGCAACCGTTGGGATATTTCCTGTGAAAGTTTGATACTCTCGTAACCGCTCAACACCTTGAGGCGGTGACAACAGTGTTTTTGTTGTTGTTGGAAAAACATGACCAAGAGCAAGATAAGATGGTTGCACCGCCAATCCGCACACGACGTCATGATAGCCACGACTCGATATGCCAAGCACTAATCCAGCAGCGTGAATTTTTTCCAAGTCAGCGTGTAATAAATCCTCTTGTCCGAGATGCACTCCATCCGCACCATGCTCAATCGCGAGCTCCCAGTGGTCGTTAATGATTAATTGGGTGTTGAACCCCTTGGCTAGCTCAACAGCTTCAGCGATTAATGCGCTTAGCTGAGAATAGTCATACCCCTTCAATCTCAATTGCACAATGCTGACTCGTGCATCCAGCATACGTCTCAACCAAAGGAGATCCGGAACAATTGGGTATAGCCCTTTCAATTGTGAGGATGTTTTAAACTTTAAGGAAGACTTTATAACCGGGATGGCTGTGGATAGCAGGCCGTTAATTGCTGCCGAGTCAGAGGAGAACGTCAAGGATAAGTCTGTTGAAGAAGTGTTGGTTGGAAACTCTATTGCTGGAAGGTGACAAGACTTGAATGTTGGTCTTTGGTGAGGAAGAAAAAAAACATCCCCTTGCTTTTGAGCACTTTCAATGCAAGCTCCTATACAGAGTTTGGCGTAGGTGATGGCATCTTTGATGAGCTCGCCTTTCGCGAGTTGGGCAGCGATAGTGGAGGCAAAGAAACACCCAGTACCGCGCACTTTATTTTTGTTAATGCGTTTACCGAGCAGTAAGTGATGATTGTTCTGGTTGTTAGTCAGCTTGCCCTCATCCCACGGAATATTGCCGTAAAACACTTGGTCTGTAGCCAATATTGAATCAGTGTTGTCCCCTCCAGTGACAACGACACATTGCTGATCACCTATCATCAACGGGACTTCACTCCCGCCGACTCCCTGTTCCTTTTGAACATTATTTTTCAAAACATCCCATTCATACTGATTGGGTGTCACAACTGAAACATAGGGCCAGAGCTGACGCAGCCATTGACAATAATGCTCTTGCCATTCCTGCCCTATTGAACTTAATGCATCGCCACATGAGGCAACAGCCACAGGATCAAGTACGACAGGCAACTTATCAGAGCGGGATTGCCGAATTGTTTGAATCCATTGCTTGAGAAGAGTAACTTGTTCTAACGACACTAATAAGCCTATCTTGACGGCATTTATTGTGTATTCCTCGGAAATAGCAGCAAGTTGCTCGCTTATCATGGCTCCGCTAACAGGTGTAACATGATTTACACGTACGTGATTTTGAGCGGTAATGGCGGTTAGAACTGTGACACATTGAACATCGGCTTGCGCTAGTGCACGATAATCACTGTGTATCCCGCTACCTCCAAGTGGATCAAAACCACCAATGGCAAGCACTACAGGCCTACTCATGGTCAGATTTCTCTATATGGTTAGAGGGAATTGTTTTTGAAGCCTCCTGTTCGGCTCCACTATCATTATCAGCATTCTTGGCAAACCGGGCATTCACTTGAGTGGATAATTTCATTGAACAAAACTTGGGTCCACACATGGAACAAAAACTAGCTGTTTTGGCACCCGATTGGGGTAAGGATTCATCGTGATAGCGTCTTGCGGTGTCTGGGTCTAGAGATAGATTGAATTGGTCTTCCCAGCGAAATTCAAATCTCGCTTTGGACAATGCATCATCCCAGTGCTGTGCCACCGGATGCCCCTTAGCAACATCCGCTGCATGAGCCGCTATTTTGTAGGCAATCAAACCTGCCTTAACGTCCTCTTTATTGGGCAGACCAAGGTGCTCTTTGGGCGTGACATAACACAACATAGCGCAGCCATACCAAGCTATCATGGCAGCTCCAATGCCCGAAGTGATGTGGTCGTAGCCAGGCGCAATGTCCGTTGTAAGGGGACCAAGTGTATAAAATGGTGCTTCGTGACAATGCAGTAATTGTTGTTCCATGTTTTCTTGAATCAGGTGCATTGGCACGTGCCCTGGACCTTCAATCATCACCTGTACATCATACTCCCAGGCTTGTTTCGTCAAGACTCCTAAGATCCGTAACTCACTGAATTGAGCCTCGTCATTAGCATCCGCAATAGAACCGGGACGAAGACCATCACCTAGACTTAAGCTCACATCATACTGACGGCAAATATCACAAATGTCTGCAAAGTGTGTGAAGAGAAAATTTTCTTCATGGTGGTACATCATCCATTGAGCCATAATGGCACCGCCACGAGATACAATACCAGTGATGCGTTGAGTGGTCAGGGGGATGAAAGCCTTTAACACACCCGCATGAATGGTAAAGTAATCAACACCCTGTTGAGCTTGTTCAATTAACGTCTCTTTGAAGATTTGCCATGACAACTTTTGCGGATCACCTTTGACTTTTTCGAGTGCTTGATAGAGTGGTACAGTACCAATGGGAACGGGACTATTACGAAGGATCCACTCACGCGTATCGTGGATATTTTTACCGGTTGATAAGTCCATAACTGTGTCAGCGCCCCATCGGGTTGCCCACACCATTTTCTCTACCTCATCTGCAATGTTGGAGCACACTGCTGAATTTCCGATATTTGCATTCACTTTGACCAAAAAATGACGACCTATAATCATTGGCTCAGCTTCTGGATGATTGATATTGGCTGGAATAATAGCTCGTCCGGCAGCCACTTCCTGCCGAACAAATTCACCTGTAATGGGATACGGTATTGCGGATTTTGACGCTTGATACTCCGCATGTGGCTGTAATTGAAGCCCCATAGATTCACGCAACGCGATGTATTCCATCTCAGCCGTCACTATCCCTTGCTTGGCGTAATGTAGCTGAGTAGTAATTTGGGATGGCTTGGCTTTTCGAGGTGTTGATGGTGTAGGAAAAACATGTCCTCCCTCTTGTTCAGAGACAGGGATAACGAATGGTTTATTCTCTTGAATTAGTTGCGTGTCCTGACGCTTTTCAATCCAAGCTGAGCGCAATTTGGGTAACCCTTGTTCAATATTAATGTCTGCGCTTTCATCACCATAGGGGCCGGATGTATCGTAAAGATAAAACGTCTGTTTTGAATGTTCTTCTGATGGCCCGACTTCATTTGCCATTTTTACAGGTTGATCTTGTTGATTTTGCTGACCAAGTGAGTGAGACAGTGACACGCGGCGCATGGGTATATTGATAGTTGGATCGGAGCCAGTCTTTGTTACACGCGTGGAATGCTCAAAGAGGCGAGACTTGATACGGTTAACACTCTCCTGCAATGAATCCCGTGACGGTGATGATTCTGTGGATTGGTCAGGGCAAGACGGTTGTTTCATTGAATACTCTCTTTGTGGTGACAAATAGTAAAATTCGTCAGAGCGCTCAATGGAAACGGCTTAACTCGATCCTAGTGGTATGCAATTCTCCCTGCAAAAGCATAACTTCAAGAGCTTGCTCGGAAAGCAACGTTCTGTTGTTTGTTCACCTTTGTATCTCGTTTCGGGCGCTAACCAACACGAGCATGAATCAACCAAAGCACGTTAACATTAGCTTCCCTACGTGAGCATTACCTCAGTCAGGTTCAACGGATTTCGTTAAGCGATCTCAGCCATAAGGCACTCCGACAATGTGGCACATAGTTTGTCGGAGTGTCTTCCCCAGAACAAGTCAGAAGAATCGCGTTTTAGTGGAAGATTTCATCCAATGGTATTTCAAATAATAATGGTGAGAATTGTTGATAAGTTTGCGCATCAGCATCGCATTCAATGTTGTTAAGGTATTGCTCTTTCCAAGGATCATTAATCAACCACAGCGAAGTGTGTGCCACGGCAACACCCTCAATACCGGATGTATGCATCACCTTTTGAGGCTCGCACTCATCATTACTCGGTGTTGAGCTTGAGTAATATTCAACATCAATAATGCGGGTCTCATGCTGATCATTGGTGTCTATCAACCAAAGCTGATTGTCATTCCTTGCTGCGGCAATCAGCCACTCAGTCCCGAGTGAATCGGTGTACAAGCTGAGCCCATTAATGGGATGCCTCCCCTTTGAAAAAGACGGCACTGAAATCTCTGGTGATTGGGCCTCTACAAACGTTTGGGATTGCCAAAATGAGTCTGTGATATCAACAGTGAAAATGCGTGGATTACCACTGCCATCTTTTTCAAGTGCCATGTAAAGCGTGTTGTTTTTATCAAATACCAAACCTTCAAATCCATCATTAGGGAAGTTACCCAGACCTTGAGATTTGGAAAACTGAAGGGGACGAACGGCAGAAGCGAGCCAATGATCTTGTTGAAATAACAATCGCACGAGCAGTGTGGGGAACGGCGTTGAACCCGTGGGTGAGTATTGCTCAGCGCATTCTCTCGATAACGGCGAATAAGAGGCGTCTTCTGTTACCATGACCAGCTCTTGATCATTGTGAGGAGATACTGCCAGTGCTTCTAAATCAGGATTCGCCGTTAAATACTCGCCAAAGCAACTGTTTCTGATGGTTTCACTATAGTGAATAGGTAAGGAAACAGGGGCCAGCTGTGCTGAAGTATCAATGAAATGTATCCGTTGTTGATGGTAAAGTTCTGCACTGCGATCACTCAATGAAAGAAAACCATCGCGCCATGCCGTCAAACCTGAAGTTTGGGGGTTTTCCATTGGCTGTCCGTTATCATTAACTACCCACTGTCCTTTTGTCACTACTGTCGGATTCGGCAGTTGATTTAACGGTATTGTCTTCGATTCATGTTCGGTAATGACCCCGCATCCAGACAACACTAACACGATAGCCGTTATCCGACACAAAAATCTCATCATGTATATTCCCATTTTACAGTGCACCACAGAAGTCGCAGCGTTTTTGTTATTGATATTTTGACTTGTATTTCTAGCTGAATAATATGACAGAAATGCGATTGAATGAAAATTAAAGAAAAAACTATTACGCTCACAGACATGCAATGTTAAAAACAAATCTATTTGTGTCTTTATTGCGACGAATTAAACACATCGACCAGCTTGCATATGACTGGAAAACTAGTGCGCCGTCATATTCTTTGTTGTCAAGCAATTATATTTTTACTAGTATGAATAATATTATACAAATACTAGCTGTTTACTGAATTAGCCAATCTCCC
>CAXRGH010000189.1:0-5027 GCA_964230195.1 Alteromonadaceae bacterium
ACTGGCAATAAAAAATGACCCCGTCACACTCAAGGCAAAATCTGACCGTGATGCCGCAATGGATGATGTGGATGTCAGCAGAGCCCCACTGTTACCGCAATTGTCATTGACTTTATTGGCGAGTGAGACCGAAGATTTTTCTCACGATGGCAATCTTATCAACCAAAGCAACAGAACTGGCGAGCTTAGACTGACACAAACCCTGTTTGATATGTCACAGTGGAACAATCTTGACCGTACTGAAATGGTGGCTGCGCAAAGCGATGCACTGTATGCACTGACACAACAAAATTTAATGCTTCGCACCGTTGATGCCTATTTTGGCGTGTTACGTGCCAAAGATGACTTAACCTTTGCCCGTGCTGAAAAACGTGCGATTGCTCGCCAACTTGAACAGACTAAATCACGCTTTTCGGTTGGCCTAACTGCAATTACGGATGTTCATGAAGCACAAGCCTTATTTGATAATGCGGTAGCGTCTGAAATCAGTGCTGAAAACAACGTCGAAGTTAGCCTTGAAGTGCTGCGAGAAATTACAGGACGTTATCATGGCAACCTTAGCGCTCTCGATATGGAACGATTCTTTCCACACAAGCCAAGTCCAAACCAAGTGGAAGACTGGTTAGTGATGGCTACTCAAGGTAATTTTGAACTTCTGGCTGCAAAACTTGGCGTTGATATCAGTAGCCAGCAGATTGATTTTGCCAAAGCGGGTCACTATCCAACTGTCACATTTAGTGCATCAGCAACATCGGGTAAACAAGAAAATATCCAATTCCAATTCCCGTCCGAGCGAATAGACACGGGCAGTGTCGCGATTCAGCTGAGTTTGCCTTTATATCAAGGTGGTGGAGTTAAGGCATCAACCCGCGCGGCAAGAGATCGTTATGTAAGCAGTAGTCAGGAGCTTGAGCGTATTCGTCGCGGTGTTGTGCGTAATGTACGTTCAAACTACTACAACGTAGTCGCCACCATTTCCCGTATCAAGGCTTTGGATCAAGCGGTTATCTCAGCAGAGAGCGCGGTCAAAGCAACTGAAGCTGGATTTGAAGTGGGAACACGTAACATTGTTGAGGTATTGAACAGTACACGTGGTTTGTACGATGCAAAACGTAATCAAGCGGCTGCTCGTTATCAATACATTACCAACATCCTACAATTGAAACAATCGGCCGGTTCAATCACTGAACAAGACCTATTAAATATAAACAAAGGTCTTTTTTCAGTTCAGTAAATAGACCAAACATCTGATTAAATAAGATCAAGGCGCCAAAATGGCGCCTTTTTGTTGCCGTATAAATCAAGCCTCAATCCTTGTTACTATTCCAATTAGGATTGGATTGTATCACTGATGATTCTCCGTATAATTGCGGATTCATTTATCCGTTGCAGTAGCTATCATTATGACCAGTACATTACTCAATCAATTAAATCGTCTCAAACACAATAAGATCTTTGAACTCAGCGTTATCGCTGTGATCATTATTTCGGCACTTGAGATTGGTGCAAAAACCTTCCCTTTGAGTGAAAGCGCAATATCCATTACTCGGGTGCTTGATGTCTTTATCACCGTGTTCTTTTTGTTTGAGTTATCCGTTAGGTTTATTACTGATGAGGACAAAAAACGTTTCTTCTCTCATGGATGGAACGTGTTCGATACCTTGGTCGTTATTATCAGCCTTGTCCCAATTAACGACAGTGAAATGGCGTTACTCGCCCGCCTCGTAAGAGTCTTTCGTGTGCTGCGCATGGTGTCTGTGATCCCTGAATTACGCATTCTCATCAATTCTTTAATCAAGGCATTGCCGCAATTAGGCTACGTGGTATTGCTGATGTTTATTATTTTTTATATTTACGCCGCCATTGGCAGTTTCATGTTTGCTGACATTGAACCGGAACTTTGGAGTGATATTGCTATATCCATGCTGACGTTATTCCGAGTGATGACCTTTGAGGATTGGACAGATGTCATGTATGCAACCCAAGCGGTCTACAGTTGGAGCTGGGTCTACTACCTGACCTTCATCTTTTTCACTGCATTTGCTTTTTTGAATATGGTTATCGGTATTGTTGTTAATGTCATGGAAGAAGAGCATGCTGCACAGCGAGACAAAGACCAGCCCACCATGCAAGAGTTATCACAGCAAATTGAAGAACTCAAAGCCATGATTGCTGAGAAGAAGGGGTAACTAATGAACGTCATTTCGTCACCGTGTATTGGCGACTGTAAACTCATTGACTACCGATTGTGTCGTGGCTGTGGCCGAACGTCAGAAGAAATAAGCCAATGGTTGTCCTATTCAGAACATCAGAGAGTAGACATCATGGAAAAATGTCAGCAACGATTATTGGATAACCAACAAGAGAGAGTAGCACTAAAGTAGGGTTTAATATGACATCTTGATGAAATTTCAGATACCCTCTTGTTCCTATTATTTTGTTAAGTATCATACGCTCCTAACCATTAAATTCAGGGAAGTCTCTCATGCTAAAGGTCCTCTACATTTGTACTCACAACCGATGTCGCAGTATTTTGTCAGAAGCCATAAGTCAACAACGTTCTACGGGCTTAATTGAGGCCAGAAGTGCTGGCAGTGCACCGAGCGGTGTTGTCCATCCTTTGAGTCTCAAATTCCTTGAACAACGAGGCTACCTTGTAGATGGTTTGGAAAGCCAGGACGTCAATGATTTTGCTGATTATCGTCCTGACCTCGTTGTCACCGTCTGTGACAGCGCAGCAAACGAGATATGTCCTATCTGGCCGGGGGATACGCTAGTATGCCATTGGCAGCTTGAAGACCCTTCAAAAGTGAAAGGTAGCGATGACATTATTCAAGCTGCATTTGAAGCCTGTATCGTTGAAATTGAACAACGTGTTGATGCCCTGACTCATCTTGTCTTCAGTAACCACACGCGTCAGGATTTGATTAAACACTTGTCGGAAGTAGGAGCGGTTGTCAAACTCCCAGAAACTCAGGTTTAGCACCTGAATTCACATGAATTCTTTAGTTTTTGATTTATTTAGCCAATTAAATGGAGTAATTGACGGTATTCCTATATAATTCCAAGATTAATTTTTGGGTGTTAATTCGTATGCCCAATTTCCACACATCACCTTGGAACACTTAATGACAAGTAGTACAGACGTTACCTTTAATGACCTAAACCTTCCCAGTTTTTTGACAAAAGCACTTGAAGAGATTGGTTACGAGAAACCATCACCCATTCAAGCCCAAAGTATCCCCTTGCTGTTAGAAGGAAGCGATCTACTTGGTCAAGCACAAACCGGTACCGGTAAAACAGCCGCCTTTGCCTTACCTATGTTAGCGAATATTGATGCTTCCAACAAAGCACCTCAACTATTAGTGTTAGCACCAACGCGTGAGCTCGCCATTCAAGTGGCTGAGGCATTTCATAGTTATGCCAAATACGAGAAGAAAATTCATGTGCTACCAGTGTATGGCGGTCAGTCATATGACAATCAAATCCGTTCATTGAAACGTGGTGTTCAAGTGGTTGTTGGTACTCCCGGACGTGTGATTGACCATATCAAACGAGGCACCTTAAAGCTTGACCAACTCAAGAGTTTAGTTCTTGATGAAGCGGATGAAATGTTGCGTATGGGCTTCATTGATGATGTGGAGTGGATCTTAAGTCACGCACCTGAGTCGCGCCAGACAGCGCTATTCTCTGCCACTATGCCAGGGCCAATCAAAAAAATTACTGAGCGTTATCTTGAATCACCTGCTCACGTGAAAATTGCGTCTAAAGTTAGCACTGCCAGCACCATCAGACAGCGTTACTGCCAGATTGCTAACCATCATAAACTAGAAGCACTGACACGCATCCTTGAAATTGAAGAATACGACGGCGTGATTATCTTTGTTCGGACCAAAACCGCAACAGTTGAGCTATCTGAAAAGTTAGCAGCACGTGGCTACGCGGTAGAGCCACTGAATGGTGACATTGCCCAGAATGCGCGGGAGCGCACGGTAGAACGCTTGAAGAAAGGCAAAGTTGATATTCTTGTGGCAACTGATGTTGTTGCCCGTGGTTTGGATGTTGAGCGTGTCAGTCACGTCATTAACTACGACATCCCGTACGACACAGAATCTTATGTTCACCGTATTGGTAGAACTGGTCGTGCTGGACGTGAAGGTGATGCAATTCTGTTTATATCGCACCGTGAAAAACGTTTACTGTTTGCGATTGAAAAGGCCACTAAACAAACCATTGAAGCGATGCCGATTCCATCAATCTCGCAATTGAACGAGCAACGTTTAAAGCGTTTTAAAAATTCAGTGATTGAGGCTATGTCTCACGCTGACATAGAAAGTCTCATTGACGTGATTGGTGCTATCCAAGAAGAAAGCGAATGTGAGCCTGAAGTATTAATGGCTGCGTTAGCTAAGTTAGCTCAAGGTGATGAGCCTCTGATCCTGAAACCTTCTGACCGCCCCGATATTAATAGCAAGAAATCACGCGATGGTGACCGTGGTGACCGTGGTGACCGTGGTGACCGCCGTGATAGACGAGACCGTGGTGCTCAAGGCGAAAGAGGTGGCGACAAACGTGAACAGCGCAAGCAACGTCAAAGTCGCCCTGCTGAGGAAGGCATGCAACGTTATCGTATTGACGTTGGTCATGCCCATGGTGCTAAACCAGGCAATATTGTAGGTGCAATTGCGAATGAAGCGAACATCAGCAGCAAGCACATTGGTTCCATTCAGATTTATGACAACTACAGTACGGTTGATTTACCGGACGGTATGCCGTCACAAGTGAAGCAAACTCTTCAAAATACGCGAGTTGCAGGCCAGCGATTAAGCATTCGGGAGTGGAGTGACAAACCACCAGCGAAGCGTCCAAACAAGAAATAACTCAACAGAGTAGTATGCGTTATTTCCCTTGTTTTGTTGATACTCAATCTCTCCAGTGCCTTATTGTGGGCGCTGGAGAAGTTGCCGCGCGAAAAACGGAGTTAATGCTGAAGACTCAGGCCAGTATTAAGGTTATAGCGCCAGAAG
>CAXRGH010000190.1:0-9686 GCA_964230195.1 Alteromonadaceae bacterium
GGGGGGGATGTTTATTTCATTTGTACTGTTTCAGCTGTTCACCCTAGAACCTGATGACGTGTATTCCGTCGTGAAAATACTCTTATCAAATTTTGTGATATGGTCGATTAGTGGATTTGTCTGCGGCAATTTGATTTTTTATTACACTGACCGAGCTTATCTCAAGAATTGCAAGTCCCCATAAAGTGATTTCGAATTTGCATGCAATTATTTCAACGAAACTGTCCGAACTGTGGCATTGAAATTCCGTTATCTGAAAGAAAAGCGCTATTTTTCAAAACACATATAATCTGCAAGAGTTGCAATGTGATTCTTCAACCTACAATTTCATGGGGGGTGGTTCTATCTTTTTTGTTAGCTTTCTTTTTGTTTAAAAAATGTTTTTTATATTTAAAGGCATCTATCGGAAGTGAATTAGCATATGCATTACTAATAATTGCAACATTAGCATTAGTTAAAGCGTCCGACCCATTTTCTGATTTAAAGGCTCATGATAAAAATAAGTATTATTAATTCAGTTATTTTTAATTATTACCGTTATAAAAAAGTCATATTTTGCTAGACAAACTACATTTAAATTATTCAATAAATTCATTCGTACCATTAATTTTGCAATCAGAATTAGCAGAGTGTGGTTTAGCTTCTATGGCTATGATTGCGAGTTTTCATGGTCATCAACTTGACATGCCTGCAATGCGTAAGGGTTTTTCGGCAAACCTAAAAGGGATGAGTCTTCAGCAACTTATTGAAGTTGGTGATAGCTTGGGTTTAGCTAGTCGAGCTTTGCAATGCCCTATTGATGAAGTCCATAAACTGCAAACACCTTGTATTCTGCACTGGGACATGAATCATTTTGTTGTATTAACGAAAGTTTCAGGTAAAGGAGCTAATGCTAAATATTCAATCAATGACCCTGCTGTTGGTAAACGTACGTTAACAACCGAAGATTTCAGTAAACACTTTACGGGCATTTGTTTGGAGCTTAGCCCTACCAGTAGATTTGAAATAAAAGAAGAAAAAGCCAAGATTAAGTTTACCCAATTGTGGTCTTCCATTTCAGGCTTAAAGTCAGGATTAATAAAGCTCATTGGCTTATCTTTAGTGCTTCAATTATTCACATTAATGACGCCCTATTATATGCAGTGGGTAGTAGATGAAGTGTTAATCAGCTTTGATAAGCCATTGCTAACCGTACTAGCAATCGGGTTTGCTTTAATTGCCATAATTTCGGTTGTAACGAATGCAGTTCGAAGTTGGCTGATATTGCGCCTTTCAAGCCTGTTAAATATGCAAATGGGTGTGAATCTGCTACGCCATTTACTACGCTTACCTATGAACTATTTTGCATCACGCCATGTGGGAGATATTGTTTCCCGCTTTGGTTCATTAGCACAAATCCGTGAACGTATTACTACAGGTTTTGTTGAAACACTAGTTGATGGTCTTATGGCTAGTACTGTGCTAGTGATGATGGCACTGTATTCATTAAAACTTACCGCAGTGGTGCTCGCTGCAATAGCGCTTTATACCTTAGTGCGATTAGCGTTATATCGTCCACTTCATCAAGCGACCGAAGAAATGATCCAAACATCAGCCAAAGAGCAATCTAATTTTTTAGAGAACATTCGTGGTATGCAAACCATCAAGTTGTTTGGCAATGAATCTCAACGCCAAGGTCTTTGGCAAAATCGTTATGCGGAAGTTATCAATAGTGAGATTCGGCTAGGCCGATTAAATATCAGCTTCGATTCTTTTAATAAATTACTGTTTGGATTAGAGAATGTTTTAGTGATTTATTTTGCCGCCATGATGGTAATGGCTAATAGCATAACCGTTGGTATGGTACTCGCTTTTATTGCCTATAAAGGGCAGCTTACCGATCGTTATGCCAACTTAATAGAGCAAATCATCCAATTTAAAATGATGCGACTGCACCTTGATAGAATTTCAGATATTGCCCTCACGGAGCAAGAAGCTAACCGAGAAGGTCAGTCCGTATATTTAACTACTGATAACTCATCTGAAGAAAATCAATTTATAGGTGAGCTTACCTTAGAGAATATCAGCTTTAGCTACAGTGAAGAACAAATACCTATCTTAAATAATATTAGTTTAACGCTTAAGAATGGTGAATCTATCGCAATCACAGGCGCATCTGGTGCTGGTAAAACCACGTTAATGAAAATTATGCTTGGGTTATTACAACCAAGCTCAGGTAAGGTGCTACTTGATGGCAGAGACATTACCCAGCTTGGTTTAAAAAATTATCGAAAACAAATAGCAGCCGTAATGCAAGATGATACATTATTAGCAGGCTCCATCGCAGACAATATTAGCTTTTTTGATCCTCAACCAAATTATTTGAAAATAGAACAGTGCGCCCATTTAGCCGCAATTCATGATGATATTATTAAAATGACTATGGGCTATAACTCGTTAGTAGGCGATATGGGGTCAAACTTATCAGGTGGACAAGTACAGCGATTGCTTCTAGCTCGTGCCTTGTATCAATCACCTTGTGTTCTATTTATGGATGAAGCAACCAGTCATTTGGATAAAGATAATGAGGCCAAAATTAGCGAGCAAATTCAGCATTTACCTATGACGCGCATTATGATCGCTCACAGACAAGAGACTGTTAATAAGGCTGAGCAGGTGTATCATTTAGAAAATGGTGTGTTAATTAATTTATCGAGAGAAATTAGTGGGATGACAAATTAATCACAATTTACTATTAATGTTGCGAATTATAAATTTAACCAGGTTTTGTATTTACTAGTTGTAAATTTCTATTCTTGGCATCTAGCTTTTTAAAAAGCTACTTTGCATACGATTATCCCGCTAATGACAGTTTCCTAATTTTCGATTTATCCATCAGGGTGTTTAAAAACTTTTATCTATGTTGTGAACATATTTTTGTGTTTGATGGTTATGATGTGAAAAACGTCTCAAATAATCGTAAATCGTCATAATTCTGTGGCTTTTATACTGACTTTGGTTATCATGAAACTAGTATTAGTATTTCACAAAATGCAGTGCAGTTATTGAGATGCCCAGTTTGTGAATTGATTAAACCAGAAATTGCTGAAGATAAAGGTTTCTCCTGCATGGCATTATCCGTATTAATTTGTGATGATTCTCGACTTGCTCGTAATCAGTTGGCCCGCAGCTTACCATCTGAGTGGGAAATTGACATTTCGTTTGCCTGCAATGGGCAAGAAGCGATTGAAAAAATAGAGCAGGGCGCTGGCGAACTGGTGTTTCTTGATCTCAATATGCCAGTCATGGACGGTTATGAGACACTGGCAAAAATTAAAGAGCGGGATCTCCCAGCAATGGTAATAGTGGTATCCGGTGACATTCAAGCGCAAGCCAAGGAAAAAGTCATGGCGCTCGGAGCAATGGACTTTATTGAAAAACCAATCCATCTCCCCACCTTGTTTTCAGTTCTGCGGCAATATGGAATTTTTGATGGTGAGATTTCAAGTGATGAAAATCAACAGCAAAGCCTGTCATCACTCGAGATTACCGAAGAAGTTGATAAGCTGGAACTGTTCCAAGAGATGGTTAATGTTGCAATGGGAGCAGCAGGTAGTAAGTTGTCCACCATACTCAATCAGTTTATCAATTTGCCCGTACCTCAAGTCAATTACATAGCGGCGAGTGAAATCGCGATGGCTATCAATAGTATTCGGCAGAATGCTTCTGTTTCTGGTATTTCTCAGGGATTTGTGAGTAAAGGAGTGAATGGTGAAGCTATCCTCATTTTTGATGATGCTGATTTTAATAACATCCTCTCACTGTTGAATTATCCAGATGCTTCAGACGATGATTCCTATCAACTTGAGGCGCTAATGGACATTGGTAATATTTTGATAGGAGCCTGTGTCCTGGCCCTCGGTGAGCAAACGCATTTGCAGTTTAGCTTCACTCATCCAGTAGTCCTGGGCCAACACATGTTTTTGGAACGCTTATTGGAAACTAACGTCAATCGTGCTAAGCGAGTACTTGCGATGGAAGTGGGTTACACCATTGATAATTTGGATATCAAGTTTGAGTTATTACTCTTGTTGCCAGAGTCTAGTGTTGACGAACTGTCTGGGCGTTTCTTTGTGGGTAAGGCTTCATAATTATGACAAAAGATACAAAACAATTGCTTCAAAAAGAAGTTGCTGAAATGCATTGGAAGCACCACCTGCTTGGTAGTATTGAGGTTGGTATTATTGTATTAAACCGTAACTTTCAAGTGATGATCTGGAACGAGTTTATGGAGAACCACTCAGGAGTTGCGCCATCAACTATTCGTGATAAAGTGTTATTTGACCATTTCCCAGAGATAAATAGAGAATGGTTTGCTAGGAAATCAGACGTTGCTTTTGAATTGAATACGCCTGCCTACATTATCTATGAACAAAGACCCTATCTGATGTGTTTCCCGTCACCTCGTCCTGTTACCTCAGAAGATGAGTTCATGTATCAGAACGTGACAATTTTTCCTCTCGCGTCTTTATCAAACAAAATCGAACATATTTGTGTTGTTATTTATGATGTCAGTAATGAAGTTGCAAGCAAGCGCGCCCTTGCAGAAGCAAATGAAAAATTACAATACCTTAGTCAGCACGATGGTATGACAGGCTTAAGTAATCGCCAGCATTGGGAGCATAGCATGCAAAGTGAATTTGCACGTTTAAAGCGAACCGAGCAACAGGCTTGTTTACTCATGATGGATATTGATAAATTTAAGCGTATCAATGATACCTACGGCCATTCTGTTGGTGATGAGGTCATAAGAGCATTCGCCGGCGTGATAAAAAGCTGTGTAAGACAAACCGATATTGCAGGGCGTTATGGCGGTGAAGAGTTTGCTGTAATCCTCATTGATACATCGTCAGATGGTGCAGCATACGTTGCAGAGAGGATACGCAAAAAATTTGAAAAGTTAACTATTGATATTGAAGGACAGACAATCACAGCAACCGCAAGTGTCGGTGTGGCTGAATATATTCCTAATTTCAACTCAACGGTTGAGTGGACGAACAGCGCAGATGCCGCATTGTATGAAGCAAAGTCGAATGGACGTAATCAAGTGGTGCTTGCACGAAAATCATAAGACCAAACAATGTTGACTACGCGTTCGTTCGGCCTTCCTGTCGGCCAATGCTGTCACGAATTGCGTAAAGACAAAACAAGCTTGGTATAACCATCACAGAAGTCAGGATGAAAAATAGCGTCCAGTTGCCATCCATGCCATCAATAAGTACCCCACTTCCCGACGCTAACGTTGTTCTGCCAAGTACCCCAAGAGATGCCATTAGTGCGTATTGCGAGGCTGAAAAGTTACGGTCACAAAACAAGGATATTAACGCCACCATGGCTACTGAGGACCATGCTGCGGTAAACCCGTCAACAAAGACAGTCATAATGAACAATGGAATATTGGGGCCTACATGGGCGATAACAGCAAACATTAAGTTACTTGCCGCCATTGCGACCCCTGCAATCATCATTCCTTTAAATATGCCGAAACGAATGTTGAGCATTCCACCTATGATAGAAAAGACGATAGTCACCCACCAATTCAGAAGCTTTGAGTAGGTGCCAATCTCAGTGTTACTGAAGCCAATTTCTTTATAAAACACGATAGACATTCTGCCAAGAAAAGCTTCTCCCATTTTGAATAGGAAAATAAAGCTTAAAATTCCTAAGCTAAGCTTTAAGCCATTGCGCACAAAGAATTCTTTAAATGGGGCAACGAGGGTACTTTGTAACCAGTGGCTTAAGCGAATAGTGATAGATTGCTGGTTGCTGAGCGTAACAATTGTGGGTTTAGGGGTGTAGGTCTCACGAGCGTATAAGACGGGTATCATGAGTAACATCATTAACCCAGCCAATAATAAATAGATATCTGGCCAATACCATTCTGGTAGGTCCGCCACCAAAAAAGGAATAACACCCAATCCGCCATAACCTGTCCACCAACCTGCTGTTGCCATTGAGGCGCCAGCGGTAACTTTTTCTTTTTCATCATCTTGAATGATATCAATGCGGTAGGCGTCAATAGCAATATCTTGTGTGGCAGAGAGAACCACGAGTAAAAAGCCAATGCCGGCAATTGTGATGGCAGATTGTTTTACGTCAAACTGGCTGAATCCAACGCAGCAAGCGAGCATACCGAGTTGCATGGTAAAAATCCACGCGCGTCTGTGAGTGAGAAACGGTAAGCGGATTTTATCCAACAGTGGAGACCATAAAAAGTTGATTGAATAGGCGAAAAAAATCGAACCAAAGAAACCGATTGCAGATCGGCTGAGTCCTTCATCTTTTAACCAGGCACTGAGTGTTGAACCAATCATTACCCATGGAAATCCGCTTGAGATACCAAACAGGAAAATAGTCAGCAGGCGCTTGTCTTTAAAATGCATGAATTGATGGGTAATAGATGAAAACACGAAGACGCCTGTGGTCAGTTTGTTAGAGTTACCATTTGATCATGATTTATTAAGAAAATCAACGGGCGAAGTAACAGGTTTACGGGCGTATTCCAATGAAGTCGAGAGGTTCATGGATTTTGTTGTCCAAGCAATCCATACAGGTATCAATTTCTGTTTTTAGATACTGATCAGTCATCAGTTTTTCATCATTCCAAAAATGAAGTTGGTGAACCAGATGCCAGAATGCACGTTCTTGAAGTGAATAAGGCTCACTTTTCACAGAGTGAGAAGCATAGTGTACCCATTCTTCAATGATATCCCAACAAAACAGATGCAGCTCTTGATGAGGAATTGTTTTGGAAAAGTATCCCCGTGCAAAAAAAAGCAATGATTTTTGTTTTGAATTTACAAATTCTTCTGCGGTCACAATCAAGCCATTACTACTAGTAAAGTAACTTGAGTATAGCTGAAACACCCACTAAAACGTGGGGAAAATCGCGGGATGGGCTTATGTTTCTGATTCGTTGTTATATTTAGTAATAACTTGAAGTGGCCTCAATGCCGCTCAATAATCGTCATGATTTGGGGCGTGATTAAGGTCACCAGTTCATATGACGAGTCCAGTTTTTGATGTGATAAGTGAGTTCCGCTGGATACAAATGATTGTAGGTTGATAGATTGATCTCCCTGTGCCTGAAATACAGTTTTCTCGCTCGTTTTAAAGCACGTTGGCGATCTGACTTGCTTTTGTTTGCCCAATGGTTTTGAGAAGCGTGATCAATCATTAGCAGCGGTGCCAGTATCCCACCAAGATTATTACTGATTTGTTGATTGAGTTCACCTTGAGGCCAGAAAGGAGCCACTAAAACAACACCGTCTGGTGCAGTAATTTTTTGTTCGGATAGTATCTGAGAAAGCCATGCCGCTGATGTTCCCTCGGCAATAAAAAGAACAAACCCTGGATATTCATCAGTCAATGGCAGTAGTGTCTTGACTAATTCAGCCATCTTTTCGGATTGCTCTTGAAAGACCGTTTGCGTAATGATGTTTTCAATGCGAGTGACTTCTGTGACGGCAGCAGTTGGTGTGGCATTTGTCACACTTGAGGTCGCTTCGTTTGTTTCAGATGTTTCGGTCAATTTTTCCGATTCTGATTGATTTTCAGTTGTCTCTGTTGATGTATCAGGGGTTGATATTTCCGCCATTGAGGTAGTATTTTTCCCTGCTTCCTTTTGGCGGTGTTCTGATGTTTGTGTGATTTTCAGAGGATGGGAGGGGACTTCAACTCGTAAGCTTGCCCAACCCGACTCTGCGAGTGATGGCGCAATCCCACCCACATGCTGTTGACTCGAACTCGTAGTGTTGGGTGGCGACAATATGATTGCTACACCTTGCGTGAATGCCTGACTACTCTGTTGTTTAATAACGGTAACCACTTTGCCATCCAGCTCTATCTCCACATTGGTTGTTGATGGATTGATTTGACTTGTATCTTGCGCAAATACTGAATACGACGAGAATGGCAGCAGGATGATTGCACCAATGCAAGCGCGTAGCGTATGTCTTTTTTTCAATGCGGTGATTGACCAATGCATATTGAGAAAGCTTTTTTCAGTCCCTGTTGATACGAACAAACTAGTCTAAATCAGCCTAATTAACAAGCCAATGGAAGCTCCAAAACCAATGAACCAGAAAATAGAACGTAATATGTCTAAGTTCAGCCAGTACATAAATAGATAGCCAACACGAGCAATGACGAAACTGACGGCCATATAGATTGCCGTTGTTGAGATGTCATCGAGCGCAATAGTCGCTAAAACCCCTGGTGCGAACATAGCGAGGGCTTCAAAACTGTTCTCATGAGCTGCTTTTGCACGCAGTCCAAAGCCCTGAAGGGATTGTTGTTGGACGCGCGGTAGTTTGTTGTCGTAGCCACCAGCTCTCGCCATTGCAACAGCAAGTGGCCCTTTACTGAGAATAGGAAGAAGCACGGCTATTAATAAGCAAGTGAGTAAAATTGTCACGTTTTTTCTCTTTAATTAGTTGAGACTACACGTGTTATAACATTGTCGTTTACCAGTGGGCAATAGAAACTCACATCGTTGACCTGCAGTGTCGTAATTGCTTGTTGCGATAGCGTTACTCAAGTAAGCTAACAAACTATGAAATCACAGAATATCAACCCTTCGCCTGCGGCATTGGCAACTGATTTGAAACTATCGTTGCCTTCCCCACTGCATGAATTTCAGCCTAACTGGAATAATCCAAATCATTGTCAGCTGTACATCAAGAGAGACGATCTTATTCATGGCATTATCTCGGGCAACAAATGGCGTAAATTAAGCCATCAGCTAGCTCATGTAGTATCACAGGGTTATCGCGGTATCGTAAGCTTTGGCGGAATGCACTCCAATCACTTGCATGCACTCAGTTACTGTTGTTACAAATTAGGCATCCCGTTGACTGCGATAGTGCGGGGCCACTCAAGCGCTCCGAGTACCCCAACAATGGATGATATGAGGCAATGGAATACGCAAATTGAGTTGGTTGATCGTTTGACGTACAAGATGCGAAGCAATCACGAATACTGCCGTGAACTGCTGCAAAAGTTTCCTGATCATCACTTGATCCCAGAAGGAGGAAGTCATGAACTTGCCATTGACGGTGTTTCTGAGATCATGGATGAGATAATCATCGGGCTGTCCCACACGCCTGATTATGTCATCTGTCCTGTTGGAAGCGGGGGCACATTGGCTGGTTTAGTGTCTAGCAATACTTCCACTCATTGTCTTGGTATTGCCGTTTTAAAAGGGGAGGGCTACCTTGAGGAGGCAGTTAGCACCCTTCTAACTAAAAACTCGTGCAACTCAGAATGGTTAATAAATCATGATTATCATTTTGGTGGATACGGTAAGCGCCCAGACGAACTACAAACATTTTGTGATGAATCGCTGTCTAGCTTAAATCTGCGGATTGAGCCAACCTACTCGGGTAAACTGTTTTACGCCACTCGTGAACTACTAGCACAAGGTTATTTCAAGAAGAATAGCCGTATCGTCTTGTTGCACACTGGTGGTTTACAAGGCGCTAGATAGTCCTCATTTGCGAATAGCGAGGCTATCACCCACAGACCACTGATTGGTCTCAAACCACCCGCGATTCATTTCTAATGCGTATTTGACCCCAGGCGGTGACTTCACACTTTGTTCTGAAAGTGGCTCTAATGCTGCAATCATTACAATTTTGCCTGATGCG
>CAXRGH010000191.1:0-19893 GCA_964230195.1 Alteromonadaceae bacterium
GGGCTTGGGAGAAGAAAATGGTGGCCCCACCCTGACTTGAACAGGGGACCTACCGATTATGAGTCGGGTGCTCTAACCAACTGAGCTATAGGGCCATTATATCATGTGTGTATGATTGTTCAGCGTTTGACAGATCATCAATACTCTGCATCAGCATAGAACAATGTCGGGGAGTATAAGAGGTTTTATTTTGATTGTCATCACTAATTCTTTGCTTACGTGAATGAGTGGCTAAAATTTATTCGTTTTGGGCGTTCACCCCATGATATTTCGGGTGTTTTTCTCGCTTTTATCAAATTCTTGTGTACATTTACTGTATTAATTTGTTAGTTTTGTGATCAATGAATGAAGTTTAGTACGAGGACTAAGAGATGTCAGAGCGCCCATATTTACTCAGCGGCAGAAATACCATTATTCATAAGATTAGAAAAATCGATCTCTTGATTGTGAACAATGATGAAGGCCCAGTGATTTTGGTGACGCATCGCGGTGTCAAAGAATACACGGGACGTGTTCCTGAAAACAAGCGTGAAGCAAAAATCATGGAAGTTGAGTTAATTGATCTGACCCAGAGTGATTGTTTTGGTGAAGAGAAAACATTGCTGTTCATTCAAACCATTACAGGTAAAGAATACAAAGTGGATTACACCAAACATGGGACTCCGTTGTTTATCAAGGTCCACCAAGACAGTGCCTTTTAACTACTAGACATATTTATAAAAGCGCATCGAGTTAATCAGTCGATGCGTTTTTTTTTATCATTTCATTAAATGCATCTGCTGAGACTGGCGGGCTATATAAATACCCTTGAATCATTTTACAGCCTATAGTGGCTAAAAAGTCCCACTGCGTCTGGGTTTCTACTCCTTCTGCTATACAGTCTGTTTGCAGTTGAACGGATAACTCCACGAGTTTTGTAATGACGACCTCGTCTGAGACTTGCTCGCCAATGCTTTGGATAAAACTCATATCTATCTTGATCATTGCAACTTGGAACTGCCTAAAACGATTAAATGAGGCAGAATGACTACCAAAGTCGTCAAGACTTAACCTGACGCCAGAGTTCTGCAATAGTGATAGATTATCCATGGCGTCTTTAATGTCTTGATTACCTGCTTTTTCACTTATTTCCACACAGAGATGCTGAGGTGAAATGTCGGTCTTCGCCAGCAAGTCTAAGAGTTCTTGAGCCATGTTGGCTTGTTTCATGTGTTTCGTTGATAGGTTGACGGATATGAATAACTTCGGGTTAAACGTCAACCATTGCTTGAAGTTGGCGAGGGCTTTGGTGAAGACTTGATTCGTCATTTCCGGCAATAGTTCAAGTTCTTCGGCTAGGCTAATGTATGGACCAATTGATTCAATTTTATTGTTAGGCTTCCATCGCATCAACAGTTCAACTCCCTGGATTTGCTTGGTTTGAGTATCAACAATCGGTTGATAGAAGTCGATTAGTGTATTGTTTTGCAGGGCTTTGCGCAGTTTGGCTTCTGTTTCTTGACGATGCAATGTGGGTGAAACCATACTCTCGTGATATAACATGAAGGGTTGAATATGCTCTTTTTTAGCGATGTACATCGCAATATCGGCGTGCTGCAACAAGGTTTCCGAGGTTTCACCATGTTCAGGGTAAATGGCAACGCCGATACTTGAATCAATAATAAATTCTCGTTCTCCGAGTGTGACGGGCTGTGTAATATGATCCACAACACTCTCAATTAGATGTTTAATTTCTTGTGGTGTTCCGGCATTTGGAATAATAATGGTGAATTCGTCTCCACCCACTCGACTGACTATCACGTGGCTAGGGAGGCTGTTCAATAGTCTTTGCCCCAGCGTTTGCAGTAACGTATCACCTTGGCGATGTCCGAGTGTGTCATTTATTTGCTTGAAGCCATTGAGGTCTATAAAGCAAATTGACAGCTTTTGTTGATGGGCTTTGGCAAATGCAAGCGCGTCTTGTAAGCTAACATTGAACGCTCTTCGGTTTTGCAGTCCTGTCAGTTGATCCTCTAATGCAAGGGTTCTTAATTCCTGTTCAGCACGTTTTAATTCAGTGATGTCGTTCATCATCATGATGTAAGAACGTTGGCTATCGATACCCGTAGAAGAAATAGTCACCATCAGATGATAATATTGGCCGTTAGCGCAGTGCAAAATCTCTTCTCCTTTCCATTGTCCATTGTTATTCATGTTGAGCATGATGTTGCGGTACATGTTGCGCTTTGAGTGGGTGTCAAAGACGGTGGATAGCTGAATATCTGAACTATCTTCAGGAACATTGAATGCGCGCAGAAGTGCAGGATTTCCTCTGACCTGAGTGAAATCATGATTGAGTAATAATACCCAATCGTGAGAACGTTGAAGTACTTCGCCATAAATTTGTAGTTTATCTTGATTGGTATGGTACTCAGTGACATCTGAATAGGTTCCCGACACTGTACTTGTGTTTCCGTCATCAGTATTGACAAATCGTCCTAAATCTTTGTACCAAACCCATTCGCTATCATTGTGCTGAAGTCGGTAGGTAATGGAAAATACGTGCTCTGGATCATTGCTATTAATTAACTCTGCCCATGCAGATTGATATCGCTCGCGATCTTCTGGATGGATCTGCTGCATATAATTATCGTGACTAACCGTTCTCTGAGGAACCTTATTGGTACTGAGGAACATACTTTTTAAGCGTAAGCCTGAGATCCTATCGGTTTGGCGATGCCAAGACCATACTTCACTGTTGCTTCCAGCCAATGCCAATCGAAAGCGGGTTTCTTTTTCAGAAAGCTTGGAATGACTAATAATCAATGAGTGACTGGAGACTCGCCAGGCTGCACCTGCAAGTATGATCCCGAGAACAATGTAAAGGGTGTAGGCAAGATCGCTTCTCCATAGGGGCGGTTGTACATTTACTACCAGCGTCTTAGCACTTGAATACTCGCCGGTGTAGGGAGAAATAGCGCTGACTTTAAAGATTGACTTTCCGTAGGGCAGTTGGGTTAATTCTGCGAAAGTATTGTCTGTGCGTTTTTTAGAAAGCACGTTATTATGCTCAAGCGTGTATTCAAAAAACATTTCTTGGCCAATGTGAAACAAGTTATTGGTAAAGTGAACCGTGAGACTATTCTCTGTATAGTCCAGATTAATGATAGCTAGTTGCTTGGTGTTGTTAGTAAACAACTCATTTCCTCTATTGGTTTCAATTTTGGATATGTTCACTTGATTTTCAATATCAATCATGTCCCGGCTTATTGAATTGGGATTAAATGCGGTAATACCTGTTGTTCCGCCGTAGTAAAAAAATTGCTCATCGGCGATGATGCTGTTGGCAGCCCAGGCATTAAATTCATTACTACTGACGCCATCTTTTTTAGTGAAACGCGTGTAGTGGTATATCTCGGGATTGTAGCGAATGATACCATTGTGGGTAGAGAGCCACAGTAAATTAGAATGATCCAGCATAGGAGAGTAGGCGTTACCAACCTCGCGCAACACCTCATAGTGCCTCGTATTCGCCACGAAAGTCGATGCATCAATAGCGTGTAGCCCGTCTGTTAAGTGAGTTAACCACAGCACATTTCTCTCGCGATCGAACACCACTCTTTCAAAACAGCTATAGTCATCTTTTGATATCGTGTCACCAAGGGAATAGATAACTCGAGTTTCAGCCGTGGTTAGGTTAAAACTGAGCAAGTATTGCTGGGTTGATAAAAACAACTCATCATTGTCAAACACAAAACCAAGAATGTTGTAGACTTTTTGACCACTCGGGATGGATACCTTGTCAGTGAGATCGGTGTAGGATAGGTCGTTCAAATTCAAGTAGTGTAGTTTGGTACCGTTGGATGCCCACAAGCGCCCCTTTAAGTCATTACGATAGATTGCTTGGCGTTTGCCAAAGACTTGATTGATTTTTTCTCCCAACGGTAAGGGCTCAATGACAAATCCTGACTTCCTGACATACAGTAACTCACCGTACGTCTCAATCCATAAATGTGAGTTGGACTCATGAACAACACTGATCAATTCTTTTTGTACCGGTATGAAGTCACCATTTTCTGATTTTTGCTTAAGTTGACGTTTGATAGGGTGTCGTGCTTTTGTGTTTACAATACTTAGCCCGTCCCCTGTGGTAACCCAAAATCGCATTGGATACCGAAGTTGTTTGTGAATTCCCCACACCGTGGGATGGCTTAAACTTTTTCGCTCATTGTGTTTGTAGTCATAGTTTATGAATTCTGGATTAAATAATTCAATGGAAAAGAGCCCGACATTATCCCCCCAAAACCATAGAGTGCCATTGCGGTCAGCAAATTGTCCAACAACATAAGGTTTTGATGTTGGCGTAAGACTGGCAAAGGAAAAGTGAAAGTGCACTTTATGTGTATTGACGTTATAACGATATATCCCGCGTTCGTTACCAATAAAAATATGAGAGCCAAACGCCTCAGTGGATAATATGTTGCGAATTAAAACTGGGGTATTGGAGATTAAAGTGAAGTTGTAGTTTTCATCCACATTGTATTGTTTTATTTTGGTATCTGAAATGACATATAGTTGGTTCAAATCCCCTTTAATCAATTTAGCTGGCGGCGAATTACTCTCATATTTCAGTGGAAAAGAGTTATCTAGCCATTTTTCACTGTTTGTATCAAAAAAGTGAATACCGGCCTTACTCAAGGTAACAATAGAGTCGTGATTGAAAGCGGCATCAACAATGCGATGTTCTGGAGTGAAATCTTTATTCCAGCGCATCTTAAGGCTTGATTTATCAATTGCATATAATTGGTTGGGCGTTATCACCCAAATATCGTGTTCCGTTTCAGTCAATTGGATATTTCTGTGGCGACGAAATGAAGGAAGTAGTTCCAGATTTACAACAGTATCTTTGTCAGGATTGAAATAAAAGAATCCCCGTTTTTTGTGGTAGACCAAAAAACCACCAGTTTTGATAGCAAACATTGAGTGGATCCCCGGGTTGTTGAACGGTAGAGGCTTTGAATAAACGGGGATCATAGATGTGCCATCATATTTATTTATCCCCATTACCGAGGTTATCCACAAAAAGCCGTTTTGGTCTTGTGTGACATCAATGACCGTGTCCGTTAATAGTCCATCTTGAGTGGTAAGGTGACGTTGGGGGGTATAAACATTCAGGGCAAGTGCCTGAGGCAATGCCAAAATCAGAAGTAGTGTGGTAGCGAAGACATATCTCTTCATGCAATGGATCCGTTTCCCATTATATTGGGCATTATGTAAGGTGTAGAACAAGTCCTTACTCTCGGCAAGATAGACATTAGTTTATCGATACTTGTAAACGGAGCTGTTGAATTTGAAATTTCTTGCTAAAACAGTTGCTTGCCTATGATCTTCTGTTGGGGGTAAGGTCTTGTATGTCTTAGGTAAATACATAAAATCCCAACTTATTGATTTGAGTCCTCTATTTTGTATGGAAGTTTGTTGGCAAGTTGATGTTGATACTCAGAGAGTTGGCTTGTTTCAGTATCAATGAAGGCGGCAATGGCTTGACGAAACTGTAAGTCACTAATCCAGTGATTCGAATAACAAACAGAAGGATTGAAACCTCTTGCTACTTTATGTTCTCCTTGAGTGCCAGGGTTGAATAATGATAATCCTCGTTGAATAGCGAACTCAATGCCTTGATAATAACAGGTCTCAAAATGCAAAAACTCTTCTTCTTCAAGAGCACCCCAGTAGCGCCCGTATAAAGTGTGGGCAGAAAACAAGAATAATGCACATGCACGCGGTTGACCTTGGCATTCTCCAATGACGAGCAATAAATTATCTGACAATCTTTGTTGTAGTTGGTGAAAAAAGGACGGGGATAGATAGCCGGTGTGTCCACTCAACTTTAAGTAAGTTTGACGATAGCATTGGTAAAAAAAGTCAATGTCATCAGCTGTTATGTCACAACCCGTTATTTGCCTAAAAGTCCATCCTGCATCCACCAGATGCTGGCGTTCTTTTCTGATGGCTTTACGTTTCCTTGATTTTAGTTGCGCATAAAAATCATCAGTGGATGCGTATCCTTTGTTGTGCCAATGGAATTGAACGCTTGTGCGTTGCATGGTTCTTTTTGTCCATGCTTTGCTTTCCTCAAGTTCGGGAAACAAGATATGATAAGAGGAGTAATCATGAGCTTCGCAATACGCTTCTAAATGACGCTGGATAGCCTCAGAAAGCTCAGCAACCTCTATTCCCTGTTTGTATTGCAAACGACGACTCGGAACCGGTGAAAATGGGATTGCAGATACGAGTTTCGGATAGTATTCAAATCCGTGTCTGTCATAAGCGGACGCCCACGCCCAATCGAAAACATACTCACCGTAGCTGTGTTGTTTGAGATACAGAGGGAGAAAAGCAACCACTACCTGATCTTGATAAATCAGTAAATGATGACTATTCCAGCCTGATTGACCGTCAACACACTGACAGTCTTGAAGTGCCAATAGAAAATCAATACTTTCAAACGGGCATTCCGCGGGAGATAGGGCTGTGATTGCTGCCTGGTGCGGTTTGAGGTCATTAACAAATTGGAAAGTGAACATGGGTAATTGTCATTCCTAAGTGCGCAGTAACGTTGATGAAGGGTTGGCAACTTGCGTAGCCAATGTAACAATACTCTTACTATGATTCAATGATGCAGCCCCGATGACACAAAACACTGATGATGAAACAAAACTGGTTTATGAGCGACTCATCGCTCTGCTCTCGCGCCGAGAACACAGTCAGTTCGAGTTACAGCAAAAGCTCATGGTTAAGCGCTGCAGCCCTGCGATTGTGGAAGCGCAAATAGAGCGCGTGAAGTCACTCGGTTTTCAGTCTGATGAGCGTTACGCAGAAGTCGCCGTTCGGGATCTTATTCGCAAGGGCAAGGGGCCTCTTTATGTGTCTGGCTATCTCAAACAACGCAAAGTATCGAGTCAGCATATTCATTCGGCTATCGCAGTATCTGATGTTGATTGGTTTGAATTGGCGTTGGAAGTTCGCAGAAAGCGCTTTTCAAGCGAGCAATTAAAAGAGCATCCAATCAAACAAAAATGTTATCGGTATCTTGCACAACGTGGATTTGACAGCGAGCAAGTCCAATATGCAATCAATGCTGACGATGAGTAATACGGATAATGCATAATGTAGATGAAGAATCCTGTATTTGTCATCTGCGGATCCTCGGTGTCAGTTGTTGTGAACACCCTTAGTTTCGTGGTATCTTCTGTGCCACGATCAAGGGCTCTTATTCAGTAATCGAGAGAGTTCATCTTCCGGAAAGATAAACAGATTAAAGGTAAATCGGAATTCGTTATGACGCAATCAACAGCACAAATCAGACAGTCATTTTTAGATTTTTTTGCAAGCAAGGGTCACCAAAAAGTAGATAGTAGCTCATTGGTACCTCATGATGATCCGACCTTACTTTTTACTAATGCTGGGATGAATCAGTTCAAGGATGTATTCCTTGGCGGTGATAAGCGCAGTTATTCGCGAGCGGTCTCTTCACAGCGTTGTGTTCGCGCAGGTGGTAAACATAACGATCTTGAAAACGTTGGATACACCGCTCGTCACCATACCTTTTTTGAAATGCTGGGTAACTTTAGTTTTGGTGACTATTTCAAGAAGGACGCAATCGCCTTCGCATGGGAGTTCCTAACCGAAACGCTGCAGCTACCGAAAGAGAAACTGTTAGTCACGGTTTATCATGAAGATGACGAAGCCTATAATATTTGGCTTAATGAGATGGGTATTCCTGCCGAGAAAATTATTCGCATCAGTACGAGCGATAACTTCTGGTCAATGGGCGATACTGGTCCTTGCGGTCCGTGCTCTGAAATATTTTATGACCATGGCGAACATATCTGGGGCGGTGTTCCAGGCTCTCCTGAAGAGGACGGTGACCGGTTCATTGAAATTTGGAATTTGGTATTCATGCAATTCAACCGTCAAGCAGACGGCACAATGGAGCCTTTACCAAAACCATCAATTGATACTGGAATGGGGCTTGAGCGTATTTCTGCCATCATGCAAGACGTACACAGCAACTATGAGATAGATATCTTCCAATCGCTGATCAAGGCTGCTGCGGATATTACTGGCGCAAAGGACTTAGAAGATAAATCATTGCGTGTGATTGCAGACCATATCCGCTCGTGTGGTTTCTTGATTTGTGATGGTGTAATGCCTTCTAACGAAGGACGCGGTTATGTTCTACGACGTATTATTCGCCGTGCTGTTAGACATGGCTACAAACTCGGTGCAAACGACATTTTCTTTTTCCAGTTGGTAACTGAGCTAGTGAACCAAATGGGAGAGGCATATCCAGAACTTACATCACAAAAAGCGGTGATTGAGAAAGTCCTCAAGGTTGAAGAAGAACAGTTCTCGCGGACATTGGCGCGCGGTATGGTGATCCTTAATGATGCGTTGTCAGCTACTGAGGGTACTGTACTTGCTGGGGATGTTGTTTTTAAATTGTATGATACTTATGGCTTCCCAGCTGATCTCACTAACGATGTTGCCCGTGAAAAAGGTTTTACGATAGACGAAGCAGGCTTTGAGGCTGCGATGGCTGAACAGCGTAAGCGAGCTCAACAAGCGAGCCAGTTTGGCACAGATTACAATGAACAAATTAAATCATCCGAGTCCTCAGCGTTTGTTGGGTATGATAATAACAACTTTGATGGTCGCGTCATTGAATTATTTAATGAGCAAGGCGCAACCAACGCATTATCGGCAGGTGAAAAAGGGATCGTAGTGCTAGACAACACCCCCTTCTATGCCGAATCAGGTGGTCAGGTTGGTGATAAAGGAGAGCTTCAGTTTGATGGCGGAACTTTCGTTGTTGAAGATACTGTGAAGCTAGGTGAAGCCATTGCTCATCATGGTGTTGCACAAGGTACATTGTCTGAGGGTGCTGAAGTTGCTGCGCAGATTTGCCAAGCGAATCGAAATGCTATTCGCAAAAATCACAGCGCCACCCATTTATTACATTCTGCGTTAAAAAATATATTGGGAGAGCATGTTAATCAGAAAGGCTCTCTTGTGGATGCCGAGCGTTTACGCTTTGACTTTTCACACTTTGAAGGCGTTACAGAAGCGCAACTGCTTGAAATAGAAAATAGCGTGAATTCAGAAATTCAAAATAACCATCATCTGAACACGCAATTGATGGATCTAGAAGCAGCAAAAGCGTCGGGTGCAATGGCTTTGTTCGGTGAAAAATACGACGAGAAAGTACGCGTAGTTGCTATGGGCGAGTTTTCAATCGAACTCTGCGGCGGTACACATGTTGACCGGACTGGAGATATTGGCCTTTTCCGTATTCAGTCGGAAGCGGGTATCGCGTCTGGTATCAGACGGATTGAGGCGGTTACTGGGATGGTGGCGATTGATGCCATGCAACAGCAACAGCGTCAATTGCAGTCAGTCGCGGGCATATTGAAGAGCGACTCAGCCAATGTCGTAGACCGTACTAGCCAGTTGTTAGAGCAAAGCAAGGGCTATGAAAAAGAGATTGCAGGCTTGAAACAACAACTAGCAGCACAAGCAGGTTCTGATTTAATGAATCAAGTGTCAGACGTTGGCGGCGTCAAATTACTCGTGGCGAAACTTGATGGCGTGGAGGCAAAAGCGCTGCGTGGCCTGATGGACGATTTAAAGAATCAGCTCGGCAGCGGATTGATAGTGCTTGGTATTGCTGGGGAAGGCAAAGTGAATCTTATTGCTGGTGTAACCAAAGATTTAGTGGGTTCATACAAGGCTGGCGACTTGGTTAATTTTGTAGCTCAGCAGGTTGGTGGTAAAGGCGGTGGCCGTCCTGATATGGCTCAAGCTGGTGGTACACAACCAGAGAATCTTGAAAAAGCTTTAGCTTCTGTCTCGACATGGGTTAATCAATAGGTATAATACCCAACACTTTTTTGTGATAATAAATGGCCCGTACTCCTGAGATCACCTGTATTTCGGGATGTGAAGACAAATTTCTACTAATGGTTAATTGCTGTAGTTTCAATCTACTACCACAATTAAGGCGTAGTAAGGGATATACATTCTTTATGGAAAGTATGTGGTAATGATAGTGGAATAGGAGCATAGAATGCTTATTTTAACACGTAGAGTAGGTGAAACCTTAATGGTAGGTGACCAAGTAACAGTGACTGTTCTTGGTGTTAAGGGTAACCAAGTAAGAATAGGTGTCAACGCACCGAAGGAAGTCTCAGTTCACCGTGAAGAGATTTATATGCGCATTCAAGCTGAAAAGAATGGTCCAGCTGACGACAGCTCATTGATGAGGAAAGAAGGCTAGCATCTTGCCCCGTTTATTGAAAAGCCCCCAGTAAAGGGGCTTTTTTAGTGGCCTTCTTTGGATGCTTACTCATCGTCAGTAAACAGCGTTAACAATGTATTGAGATAACGAATACCATGTTCGGTTGTTTTCCACTCTCCACGACTTTCTGATATTAACGACTGACGTTCGGCTGTTTCAAGCACAGGTAACACAGAGGTTTTTGGTAACCCTGTGCGAGCCTCGAACTCATCAAGCGCACCCGTTTCTCGTAACCTTCATCGGTTCATGAAGTATTCAAATGGGCGCTCGTGTTCAGACACGCTGTGCTGTTTATCAATATACTGGCGTGTCAAATCCATGTAGCCCTTGGGGTGTTTAACTTTGACTGTCCTAACAATATCATTTGGTGTTGTGATTTTGCCATGCGCACCGCAACCAATGCCAAGATAGTCACCGTAACGCCAATAGTTGAGGTTATGTTGGCATTGGGATCCTGGCTTTGCATAACCTGAAATTTCATACTGTTGATATCCAGCGTTAGTCAGTAGTTGGTGTCCTTGCTCTTGAATATCCCACAACACATCATCATCCGGAAGTTCCGGTGGCTGAGAATAAAATAACGTATTCGGCTCTATTGTTAGTTGATACCACGATAAGTGTGGTGGCGCTTGTTCAATCCCAATAGTCAGATCACTGAGTGCTTGTGATAAAGATTGGTCCGGCAAACCGTGCATTAAATCTAAATTGAAGCTTGATAGTCCGGCAGAACGGGCGTATCCAGCTGCATTAATTGCTTGCTGACTATCATGTATTCTCCCTAAACTGACGAGTTTATCTGCTGCAAAGCTTTGTACGCCAATGGACAAGCGATTGACACCGGCTTGTTGAAAACCCACAAACTTTTCACTTTCAACGGTTCCGGGGTTAGCTTCTAGTGTGATCTCAGCATCAGGTGAAACGGGGATGATTTTCTTCACTCCCTCAAGTAGGCGAGCAATTGCATCTGGACTGAAAAGGCTAGGGGTACCACCACCGATAAAAATACTGCTGATGGTTCTGCCTTGTGCAAAGTGCGCGTCATGCCGAAGATCATCCAATAGATGACTGACATAAGCTGTTTCAGGTATGGTTTGTTTTAATCCGTGGGAGTTAAAATCGCAGTACGGACATTTCTGAACACACCAAGGTATGTGAACATACAGTGCAAGCGGTGGTAATTGCAGGATCACGCTGAATCCTTGAGCTGTTTCACCAATAATTGCAGTGCATTGAATCTATGGCTCATGGTTTGCTTCTTGGCGCCTAATTCTGCCGCAGTACAATCAAACTCAGGCACATAAAACACAGGGTCATATCCAAAACCGGTTTCGCCAGAGGGACGTTGGGCAATGATACCCTCCCAAGTACCGTGGCAGATAGTAGGAACTGGATGAGTGGCAGCTTCAAGATACACAAGGCAACAGTGAAAGCGAGCGGTACGCTCTGCCATTGGTACATTGGCTAGTTGCTCTAGCAGTTGTAGATAATTTTGTTTATCCGTGGCGTGAGCGCCAGCAAAGCGCGCAGAATAAATGCCAGGTGCGCCGTTAAGAGCATCAACTTCTAAACCCGAGTCGTCAGCAATCACTGGTAAACCCGTAATTTGGCTGGTATGGCGAGCTTTTATAATGGCATTTTCTACGAAGGTTGTGCCAGTTTC
Organism: Alteromonadaceae bacterium; assembly: GCA_964230195.1. GTDB lineage: Bacteria > Pseudomonadota > Gammaproteobacteria > Enterobacterales > Alteromonadaceae > CAXRGH01. The sequence continues at coordinate 12,000 of CAXRGH010000191.1, forward strand.
TTCAACGTCAGGGACGTCAAAATCACTTTGAGGAACAACGTTGAACCCCATGGGAGCGAGCAATTGCGTCAATTCTGACACTTTTCCTTTATTGCCACTGGCAAGTACAATGGTTTTAGACACGAAATATGACCTTCAGAGATGCTTGAGTAGGGTAGTTGAAGTATACGCATTCCTGACGTCCGGGTATAGGCCAACATTGGAATGAACCCACGTATGATTCTGTCGACCACGACGAGCATATAGAAATAATTGAGAAATCAACGACGTATTTATTGCCACATCACCAGCACAGCGGCAGCAGCCACTAGGATTAAGCCAAGAGAATCTTTTTTCGAGACGGGTTGTTTGAGCCACCATGCTGCAATCATCATGGTAAAAAAGATTTCTATCTGCCCTAATGTTTTGACGAGTGGAACCGTTTGTAATGACATTGCGCTGAACCAGCCAATAGACCCTAAACAAGAGCAAATACTCACCCATGTGGTGAGTGATTTTTGTTGCCATAACTGCTTTAAACTTTGCCGCGAAAAAGCGCCGAGATACGCAGTCATCACAACGGTTTGGATGGCAAGTACAGCCACCAATACCCATGCCGCATTCACAGGGAAGCTAAGGCCTGTATATTGACTCGCTTCTCTTATCCATAATGACGTGAGGGCAAATGCGACGCCACTACCAACACCCATAAGTAAGGTTGACATTTCCAATTGTCGCCAGCCAGTTTTGTTACTCAATAACAAGATACCAATAGCGCCAATGAGTACACCAATCCAACCTGTTAAGGTGAGCACAGTGCCAAAAAATAATAGGCCGAGAATGGCTGCTGCAAGCGCTTCGCTTTTGGCTAAACCAACGCCCACTGCAAAATTCTTCTGTTTAAATAGCATAACCATAAGCCCCGTCGCAATAATTTGCATAGCAGCAGCAGAGCAGACAAATAGCCAAAACTTCGTAGTTAAAGAGGGCGGTTTATTGGGATAAAACTGATAAAGGATATATAAGTAGAGTGCTGCAATCGGAGTTGCAACTATAAACCGTGCTAACGTGACCCCGGCAACATCAACTTGCTCACCGAGTTTACTTTGCAGTGCATTTCGCCAAGATTGCATAAAGGCCGCCAATATCGTGAATAAAATCCATATGCTCATGACGCGACCTTATTTCTTTTTGTTATGTTGGTTATTTTTTCTTTTTTGCTTTCTTGTCTTTACGCTTTGCGGCGCGCGCCGTTAACTTGACTTTCTTCTTTTTCACCGGAACCCGAGCAATCTTGTTCTCTGGACGCAGACCATCAACAAAGCGCATGGGAAGCTTTTGCTTGGTGTACCGCTCAAGCTTGGAAAGCTGCGCCATGTCATGAGCTTCAACGATGGAGATAGCCGTTCCTTTTTTCCCTGCGCGTGCGGTTCTGCCAATGCGATGAACATAAATTTCCGATGTTCTTGGTAAATCAAAATTAATAACGTGGCTGACGTCAGGTACATCAATACCACGAGCAGCAACATCGGTTGCTACGAGGAGCTTGACCTCGCCTGACTTGAATCGGCTTAATGCCATAATACGCTTATCTTGCGGCATTTCTCCTTGCAAGTAACAGCACGGTAGACCATCCGATTCCAAGGCTTGCCTCAAGGACTGAAGACGCTCTCTGGTTTTAACAAAAATGATGGCGTTATCTACTTCTTTTTGCAGCAAATGGCATAGCAACTTGTATTTATGTTGATAGTTATCAGCATAGTGAACCCATTGATGAATTTTCCCGTGCTCTTTACGGCTGGGTGTTGCCTCAATGATCTTAGGTTCTGTGAGAATATTTCGACTAAATTTGGCAACACCGCCACCTTCAAGCGTTGCAGAAAATAGCATGGTTTGCTTCCGCCATCTGGCTTCAGCGGCAATTTGATTAACAATGCCTGAAAAACCCATATCCAACATGCGATCAGCTTCATCAAGGATGAGTGATTCAATTTCTCGGCAATCAAAACTTTCTTTTTCAATATGCTCAAATAGGCGACCCGGGGTTGCGACTAGGATATCCAGACTTTTTGATAATGTTTCTCTATCTGTGCCGTAGTTAATACCGCCAGTTATGACACCGCACACGAGCTGAGTGTGTTGGGTAATGGCTTTGGCTTGCTCATACACTTGCAATGCAAGTTCTCGCGTCGGTGTAAGGATCAGTATTCGTGCATTACCCGGATCTTTGCGTGGAAAATCTAAGAGAAACTGACACGCAGGCAAAAGAAAAGCTGCAGTTTTTCCAGTACCTGTTGGCGCTGATGCGAGAATATCGCCACCGGCAAGGGCGTCAGGTATGACTAACGATTGAATACTGGTGGGTTTGCTATAACCCATATCAGCAACGGCATTACATAATTTGGAATCAAGTTCCAGTGTCTCAAACATATCGTTCTCTTTTTGGTTATGAGCTGACTATTGGATTCTTACTATCGCTTGGATGCTCGCTATTGCGTTGGCTGATAATGCGATAAGATTGTGTTGATAATAGTAGCTCTTTGTCTTGATAATTCTTGTTTAATTTCGGCACCCTTGAATCCTTTCTCGATAATCGTTTTAACCGCCACAGCCCGTGTTTGCGATGCACACTCCTCAACTATTCGTTTTTGAGGATAAGGCCGTAAGTCAAAACCAGCTCTACCCGAAAAATCCGCTTGGCAACAGGTCAAAAAGTCTGTAAACCGCTGGGGTTTTCGCCATAAGTCACATTGATCAAACATCTCTAGGATGGCATCTGCAGATTGCTCCGTAATACGATGTACTTTACTGTGAAATCGGCTGACTAGGCTAGCGAGATCTCTGTATTCATTGGGTATTCGTAAACGTTGGCAGACAATAGCAATGATATCAGCGCCTTTTGTTTCGTGGCCTTTGTGGGATGGCCACTGAGAGGATGGTGTTTCACCTTTTCCAAGATCATGCACTAAGGCAGCAAAACGCACTGACAGCTTAGTGGATAAGGAGCAGGCCTGCTGCAATACCATCATGGTATGAATACCTGTGTCAATTTCAGGATGCCACTTAACAGGATTCGGGATGCCCCAGAGTTTGTCTAATTCGGGAAAAGTCTCAGCAAGGGCTCCGCATTCTCTTAGTACTTCAAAGAAAATATGAGGGTTGTCTGTTTGCAATGATTTTTCAATTTCTTTCCAAACCCGCTCAGGCGTTAATTGCGTTAACTCTCCAGACTTGGCCATTTGCTGCATCAATGTTTGGGTTTCTGGCGCAATACTGAATCCTAGATGATGGTAGCGAGCGGCAAAGCGAGCAACACGTAATACGCGCAACGGATCTTCAATAAACGCGTCAGAAACGTGTCGAAGAACGCGGGATTCTATGTCATTTTGACCGCCGTACGGATCAATTAATTCACCATCACTGTTTTTGGCAATGGCGTTGATAGTTAAGTCTCGACGAATTAAGTCATCTTCTAAACTGATGCCAGACGATGCATCGCAAACAAATCCGGTGTAGCCCAGCCCTTGCTTACGTTCAGTTCTAGCGAGGGCGTATTCTTCCCGCGTTTGGGGATGCAAAAAAACAGGAAAGTCGTTACCCACTTGCTGATATCCAAGTTGTATTAAAGCTTCAGGCGTTGCTCCTGTGATAACCCAGTCGCGTTCGTGGAACGGGACACCGAGGAGTTCGTCTCTTACTGCGCCGCCAACTAAAAAAACTTGCATGTACATATCCTGTTGATTGATGACGTTATTATGCCAGTAAGCGGGCAGATGTACCAGTGAAGCACAGAGAAGATGTATCAAAAACACGTGATAAAACCCCGAAGCTCACTTTGACATGCTATACATAACAAGGTAACGTCAAATTAACTCTTTAACGCGTTCAATTTATATGTATTTATCTTATTTTGGTTTTGCCGACACGCCATTTTCTATTGCGCCAAATCCTGATTATTTGTACTTGAGTCCGAGACACCGTGAAGCATTGGCTCATTTAAGCTATGGCCTATTAGCATCAGGTGGTTTTGTGTTACTCACGGGAGAAGTAGGCACAGGTAAAACCACGGTTGCCCGCAAACTGATGCAAGATCTGCCCGAGAACACGCAACTTGCCATGATCTTAAATCCCGCACTATCTGCCTTTGAGCTACTGCAAACGATTTGTGATGAGTTAGCGTTAGACTACAGTGACACGTTTAGTTTAAAAGCATTAACCGACACCATCCTCAACCGTTTAGTACAGAACCACCAGATTGGGATTAACACAGTCGTGATGATTGATGAGGCGCAACACTTGCAGCCAGAAGCGCTTGAGCAATTGCGTTTACTGACGAATCTGGAAACCAACAAAGAGAAATTATTGAAGATAGTATTAATCGGTCAGCCTGAATTACAGCAGTTACTCAAACGTAATGAATTACGTCAATTAGCTCAACGAATTACAGCGCGTTACCATCTAATGCCACTATCAAAAGAAGAAGTCGCGGGATATGTTAGCCATCGCTTGCAGATTGCGGGTGGCACCAGTGGTGTCTTCGAGCCTCGAGCACTAGCCAGCCTCTATTGGCTATCGGGCGGGATCCCCCGTGTGATTAATTTACTCTGCGACCGATGTTTGATGGTTTGCTCTTTGTCTGCCAACGCTCGTGTTGGGCTGGTGACTTGCCTGCGAGCTGCTGAACATGTGTTAGGGCCAGAAGTCCTACAAGCTAAGCGGCGCGAAGTTCAAACCGTACCGATCGTTCTACTCAGTGTTTTGGCCGCCGTGGCGGGTTTCTTTGTAGGTGGCATGTTATGAAGGTTGTTATGATTCAGTCTTTGACTGACAACATGATTGTCACGGGTATTGCCCAGCAACGAGGCAATATTCGTTTACGATCCGAACGCACGCCTTTTTCGACTGAGCTGCAAACGTGGCTTACGAGTGTTGGGGTCACCCACGTTTATGTTGAAGAAGATACGATAGCAGAGACTGGTGAAGTAGACAGTCATAATGCCCATCATCATTCGGTCACTCATCTCTTGCTTAAAGAAGCAAAACAATCGGCCGCGCAGTCACCAACCAATCACCTTCAGTCCGGTTTATACTTGTCTGCCAGTGAAGCATCAGAATCTGTTATCAATATTTATCTACAGCATGTTAGGCGAGGCGCTGCGGTTGTTACCCTCGCGTTTTTACTTGGCTTGATGAGTAACCTAGCTTCTCGTTGGTGGTTGAATTCGAATGATAACCAAACCGTTGTAGCTGGTCTGGTAGAGCAGGTAGAATCGAAGGCACAAGGGCTGATGGTTTCTGATACCAATAACAACATGGTGCTTGAGCAGAGTGCTAACAGTGAAGATATGCCGAGGCAATTGTCTGTTAGTGAAAGTCCTCAGTTTGATAATGATAGTTCAACGGTTAAAACTCCCGAAAAAGCGGCCTTGGCAATTGTTGAATCGTCACAAACAAAACTTGATACAGAACAGACTGGATTGCAATCTGACGGGCGAGACAGTCAGGGTGACGGGATATCATTAAGTGAAGTACCGTCAGCGGATACGGAATTTTCTTCAAACTTAATACAAACAGAGAGCCAGGCAGCGGTAAAGGCGGAAATCTCAACGGAAACCCAATCCGAACCTATTTCACCAGAATTACTGGCTATATTTGAACAAGCGATTCAGAATGTTGACCAATCTGAACCTGCCGAGGAGCCGGTTGATGATGTGCCCAGTGATATCCCAAGGATTGATCAAATCCCCCCTCGTCTAATGACAAAGATCCCGTCATTAGCTTATAACGCCCATATGTACGCCAGTGAGCCGTCGGATCGATGGATCAACATTAATGATTTGGTCCGTCGTGAGGGTGACTCGGTGGAAGGTGTACTGACGCTTGTTGAAATTACGCCCCAGCACGCGGTATTAGCCATTGACGGCTATGAATTCACTCTCCGCGCCTTAACTGACTGGTAGGACTAACTAGGTTCCAACGTTTTAGCATTCGCGGCTAATCGTACCATTTCTTCATACCGTCACGAATAAATGCACTTGAAACTGCAACCATTACGTTTTATTGGCGTTTGTACTCATGTTGTATGGAATATCTACCGATAAAAAAAGTGCACTCAATACAGTATCTAAGGATTGTAAACAATTTTTACTTGTGTGAAGTTTGTTAACAGTTATTATACTTTTGGTTAACACGCTTTTTTGGTCTTCTGAAAGGATAGTTGTATGTCATGAAATCGCTTTTCACCTTCTCGTCGTCAGTTTTTTAAACAGTCTGCTGCTTTGACAGCGTCAAGTTTAGTGGCTACTCAAGCTTTTGGTTTAGAAAGCTACTTGGGACAACAATCTTCTGATGATTATAAGGCCCTTGTTTTTGTGTTCCTTAACGGAGGCAATGATTCGTTTAATATGTTGGCACCCAAATCACCGGGTGTACTAAGAGAACGTTATGAGTCTGGCAGGGGGGTAGTTGCGCTGCCTGCTGACGACTTGCATAGTCTGAGTCCTCAATCTGATGTTCAGATTGACGGTAACGAAAGTTACAGCGGATTTGGCTTGCATCCGTCATGTGGTGATATGGCTGAGATGTTCAATAACCAAGAGCTTTCATTTATTTGCAATGTGGGCAATATTATCAAGCCAGTCACCCGGACTGAATTTTTGGATAAGACCGCAGAACTCCCACCGCAACTCTTTAGTCACGCCGACCAACAACGCCAATATCAGAGTCAACCCACAGCCTTTTTTTCTAGTGGTTGGGGTGGCCGAATGGCAGAAGCATTAGAGAGTTATAACAGTAATACGCCGCTATCATCATTAATTTCTTTGGCTGGTTTAAACAGTTTTCAAGTGACTGATAACGGTAATATTAATCCTTACGTGTTGGGTAATGACGGCTTAGTGAACTTAAAAGGCTTTTATGGCGACCGACTATCCATGATGGATTCAGCCATGAGCACTAACGCCTCGCACTTGATGGCGAGTAAATATCAGGAAGTATATCATGCCATGCAGCTTGCTCAGACCACCCTTGGCGGTGTTTTTGATGTTGCTGAAAATAATCCTGTCAATATTGATGAGATTTTCGCACAAGCTGGCGTCTCTGAAGACAGTAAAGTCGGGGCTCGCTTAAAAACCGTAGCCAAAATGATTGCGGGGCGCCGCGAGACCACCAACACCCGCCCTATCTACTTTGTCACCATGAACGGTTTTGACACACATCAACAAGTGCTGTTGGATCACGAATTGTTAATGACAGAGCTCAATGCAGCCCTAAAAGCATTTCGAGACACTCTTGTGGCATTGGAAGACTTTGATAAAACCCTCACTTTTGTGGGGTCTGAATTTGGCAGAACCTTTACCCCAAATGGCAACGACCCAGTGACTACCGGTACTGACCATGCGTGGGGAGGACACGCAATTGCTATGGGGGGAATGATACAAGGAGGACATCTGTTTGGCTCTCATCCTGATCTGAAACTTGATGATGGTATTGATGCGAGTAACGGCAGAGGCCGATGGATACCAAGCTCATCGGTTAGTCAATGTTCAGGAGTGATTGCAAACTGGATGGGCGTAGAGCCAAGTAAGATCCCTGAGTTATTCCCCACAATGGCAAATTTCCCAAGCCCATACAGTGTTGATGCTAACTTGTCTTTTATTAAATCGGGAGCCTAATCATGAAATTATTAAAATTATTGGCCATCATGTTTTGGGTAAGTCTTAGTGTTACTGCTTGTGGTGGCGGAGGCGGTGACGAGCCGGCAGATAACACCATCATTGATAATACTGGCGGAACAGACGACACTGACGGTTCAGATGGCACAGACGGTACTGATGGCACAGACGGTTCAGATGGCACAGATGGCACAGATGGCACAGATGGCACAGATGGCACAGACGGCACAGACGGCACAGAT
>CAXRGH010000192.1:0-4512 GCA_964230195.1 Alteromonadaceae bacterium
TGTCACTGGCTCTCTCGTTTTTGGTTATCGTCGAATCGAAAAATTCCTTGAAGGTTTTTTGTGCAAGATTTACTGAAAAAAGTCCTAAAGTTTTTTAACTCACTGTAAATATTGAGTTTTTCTGTTTGTTTGGAATGGAAAAAAGTGACAATACTGGACTAAAGTAGTACCTCCATGGGCTACTTCTATCCTGTAAAAAGATTTAAAAAATTCTTAATTTTATTTAGTGTAAAAACTCTTTGTGATTAATTTAGATACAAAAAAGCCAGCATAAAGCTGGCTTTTATCAAACTATAAACTCGTAAAAATGAGTTCAATTGTATCTCGAATTTGCTCAATTAACCTAGTAACGATAGCGCCGATTGAGGTCTCTGATTTGCCTGTGCCAATACAGAGGTACTCGCCTGCTGAATGATCTGATTACGAGTCAAGTTCGCTGTTTCTGTGGCAAAATCAGTATCACGAATACGTGATTGCGCACCTGATAAGTTTTCGGCAACTGTGCTCAAGTTTCTGATTGTAGATTGGAAACGGTTTTGCAAAGCACCGAGTTCTGCACGCTGAGCACCTATCGAAGAAATAGCAGTATCGATTGCAGTAAGCGCTGAAGAAGCTCCTGTAGTAGTCGAAATATCAACTGTACCTACACCCAAACCCGATGCACCGAAGCTAGCACCGTCTGATGAAGATAAATTAACCGAAATTGTTTGCCCGGCGTTAGCACCCACCTGGAAAGCTGCGGAGAAACCACCGCTTAAAATGCTGTTACCTGCGAAGTTGGTGTCTGCGCCAATACGAGATAGTTCTGCTACAAGCGCTGTAACTTCTTGCTGAAGTGCTGCTCTGTCTGCGGACGAGTTGATACCATTTTGTGATTGAATCGCTAACTGGCGAATACGCTGCAATGAGCTGGTGGTTTCTGATAGCGCGCCTTCAGCGGTTTGCACTAATGAAATTGCATCGTTTGCATTTCGTACTGATTGATTTAGGCCTTGAATTTGTGATTCAAAACGGTCAGAAATCTGAAGACCAGCTGCATCATCAGCTGCTCTGTTGATTCTGAATCCTGAAGAAAGTCTTTCGAATGAAGTGCTTAAGGCGTTACCTGAATCAAATAACTGGCGTTGGGCATTCAATGAAGACACATTTGTATTTACGAATAAAGACATTACATCTCTCCTACACTCTCGATTCGGCGACAATTAGACATAACTGTGCCTCAACTGACTGATGTCAGCTCGATTATTTAAAATTAGACATCACACTACCAATATGAATGTCGTTGGCTCTCTCAATAAAGTTATCGTCGCCCTGAAGTGGGTTTTTAGAGTAGAAAAGAAAAAAAAACTAAAAATTTGTTATCACGTTGACACTACATAGTCTAAACTATTGAAAATTATATAATTTTTGTTTTTTCGTGAAAAATACAGATTCAACATTGTTAATTTGGGATAAGGGAAAGCACAACGCGTTTACCGATTTATGTGCATTTAATGGAGAACTTTGGTGTTGTTTTAGAGAAGCAAATTCACACCTAAGTAAAGATGGTTTTATTAGGATATTAAGACTCAATGCACAAGGTAAAATTCAACATCAGGAGTCAATAAGAGCTCCAAATGCAGATTTGAGAGATCCAAAAATAAGTATCTCAGCATCAGGTCAGCTATTACTTCTTGCATATAGGGTCAATGCGAAAACAGGAGTATATCCTACGGATCGTCAACCCGTTTATTGGGTTCGCAACAAACGAGGAACATGGTCTAAAGAGTGCTCTTTTGGCTCACCAGGTTGGTGGCTGTGGAGAGTTAGATGGTATCAAAACAAATTCAGCGTAGGCCAAAAAATGAGGCCTGTCGCATATGGTTTTGCATACAACAGAAGTATGGAATGTTTAAAATTCTATTCGGGTGATCCGTTGAGGACATTCTCTGTAGTCAATGACAGCGCTTTGAGCAAAGCTACACATAACTTAGGGTACCCCAATGAGAGTGACCTTTTCTTTATTGAAAACAAGTGCTTTGCTGTTACTCGCAGAGATGCCGATACTTATACCGCCCAATTAGGAGAATCAGTGTATCCATTTAAAAATTGGAAATGGACTGATTTAGGTATATACATTGGTGGGCCATGCACACTGCCTTTAACTGAAAGGATTATATTGGTCTCAGGTAGGCTCTGGCAAAATCAAAAATTTAAGACAGCTCTTTGGCTATTGGACTTAAGAACCAAAAAGTTGCTTTTACACAAAATTCTCCCCTCAGCAGGAGACAACAGTTACCCAGGCTTGGCTATTCTCGATAATTATGTTTACTTAAGCTACTATTCTAGTCATAAATACAGTAAAAGCTGTATATTTCTTACCAGTATTGAAAAAGAAGATTTTATGAATTATTAAATGAAGTCAAATAATGACAGCTGCGTAACTCGACCAAATGTTTGTTGAGCGGCTTGTAACGCCGTTTCTTGTTTACTTAAATCTGCCACGGCCTCCGCATAATCCACATCTTGTATTTTAGATCGAGCGTCTTTGTTGGTGATTTCTAGGTCTTGATTGGATTCTAAAACAGAATCAGCGACATTAATACGGCCACCTATACGAGCTGTTGCATCGGATACCGCTACTGCACCGTTCTCCAGACCAACTAAAGCATCAGCCAAAGCTTCATCTAATTGGCTTGAATTCAAAGATTCGTTGTTTAATGCGGTTACAACATCATTTAATGTTTCAGCAAGATTATTTTTTTCAGGCTGTGATAGTGTAAATTGGACGGTTTGCCCCGCCGTCGCTGTCACATTGAATTCGAGCCCTCGGAAAGTGAAGGGTTGGCCTGATGTAAAGTTCACTGTACCTATATTCGTGCCGCCAGCATCAGTGAAATCAACTTGTGTTCCAGCTCCATTGACAGTACCTGTGAAAACATTGTTTGCAGCTGTCACGGCATCATAATTAGCAGTATGAAATGCATCAAAGGTATCTTGCTGAGAAATTTTTAAAGACGAAGATGTTGCCGTTCCACCGGTAATAGTAGACTTTAATCGCGCCAAAACATCTTCAAACACTTCCTTTCCAGAATCGCCGTTGGCGACACTAACCGTATCTGAGATCTGTATTTTGTTTTGTCCTTCATCACCTTGAAACTGATATTTATTGCCCGTGGCGGTGGCATCAAAGATAAATGCAGGACTGTCAGACTGATATCCTGCAAAAATATAATCTCCGTCAGCATTCCGAGTATTCATAAGGTCGAACACTTCATCTCTAATTTGCGCCAACTCGCTGGCTATGGCTTCTCTATCAGCTTGCGTGTTAATTCCATTACCGGCTTGAATAATAAGTTGATTTGCTCGATTAGTAGAACTTGTTACGTTTCTAAGTACCGCTTCTTCCGTAGACAAAGAATTTTGTAAAAGCGTGTTGTTTGTTTTGTACTGATCGAGTTGTTCAATTTCTTTTGTAAGTCTTAATACTTGTGCGGCGCCAACTGGGTCATCGGAAGCAGAATTAATTTGCTTTCCTGTTGCAAGTTTGTTTTGCGTTTTCAGCAATTCACTTTGATTGTCGATTACTCCACGAATCGCTTGATCATAAACTTGATTTGTAGATATACGCATAAATTATTACCTTACAGCGCCTAAAATTGTTTCAAATAAAGTTTGCGCTGTACTCAACACTCTAGCTGAGGCCGTGTACGCTTGCTGAAACCTAATGAGATCTGCGGCCTCTTCATCCAAACTCACCCCAGATGATGAATTAAACCAATCGCTAGATTGTCTTTCAAGAGCAACCGAAGCATCATAATTAATCTCCGCAGTAGCTGCTTTTGTACCTACATCATTCACAATAGCGGTATATTTTTCGTTAAAACTCACCTTATTGGTATTACCATCATTAGACTGCAATACCAAGTCGGAATTCTCAATATTCGCTAACTTAACCCCGTTGGAATTATCGTTGAAGCCACTAGTGTTATATCCAATAGTGAATCTATCCCCGGCTTTTGGAATACCTTCCAGGCTAATATCATAACCGGGGTAATCCGCTAATGCGGTAAAAGCTGCTGGCCACCCAGTTCCGCCTTCCGCTTGAGTCAACAGATTATTTAAATTTGTTGCTCCGGTTACGGTAGAAACAGTATTACCAGCAGCATCTTCGACTACATAATCTGTCGCGGAGGTAAATCGTATAGTTGTTGGCGCACCAACACCGCCAGCTCCCGTTGGTGATGAACCTGCAACTTGCAGTCCAGCGCTACCATTAAAACCAGATGTTGCATTGTCAAATGGAGTGACATTGTCCACAAACGTGTTGGAAACCGACACGTTAGTGACTTTTGCACTTCCCAAATTGTTAATGGATGAATCAACTCGGATAGGTGTAGCAAACGCTAAGTCTTCTGCACGATTAATCGCTAAGGAGAGGTTGCTTGCAGCCTCTTTAGATGGTTGAATCAAAAATTGGTCGTTAGCTTGGTAAGAAGCGCCATCTGGAAATTCTAATTCCAGCCCACCGTT
>CAXRGH010000193.1:0-11468 GCA_964230195.1 Alteromonadaceae bacterium
TCCATGGACGAGTCTCATCAACTTTACCCTGCAAGAACGGCCAAAGACTGTTACCGTCAAATTCAAAACGACTCACATTTTGTTTTGCAACGATATCCTGAATCGTTGGCGCAATATCAGTAAAGTCCATCAACTCTCTTGTTGCACCACGCGCCTTTATCGTTGGACCAGCCATAATTGACACCACCTGAACACCGCGTTCAATCCCGCGCGTTTTAGCCGTTACTGCAGTACCGTTGTCCGATGTAAAAATGATGACGGTATTGTCTAACAATGATAAATCGGTTAGCTGCTTCACTAGTCTACCAACGCTAAAATCCAAGTATTCAATTAGGGCATCAAAACGAGCCGCGGTCTCTTGCTTACCTGTTTTCCCCATTTCTCCTGGCTTTCCTCTGTGCGGCGTTGTAGGCATGCCAAGTCGAGTACCATGGGGAGCAACCGTTGGCCAATATAATAAAAAAGGTTTGTCCTTATGGCGCTTTACAAAATCCATGGCAAACTCAGTTTCAAGGTCCACACCGTAATCATTTTCGGTTGTGACTAAACGTTTACCATTTTGGGTATAAAGCGGGTGCCAATAACGTGATGGCGTATCCGCATCTTCATACGCTCCGTTGAACGGGGTGATCCCTTTTCGCCCCTTGGCACTCTTTTCTCCCTTCCAGAGGTTGTACTCGTCAAATCCAATGCTTGGTTCTGTTGGAAATTGCTCTCCCGCATTCCACTTCCCAGTGATCCCAGTAACATAGCCTGCTTGCTTTGCCACTTGCACAAAATTGTCAAAATTAGAATATACCGATTGCCTGCTGTCCCCTTTCCAAATCCCGTTTTGATAAACCCCAGTTTTTTCAGGGTAACGGCCAGTCATAATTTGAACCCGAGAGGGGCCACACATAGCAGTGGCATAAGCAGTCTCAAAGGCCACACCGCGTTTGGCTAACGCGTCAATGTTCGGTGTATTGACGGCTTCCTTTTGTGCAAAAAAGGAAAATTTATCAGGACTGACATCATCGGCGAGTATAACAATGATATTCGGCTGATTTTGCTGGCTAGCATAACTTTCATAGGCAGCAGAGAGCAAAGTGATAGTGATGACGAGTTGTCGCAGCAACATAATAATATCCCTATTATTGGCGTGGAAGATAACGAATTGTTCTTGCAGCAGTCTCTCAAAATTTCAACATACTGTTAACAAAATTCTTCCACTAAATGATTAATTATATATAATGGACAACCTTAACGGTAAATTTACACCCTGAAAAGGGTTTTAAACACGACGGAGAAACGTATGTCTTCAGCAAACGTTACAAACGATGCGTCACAAGCTTCAGCAATGAAGAAAGTCGCCATCGTCAGTAAAGAGAACCTCATTCCATTCATTCTTGTTGCGCTTTTATTCCCTCTTTGGGGTTTTGCGAACGACATCACCAACCCATTAGTGAAAGCATTTAAAGATATCTTCATGATTTCAAATGCCCAGAGTAGTATGGTTCAATTTGCGTTCTACTTGGGTTACGGCATTATGGCTATCCCTGCGGCAATTTTTATTCGTCGCTACTCATACAAATCAGGTATCTTGCTTGGACTCGCACTCTACGCCATTGGTGCAACCCTGTTTCTACCTGCGAGTTGGTATGAAGAATTCAACTACTTCCTGATTGCCTTGTGTACCCTAACTTGTGGCCTTGCATTGCTTGAGACTACTGCAAACCCTTACATTCTTTCAATGGGTTCACCAGAAACCTCAACCCAACGTTTGAATCTAGCGCAAGCATTCAACCCAATTGGTTCACTCACTGGTATGTTCATTGCCAGTACTTTCATTTTGAGTAATCTACAAGTGGCTGAATTTTACGAAAAAGAAAAAGCAGCTCACCCAGAATATGTTGAACTCATGCCAGCAGAAGTGGATGGTAAGTTGACTCAAGCACTGGCTGATTTTGCAACTGCTCAACCAGCTGCTCACCAAGCAATGGTAACTGCTGACTTAGAAACAGTGCGTGGCCCTTACATTGCAATTGCTGTGGTTGTTGCTTTGCTATTCATCCTGTTTTTAGTATCAAAGCTACCAGACACTATCTCTCATGATAAACCACTCACACGTTCAGAACTTGGCGATACTTTCAAACGCTTACTGGCCAACGGTAAATACCGCGAAGGTGTCATTGCGCAAGCATTCTACGTTGGTGCACAAATTATGTGTTGGACGTTCGTCATCCATTACGGTGTGATATCGGTTGGCTTAACAGCCGCAGAGGCCCAGCAGTACAACATGATAGCGATGGGCATTTTCCTTGCAAGCCGATTCATTTGTACTTTCCTTCTTAGTTACATCCGCCCAGGACAATTGTTGATGGTATTGGCAGCGGGCGGCCTTGTGTTATCACTTGGCACCATTTTCGTCGGTGGTATGACCGGACTTTACTGTCTCATTGGTATCTCTGCTTGCATGTCATTGATGTTCCCTACCATCTACGGCATTGCACTGAAAGGCTTAGGTAATGACGCAAGTCTGGGTTCCGCAGGCTTAGTAATGGCCATCGTTGGTGGTGCATTTATGCCTCGAATGCAGGGGTCAATGATTGATGCGCCAGCATTGATTGCGGGTATCCCGTCAGTACAAACATCATTTGTTTTACCACTGATTTGTTTCATTGTGATCGCAATATACGGCTATAGAGCTCACGTGAAACACAACGCCTAACCACATGCTTATCTCGAGCGAAAAAAGCGCTGCGGGCTAAGACCTCAACTTTTTTCTAAGCATTTTAAAAGCGGTTCATAACGAACCGCTTTTAGTTTCAGAGCAACCAGACGTTCAGATAATGTCTTCCCAATTTGCCGGTGTTACCACAATCCCCAAGTGGCAGATTGCACCAGTCCATTGAGCGAGACACACGTGGCTCTACCTAGCAACATTCTTTGCTTATAACTATCGTTGTGAAAGCTTCTTATGTAACTCCAATAAAAAAGACTGCTTTGAGCTCTTTTCATGTTTTTCATAGGCTTAGTTACCAGAACTTTAACCGTGCGCACAATCTGTTTCATTTTCAGCTTGAGATATTACCTACTTTAGGTAACATTTTGTTCCCTTTTACCAAAAGTGTGAAATCACTTGGCTCACCATCAGTTTTTGGAATAACAATGCTCAAACAATTTCAATTTTTTTCAGTCGTTAGTGCCCTTTTCTTTTCCATCACAGCATCTAGTAAAGTCGATCCTCAAATCAATGCCTTCAGCGCACCACCAGTGCACAGTATGGTTACACTTTCTCCCGACGGCAGCCGTGTTGCATTTAGAGCAAAAACAGCAGCCGACGATGCGATTGTCGTGCTGGACCGCAAGAATGGTCAGCCTTTATTGATACAAGCGGTGGAAAACATCCAGCCTGTCGCACTTTTTTTCGCGTCTAATGAACGTTTGATATTGAAGTCTTTCAAAAACCTTCATCGTCGCGGACATCGCGGGCGTAATGATGAAACATTCATGCATGTGATCGCCCTCAATGGCGACAAAAGTTTTCAGTTAGTGACTGCCAATACGAGTCGACAAATCGGTAGTGGGAATATTATTGCTATCGCCAAGGACAAGAAGTCTGCCTTTGTTCCGGCCTATGAAAGCAACGGCGACAAAAATGTTTATCGTACATCACTTGAGCGGAAACGTAAGCTTAGCTTAGTCAAACGAGGTGGAAAGCATGCCATCAACTTCATAATGTACGACGAAGAAGTGGTGGCGATTGAATACTACAACGACAAAACGAATGAGCATAAGATTGACGGGAAATATAATGGCGAGTGGAAAGAAATCTACAATAAAGTATACAAATACCGAACAATAGCTATGGAAGGGATCACCGAAGCCGGTGATGCACTTGTGATTAAAACCTATGACAGTGATATACAACAACGTGTCTATGCGATCATGTCATTGAAAGATGGCAGCATATCTGCACCAATATTTTCCAATCCTAACCATGACGCAGCGGAACTGATCACTGATAACAACCGCATCGTTTACGGTGCGCGTTATAAAGGATTCAAAGCCAGCTACCAATTTCTAAACCCTCAATTAGATGCTTCAATACAACGTTTACTATCGCGGGGCCGTAATAACACTTTTTATTTGGAGTCTTTCACGGATGATTGGAAACATGCTGTTTTCCTCATGGAGGGAGATGGAGCATCAGGTCAATACTTGGATTACAGTGATGGAAATTTAGCGCTACTCGCTCATGCTCGCCCTAGTATCGGGGAGAATGCCATCAGTCCCGTGCGAACATTTGAATACACAGCGCGTGATGGACTAAAACTTCCCGCCTTAATGATTTTACCTAAGGGAAAAGAGCTTCAGAATTTGCCTGCAATTGTTCTTGCCCATGGCGGACCGTCGTCCCATGATACTATTGGTTTTGATTGGTTAGGGCAGTATTTTGCGTCACTGGGAATACTTGTCATTCAACCGCAGTTTAGAGGATCAGATGGTTTCGGTATGAAAATAGAGCGAGCCGGTGACGGTGAATGGGGAAGAAAGATGCAGTCTGATCTTTCCGATGCCATGCACCATTTAGCGAAGCAAAACTTTATTGACCCTGAGCGCGTTTGCATTGTTGGCGCCAGTTATGGTGGCTACGCGGCACTTGCAGGAGCAACACTAAGCCCCGACGATTATGCTTGCGCGGTTTCCATCAACGGCATTAGCGATATTAACAGTATGCTGGATTTTGAAGAGAGAGAACATGGCGTTTATCACTCGGCAGTCAGTTACTGGCAAGATGTGATAAAAGCCAAGAAACACGATATTGCGTATGTAAAAAAAATATCCCCAATTAATAATATTAAAAACGTGAATACACCTATTCTATTGCTCCATGGTGAGCACGACATGTCAGTTCCTGTGGAGCAATCAGAAGAAATGTTCGCTGCGCTGAAGAAACAAAAGAAAGCGGCGCGCTTTGTGGAACTCGAAGAAGGGAGTCATTACCTCACCAAGCAAGAGAGTAGGCTAACGGTACTGACTGAGATTGACAGATTTATACGGAAGTATTTACTTAATCAGAAATAATGTCTGTAACAGCAAAGACTAAAACCAAAATCAAGGAGCCAACCGGCTCCTTTTTTGTATCAATCATTCGTCCCATGAATAAATCGATGTTTTCTTTGGCTGTAGATAGTATTCAGTTTGTCACCCATTAAGTACAAACAAGGCACCAAAATGAGTGTCACTATAGTGGCTGTGATAACGCCGTAACCAAGAGAAATCACCATAGGTAAAAGGAACTTAGCTTGAGCGCTTTGCGCAGATAACATGGGGAGTAAACCAATAAAAGTGGTGAGTGACGTGAGTACAATTGGCCTAAAGCGCAGTAATGCGGAATTAATGATGGCATCTCTTGCTGACTGCCCCTGTTGCCTGGCTCGATTGACCGCATCCAATAACACCAGGTTATCATTGATGACAACGCCAGACGCCGCCAAAATACCGAGCATAGAAAATATCCCAAACTCTATATCGTGTATCCAATGACCGGCAATGGCACCAAAGAAGCCCCAAGGGATAACACTCAACAACAGAAGCGGTTGAACGTATGATTTGAACGCAATAGCCATTAACATGTAAGAAATCAATAACGCCAGTCCTTCAAGTCGGTAAACCGTGTTCATGAAATCTTCTTCTTCTTGACTCCGATCGCCTTTACCCCATTTGACTTCAGGGTGACGTGACTTCCATTTGGGCAAGAACTGCGTATAGATTTCTTTCATCATTCCCTGCTGGTTATCACCCGAATATTCAGCCCAAATATTGCCGACTTTTGCGCCGTTTTTGCGGGATATTTTTTGAATGCCAGGTTGCAACGTGACGTCAGCAACTGTCATCAGCGGAATTTCACGCCCATCACGCATTCGTATCATTAGTGTATCCAAGGTAGCGATCGATTCTCGCTCCTCTCGTGAGTAACGCACCCGTACCCGAATATCACCGCCTTCACGAGCGATACGTTGTACTTCCTGACCAAAATAGGCTTGCTTAACTTGTTTACTCACTTCCCTCAGGTTCAACCCTAACGCTTCCGCACCCGGTTTGAGTGAAATAACCAACTCTTGACTGCCTTTATCCAAATTATCTCGGATCAGGGAAACGCCTTCATAGCGGCCGATATGTGATTTCAAATCCTTCACCGCGGCGGACAAGGCTTCAATACTCTCAGAATTCATCGCAAACCCGATTTTAGGATCCTTTGTATTCATGGTGCTTTTGAATTCAATGTCTTCCGCATCAGGAATATCGTCAATCAAATTCTGTAGTTGATTAGCCGCCGTTTGAATGGAAATGGGCCGTTCATCAACCGGTACCAATTTAATGGTACTGGTGATTCTGGTTCCCCATAAACTATTGTAGAAATGCTTCACCAAAGGCCCTTTACCCAAAGTTTCAACGTAGTCTAAAAGTTCAGCTTGACCGTTATTAATTTGCTCCAACACCTGCAAAACTCGTTCTCGTGAAGTATTCGGTGGCAGAGTCACAACAAGCCGAATATTGTCAGATTCAATATTTGGCATAAATGACTTGCGAACGTAGTTGTTTTCCAACACCACATTAGATAACGCCAATACCCCGATAAATACCACCAGCGTATTGAATTTATGGCGAATCACAAATAGCAATAAAGGTTGGTAAACGCGATCACGGAAACGCGTCATCACAGATGAGAATACCTGCTGAGCTTTGATAGGCTTGCTTTGGGCATCATTCAAATGACGTAAATGCGAGGGTAAAATAAACAGGGCTTCAACAATCGAAAAGCTAAGGGCAAGTACCACTACAATGGAAATCGCCCGGGTAAACTCAGCAGTACTGCCCGGTAAAAATGCCATAGGAGCGAACACCACCATGGTAGTCAACACACCAAAAATGACCGGTTTTGCCACCACTGAAGCCCCAACAATCGCAGCATTATCACCGACATGTCCATCATGCTGAGCCACGTGAATACTTTCACCAATCACAATGGCGTCATCAACCACAATGCCAATTACCATCATAAAAGCAAACAAAGAGAGCATGTTCAACGACACGTCAAATAGAGGCAATAGCGCAAAGCTCGCAGCAAATGCAGTGGCAATGCCGGCAGTTACCCATAACGCCACTTTCAATTGCAAAAACAGCAATAACAAACAAAATACCAGCACTAGTCCGGTTAATGCGCTATCCAAAATTGTCGAAAGACGGGATTGATACGCGTCATTCCAATCAGCCCACAAGGTGAGTTTCATGCCATTAGGTAACTTGCTTTGTTTGGCATCAATATACTCACGCACATAGTCAGACATCTTTGGAATATTCATGTAATCGGTATTCATCACATCAATCATGACCGACGGCTGCCCATCAAAGTTAGAGATGAAGTTGGCGTCTTGCATGCCATCAATAACAGTCGCTATGTCGCGCAAATAAACGGTTGCTCCAGTGCTATCACGGCGGATAACAATATCTTCAAATTGTTGTTGCTCCTCCGCGCGGTTTCGCACACTCAATAGCAAAATCCCAGACTCATCTCTGACGGTTCCTGTTGATTGACTGATTGAACTCCCTCGGATAGCCAGTGCCACTTGGTCAATACTAATATTAAACGCACGCATCGCCTCTTGAGATAGCTCAATGGAGATTTCCTCTCGTCCAGCACCTGCTAACTGTACATTGGAGATCAACGGCAACGAGGCAATTTCACGACGAATACGATGGGCGTATTGAGATAACGTACGTTCGTCAAAATCACCGGATAATGCAACACGGATCATACTTTGACGATTGACACGTTCAGTCACTACCGGACGTTCTACATCACTTGGCAAACCATTGACTGCGTTGATCTTACCGCGAACGTCATCAGCGAATTTACGAGTATCCACACGCGATTTTCCAGTGACTGTGATTTTTGCTCGCCCTTGGGTTGCCTTGGAAACAATGGACTTAACATCTTCAACATCTTTGAGTGCTTCTTCAAAGCGCACAATAATCTGTTCTTCAATATTGCGGGGGCCTGCACCCGGCCAGGTGACAGAAATATCCATAACCGCCATTGTGACCGTTGGGAAAGGTTCTTTTTCAACGCCCCATTTATAACTGAATAGGCCAGCAACAATCAGAGTCACCATCAGTAAATTGGCGGCAATCGGATTTTTAACCCACCAGGCAATGCTTGAATGATTCATTATGCCCCTCCGCCTATTTTACCCTTTGCGGCTTTTTTGGGAGATGGACCTTGCTTAGTAGCAGACGTTTTACTGCTTGGTACGTTTAATTTGGGTACTAGCGGGCTAGCATCTTCTGTTTCCGATTGTGATTTACTTGGATCAATTGCGCGAACCGGTAATCCCTCAACTGCCATCACTAATGCAGACGTAATAACGCGATTTTTACCAGACAAGCCAGTGACCACCGCATTTTGATGGTCGCGACTAACCACAGTCACATCTTCAATTTGTAGTGTCTCATTTTTATCCACCAACCAGACTTTACTATCCGTACGGATAGCCTTACGTGGCAAAGTAACGGCATCTTTTATCGCACGCCCTTTGATTTGTGCATTAACGTACATTCCTGCCACCAGAGGCATACGGCCGTTATCGGTAGCGTACGGCGTATCAACATGAACCACCGCATAAACCGTTCGCGTACTTTTATCCATGACACCTTCAGTACGCACTATTTTCCCCGTCCACTGTCCACGCTCACCAGCGACGTCAGCAGATAAGGCAACAGTGAATTTTGATTGCTCTGGTGAGGCAAAGTAGTTAAGTGGCAATGCAAGTTGCGATAACTGTTCGCCTCGTAAGGGCAAACGGATCTCAGTTTCAGATACCGAAAAGATGGTCGCAAGGACAAACGCGCGGTTGATAAACTGCCCTGGAGCAACGGATTCCTTCCGTACCATGCCATTAAATGGCGCACGGATTTCGGTACGTGCTAAATTGATTTCGGCTTGTTTTAACGCGGCTTCGGCTGACGCAACGTCGGCCTCTGCACGTGCCAATTGGGGTAGCTTTTTGGCTAAGTCTGATGCCTCTGTACGATTCAACAAGGTTAATTCTTCTATCGCGTTTTCTGATTCAGCTCTGACTCGCTGCAATGCCTCTTTGGTTTGTGTCACTCGAGCTCGGCGTTGAATCGCTATCAATTCATAATCTTGAGGGTCTAACTTCACCAGCAAATCACCAGCAGAAAACTGGCCACCAGCAACAAAAGCGGGAGAGACATAAACGGCCTTCCCTTCCACTTCAGATCGTAACTGAATTTCCGATTTTGGTTCTGCTATTCCCTGAGCTGACACCGTTAAATGAGTGGTTTTTGCTTTAACCGGTTGAATAAACACCTTCAATTTTTTCACTTTCCTGGGTTTCTCTTGAGGCACAGGCTTCAACAATTCCAAGGTCATCCACGCGGCACCGATCACAGCAACGATTGCAAACGTCGAAAGTAAGCGAAACAACAAAGCACGCACTGATGGTGTTTGGAAAATAGGATTACGCTGCATTACAACTCCTCTAACGGACCTAAAGCTAATCGGAAATTAATACGGTTTTTGACTTGAGTGACGCGCAAACGAATCACGTCAATAGAAGCATTCAAGGTATTACGCTGAGACGTCAATACATCAAAACTTGAGGCAAGGCCAAGTTCATAGCGATCAAGCGTATTGCGCTCAACCCGAGTAGCACTCTGTAAACCGTCTTCAGCGGCAGACAATTGCGCCGCGAAAATTTTAGTGTCTTGGACAATGTTTTCAATCTCAGACCACGCCTGTAATACACTTGAGTAATAGGTTGCCTTTGCAACTTCTGCGCGTGCCTTGACCACGGCTTGTTGTTTATTGAGGTCATCTCTAAAAAAGACTGGTTGTATGATAGAAGCACTGAGGGATGACAACCAAAAGTCGGTATCAAACAGTTCCCCCGCATTCTCTCTACTTACGCGGGAGCGCAAGTCTAACGTTAGTCTTGGTAACTGGTTCAACGACTCGTATTGCCATCGGTAACCCGCAGCCAACATTCTTGCCTCTGCAAGCCGAACGTCGGGGCGTGTCATGACTAAACCAAGAGAATCGATCTCATAGTTGAATGGCTGTAATGCTGGTAATTGCAATGGGATTTGAAGTTCTGCATTCGGGGCATTACCGAGTAACACGTTGATCTGTCGCTTACCTTGAAGTAAGCGATTCGCGGTTGTCATTCGATCACGTTTGAGCCTGAGCAAGTTAAGTTTCGCATTGTCATAGCCAGTCGTTGAGGTCAGCCCCAAGTCAACTCGCTTCGCCAATAGCTCAACGCGTTGTTTTTGGTTCTTGTAGTTTTGATCGTATAGGTTCAACAACTGACGTTGCTCTAATACGTTCAGCCATGCAGTTAATAAACGACCTTGAATACTTAAATTCACGGCTGCAAGATCCCAGGTTGCCGCGATCACATCTTGTTCGCTAGCTGCTTGTTGGTCTGCGAGCCGCCCCCAAAGATCGGGTTGCCATTTAACCCCCACATTAATACCAAAGTCATCCTCTACTACTCTATTACCGTTAGTGAACTTTTCGCTACCTGCAGCAGACATAGATACTGACGGTTGGGGTACACGGTTACCTGATGTCATGTAATAGTTTGCATCAGCAATGAGTTGTCTCTGCTGGGCAGTATAAGCAGAGAGATTTGACGACTGATTCTCACGCATCAATAGTTTGATGGCAGACGGAAGCTCAATTCCCCAGCCAAAAGTCGCCTTGCTGTCATGACTTGATGGAGTCCTCAATATACCGGTGAATTGTTCATCAATAACCGACGGCGCTTGTTCTTTAAATGAAGCGCAACCAGTGACGATAACAACCAAAAACATGAGTGCAGCGAGGCGCATAAACCAACCTGAGTAATGAACAATTTCGCTCAGTATATCGTCTCTTTGCCAAAGAAACTTGAACCACTGGGCACGAGAAATGTAAAGATTTCAAAGGAAATCTTTACATTCAAACTTAAAATCTTGGAATTACGAAATATTATCATAGCAAATGGCAAAAAATTACTCTTTATTAATAAAAATCACTTTTAACTCAAGGAAGAGTTAATATAGAATGCAACCAAGGATTAACAAGTTGTTAACCCAGTATTGTCACCGGGCTGTGCAACGAATGGAATAACAACAGTAGCAAAATAACGGTTACTGATACCAACAGAGAGATTTACACTATGCTAGCGAACAAACACTTCGTCAAACGCTGCCTAAACCGTCTTGGCTCTGCTTTGACTATGGCGGGTATTGCCGGTTTATTAGCGACCTCAGCGATCGCAAAAGAACAACCTAACTTTCTGGTGATTATTGCTGATGATCAGTCGATCGATACCATTCACTCATTGGGAAATTCACGTATCAGTACCCCTAACCTAGATAAATTAGTCGCTAAAGGAACAACCTTTACTCACGTA
>CAXRGH010000194.1:0-5413 GCA_964230195.1 Alteromonadaceae bacterium
TCTCAGCCACGACGTACTTTTGATCGCGAAGCACAGCGCGCACTAAAAAAGTGGAAATACAAGCCAAAAATTGAAGGGGGCCAACCCGTGAAGCAGTTTAATCAAAAAGTGCAGCTTGATTTCTCCCTCGATGAATCGTGAGAAACCCTGACAAGCACAGGTAATAGTGTGTGGCGATACTCAACAATACCACCGAGTATTCTAACAACATTCTCAGGCCAAACCCAGTTCCAACTGGGTTTTCTTTTATCTAAGCCTTAACGTAATTCAATCTCATCATGACGAAAATGTCTCATACTTGGTCACTCATTCGCCGATAAAACCCTTATTAATGTCATGAAAAACACGTTTTTTGTAAATTATTTTTAAAAAAGATATAAAAACCTTGTAGAAACTGGGACATTATTTATAACAAACAGGTTTGTTTTTGTATTAGAATCGAAACCTTGATTGGTTTTGGAGGTAATGTGTTTCAATTGCGTTGGTTTAAGCCTCAATGGCTATTAGTGATAATGAGCGTAATCTTGCTCGTGGTTGCATCCGTGGTACCGATTAATGGCCAAGCGGGCGATGGCTTTTTACGCTTTGTGGGTCGCTTCCATATCTTAGTCTTACATTTCCCGGTAACACTTCTCTTGTTGGCACCAGCTTTATCAGCGTGGGCTTACTTTACCAAAAATTCAACTTTGAGACCCTTTATCAATCTTCTGTGGTGGCTTGGTTCGTTTGCCGTATTTTTTACCGTGCTAATGGGTATGCTATTAGCGGCGAATGAAGGATTCACCATTGATGAAGTTAGACAACATATGCTTGGTGGCTTGACGGTTGCCTTGTTGTCTTTCATTGCAACCGCTATTTTCGTGTCGAGTCGCATTCGAACATGGCACAAAACAGCCTACAGTACAGCATCAACTGCCCTTATCCTTGGTATCTTTTACGCGGCTCATGCTGGCGGTAACTTGGTCCACGGCGAAACTTATCTCGTCCGCTTTGCACCAGAGCCTATTGCCACTTGGTTCGCTCCACCCGCGACAAAAGTCGCAGTTGAAGTAGACGACGCAGTTTACAACGAGACTGTCCGCCCACTATTTAATCAATACTGTTTTGGTTGTCACGGTGCAGATACGCAAAAAGGTGGGGTACAACTGGATATCTTAAGTCCTGATTTTATCAATGGTAATGATGCGCCCCATTGGCATGCAGCACTGGACATGATCAATACGGGCGAAATGCCACCGGCAAAGAAACAACAGCCAAGTGACGAAGAAAGGCGTCAAATGGTGGAATGGCTAACAGACGGTATCAACCTTGCCAAAGAAGCCAAGAAAGGCAAAAGTCAGCAAGTCATTCGACGCCTATCAAAGCCACAATATGAAAACACATTGAAAGATCTCACGGGTGTTGATGTGGCGTTTGGCGAAACCTTACCCAGTGATCCGCTATCAGAAATTGGCTTCAGTAATAATGCAGAGCTTTTGCAAAACTCCACATTACACTTAGAAACATTTGAGCAAATCGCTCGAACTGCCCTTACCAAGGCCATTGATCCTGAGGAAAAACCTGAAGCTGTGCATTATCGCATGCATTTTGGTGACAACATTGGTAAAGATCAAAACCACAGTCAATCCGGTGGTTACTTAAGTGTTCCCCTTCAAAAGCAGCATTTTTATGTAGAAGTACTGGATGAAAAAGGCCAACCAAAATCTGATGAAGCATTAGGCGATCTAAAAACCTACTTCAGTGCCAGTTTACGTGGTTCAGAGAAGCATCGCTTTGCCGTCAACGAGCAAGGGATCTCACTATTCTCGGCTAAGCCACACCCTGAAATCAACAAAGTAGGGAAATTTGGTTCATGGCATGGGCCTTCACCGAATCTCGCTATGCAGGTGAAGAAACATTTCCCTATGGAAGGCAACTTTGAAATCACGATTAAAGCGTCTCGCGGTGAGACATTTAAAGTGCCATTATCTCAGGCAAGTGCCACTGATAATGTCAATCCCATAGTGAAACTGGATGAACACCATCATCCTATAACCGATAGCAAGACTTCTGTCGTTATGGTGCCTACCAAGGCAGAAACTATCAACAGTTTAGAACAAGACACACAAGATTCTCGCTTCTTTAAACTGCTTGATGGCGCACCAAAAGGTTCAGCTCGGTTCCGTGTCAATTTGCGCTCAAAACAGCCTGAATTTTATGAAATCAATCTCGTTCACCCTGAACTCGCCAAGGGTGAAACCACCACAATAGAATTAAAGCTTAGTAAGAATGTGAAATTTGCTCATCATCTCACTGCAACCGGAAGAGCAAAAGAAGGACAACCCGTTGTATCCAAATTAGGTGTTGCGACGCTTGCCAGTGGAAGCCACCGATTCCAGCTAACAGCTCGCGAAAACTTCCCTGGATTCAGTGATCTCATTTTCACCAAAACAACGCCCACCAAGACGGATGCTTCACTGATAAACGATCCCTATTTTGTGAATGAGGTTGATCCCAACGCATCACCAGTAGTGGTTCCTTACATTGGTTCACGTACCGATGACGGCATGGATTACCTTGCCCTTGACCACGTGTCTACTGTCACCACGGATAATGGTGAAAGTCAGGTCTATCGCTTCCGAGGAAGATTAGAGAACCTGCCAGTACCTAACCCAGATGCTGAAGGTGACCAATGGATCAGCGGCAGCCTAAAAGTCGGTGTTTGGAACGGTGATATGATTGCCAATAAAAAGGACAAGGGTTCGGTGTTGAATGTTGAATACATTGAGTTTAAAGCCCCCTTCTATGAACAGTGGCCGAGCCAACCACACAGTGACATTTTTATTGATTCGAACTTAGATAAAGACAGCCCTGAATATGCCAAACTCGTCATTCATCACTTTGCCGAACGTGCCTTTAGACGTCCAGTCTCAGATGA
This sequence comes from Alteromonadaceae bacterium, assembly GCA_964230195.1. Taxonomy (GTDB): domain Bacteria; phylum Pseudomonadota; class Gammaproteobacteria; order Enterobacterales; family Alteromonadaceae; genus CAXRGH01. The sequence goes on from CAXRGH010000194.1 coordinate 2,918, forward strand.
CGAAATTCAGCCTTATTTTGAGTTCTGGCAAGCCATTGAAGGAGAATTTGATCGCTTTGAAGATGGTGTAAAAGAAGCCTTGGTTGCGATTTTGTCTTCCACAAATTTCTTATACCTTGCGGAGCCAAAAGAGCAACTTGCACAAGTTGAAACAGCACCGCAAGCACCCAACCGCCTATTTGAATTATTAGGTGTTAGTGGTGTAGCTGCGTCTGACACCACCCTTCAGCCTATCAGCGAGTATGCGTTAGCCAGTCGCTTATCGTATTTCCTGTGGAATTCACCGCCAGATGCAGAACTCCTCAGTTTAGCCTCACAAGGGCGTTTAAAAGATAACTTGGCTACACAAGTGAATCGGATGGTTAAAAACAGCGCTAAGCTAAAGCGGTTTATCAATGTCTTTGCTGCCGAATGGTTGCGACTTGACTTATTGAAGGGACAGACGGTAGACGTTGAAAAATTCCCAGACTTTAACCGCTTTGTGAAACAAGATATGGCAAATGAGACAACAGAGTTCCTGTCTTACTTGATCCAGAACGACCTCAGTGCATTAAATCTGATTGAATCTGACTTTGCGATGTTGAACCAAAATCTTGCTAAATTCTACGGTATTAACGGCGTCTCGGGTCCTGAATTCCAGAAAGTTCCACTGAATGCGGACACCGGTCGTGGCGGATTACTCGGCCAAGGTGCCTTCTTAACGGGTCATGCCGACGGTGTGCATAGTCACCCTGTTAAACGTGCCGTATGGTTGAAATCCAAGATTATGGGGGTAGAGCCACCACCGCCGCCACCTAATGTACCAGAGCTTGACCCTGACACCCCAGGGTTCGATCAGTTGACCCTCAAGCAACAACTTGAATTGCACCGAGATAAAGAATCATGTCGTGATTGTCACGCCAAAATCGACCCCTATGGAATTGTGTTTGAGAATTACGATGCCGTTGGTCGTTACCGTGCAAATTACAAGGGGATGGCTGTCGATTCAGTTACCATTTTACCTGACGGCATGACCGTAGAAGGGATGGCTGAAATAAAGGCCTACCTAATGGATAACAAGCCCGATCAAGTGGCGCATTCTCTAGTGAAACATTTGTTTGCCTATGCTCTCGGTAAAGAAGTGAGCTTCCAAGATGATGATGAGCTTGCCGCTATCTTGAGTCAGGTGAAAGAAAACGATTACAGCATGCAGTCTGTGTTAATGGCCATTATTAATAGCCCGTCGTTCAAACAAGGATAAGGTATTTAATTATGAGTTCAGCTAAACCATTTCGTTTAAGTCGCCGCACCTTTTTACGTGGCGCCGGCGTTGCCGCATGTCTTCCGTATTTGGAATGCATGGCAGAGACTAAACCTCAATTGGGTAAACGCTTAAGTGCTCCCAAGCGCCTCGCATATGTGTATGTTCCTAACGGTGTCAGCTTGCCGGGCCTAGAATCAGATTACAAGCAATGGAACTGGTTCCCCAGTGGTCAAGGCAATGATTACAAATTTACCAACGTATTGAAGTCGTTAGAGCCCCACCGTGCAGACCTCTCTGTGATTGGCGGTTTAAGCCATCCAAAATCCAGAAGTTTAATGGGTCACATTGCTGGTGACACTTTCCTCACGGCGGGCGATTTACGCGGGGAATACAAGAACTCTGTGTCAGTAGACCAATATGCTGCACAGATTAAGAAACTGCAGACACGTTATCCCTCGTTGGTATTATCTGCTGATGGTGGCGTTGGTTTTAAATCACGTGCCGCCACTTTATCTTATGATCCGCAAGGAAACCCTATCCCTTCAGAGCATAGTCATCGTCAAATCTTTGAGCGTTACTTCTCAGTGAACGGCAATGGCACAACAGCCGAGCGTCGTGTTGCACTTGCGAGAAAACGTAAAATTGTTGACCTGATACTCGAAGATTCCAAACGCTTACAACGCAAGCTCGGTGTCAATGATAAGCACAAATTAGATCAGCACATGACCTCATTAAGCCAGTTGGAAGAACAAATCCAGAGCAACGAAGCGTGGTTAGACATTCCATTGAAAGATTTCAGTGCTGATCACCTTGATTTAGCAGTTGATGCGAAAATTGACCCGACAGCCTATATCCGTACCATGTACGATCTTATTGTGCTGGCGTTTGAGTTAGATTTAACAGAGGTTGTGTCTTACATGGTCTCCCGTGAAGACGGTATGGGTTTTGGCGATGCTTACCCCAAAATAGCCCTTGGCTTTAAAAAAGGTCACCATAAAATCAGTCACGACAAGTCCAAGGATCACTGGAAAGAATGGGGTAAATACGATCAGTGGTTAGCCAGCCACTTTGCCTATTTCCTTGACCGTATGAAGCACACCGAAGATGAGTTTGGTTCATTGTTGGACAACACTCAGGTACTTTACGGCAGTGCTTGCAGTACTACCCATAATGCACGCAACTATCCGCTGATCTTAGCGGGTGGTAAGAACATGGGACTCAAACATGGGCAGTACCATCAGTTTGATGACAGC
>CAXRGH010000195.1:0-8160 GCA_964230195.1 Alteromonadaceae bacterium
CGGTGAACGGTTAGTCGGATATCCGTTGTAGTTCAAACCGAATGGGTCGTTTTGTGAGATACCGTCAACGGTAATACTATTAAAACGCGGGTTTGCACCTGCAATACTCATAGTACGATCTGCACTGTTGCCTATGTTGACTAGCGGGTTCGCTCGGATTATATCTTTGATGTCGCGAGAAGTACCTGTTTGGTTTTTGATGGCGAACGCGTCAAAATAACTGCTGCTACCTGCACTGGTAAATGCCACTGCGCTGCCAGTTACAGAAATACGCTCAACATCCGCGTCCTCTAACTGAACACTGATACGCTCAATATCACTCAGTTGTAAATAAACGTCCTCAATCGATTCATCACGGTAGTTGTCTGAATCTACGAAAATGCGATATGGACCACCAACACGCAGACCTTTGAGACGATAAGCACCATCTTCGTTTGTAGTCACTGTTTTAACTGACCCAGATGGTAGGTGAGTGACAACAACAGTAACGTCTTCAGCAGGTGCTCCCATCGGGTTTGTGATAACACCACGAATGCCTGATGTAGTCTCATTAGCCATTGCAGTGGTTGCCATGCCGAGTGACATAGCCACCGCAAGAGCGATACGATTCAATTTGACTTTAGCCAACATAAATACTTCCTAGATTTTCAAGGTATATGAATTCATACATAAAATGTTTTCGCACATTATACTCATCATGTTTCACTTTTGTGACCAAAGGTAACATTAATTATTCAAATGCAAGCCATTGAATTTAAACAACTTTTAATTCAATTCCCTGGTTACTACATAATTTTGTAAAGTAAATATTACAAAATCCATTTGATTTCTGACTGTTTTTTGCATAAGCGTTACCAAAAAGTTCTAGAACAAAATGCAATAGGAACGCTTTTTCCGGCTTTACACAGAAACCGAAAATAAATGCCTTGAGGTAATAGGTTAGATTTGAGACTAAGGGGGAGAAACTGCTATAGTACGGCAAAATTTTATTGGAGAATATCTTATGTCAGTTGATTTGGTTATTGCGATTGCCGGCCCTTCAGGTTCAGGAAAGACTCTGTTCACTGAAAATTTAGTTGCGGCCCTCGCAGAACAACACGACAAGATAAGAGTACTGCGTGAAGATAATTATTACCGAAGCCAAGATCACTTACCTATGGCAGAGCGCGAGAAAACCAATTATGACCATCCAGATGCCTTCGAACATGAACTGCTTGAGGCTCACCTAGCACAACTACGCAAAGGCGAATCAATTGAAGTTCCTCAGTATTGCTATAAAACCCATACAAGACTTAAAACAACCGAGACAACCACACCGCGCTCGGTGGTGATTATTGAAGGTATTTTGCTGTTCAGCTGTGAACGTCTGCGCTCTCAATTTGATATCAAGCTGTACGTAGATACCCCGCTTGATATCTGTTTGCTTCGTCGTGTAAAACGAGACAGTTTAACGCGAGGAAGAAGTGTTGAGTCCGTGCTTTCCCAGTATGAAAAAACCGTTCGCCCAATGTTTCACGAATTCATTGCGCCAAGCAGAAAATTTGCCGATATGGTGGTCACCAACGGTGGCGACAATCCGGTTGCATTAAGTGTCATTCAGTCACATCTACAAACACAAATAAACGAATAAGGATAGATGATGCAAAGTATATTAGGTATTGCAGGGCTATTAGCGATCGCGCTGTTGCTATCAGAAAATCGTAAAGCGATTAATTTTAGGACCGTCGGCTTTGCCTTTTTGATTCAAGCCGGACTCGGGGCGTTAGTACTTTATGTACCGTGGGGGCAAAGTTTGTTACTCGCCATGGCTAACGGCGTCTCACAAATTATTGCCTACAGTGATGAAGGCATTGCTTTCTTATTTGGCGATATCGGCCGAAAATCCCTTGGGTTTATTTTCGCGTTCCATGTATTACCCGTCATTGTGTTCTTTTCTGCGTTAATTACCGTGCTCTATCACCTGGGCATAATGACTCGTATCATTCGATTAATCGGCGGTGCGCTTCAACGCCTTTTAAATACCAGTCGCCCTGAATCGATGTCTGCTGCGGCCAATATTTTTGCAGGCCAAACAGAAGCCCCACTGGTTGTAAAACCCTTTATTCCCAATATGACTCGCTCCGAACTTTACGCCATCATGGTGGGTGGCCTGGCATCTATTGCTGGCTCTGTCATGGTTGGTTACGCCGCCCTCGGTGTAGAATTAAAATACTTGATTGCCGCCAGTTTTATGGCAGCACCCGGTGGCCTATTAATGGCTAAGATCATGTTACCCGAGGAAAATAAAGCAAAAGACGAATTGCAAGCAGAGGACCTTCAACAACAACAGTACGCCAATATTTTTGATGCGGCGGCAAGCGGTGCATCATCAGGCATGCAGATTGCAATGAATGTGGGGGCTATGTTGCTTGCCTTCATCGCTTTAATTGCACTCATCAATGGCATCTTAGGATGGGTTGGAACCCAACTTGGCTATGATAATCTCAGCCTGCAGTTATTATTAGGCTATATTTTTCAGCCGATTGCCTACTTGATTGGTGTACCTTGGCATGAAGCCAATGTTGCTGGTAGTTTCATTGGACAGAAAATTGTAATCAATGAATTCGTTGCTTACCTTGATTTTGTCGGCCAGAAAGAAGCGCTGTCGGCGCAAGCGCAAGTTGTCATCACCTTCGCATTATGTGGGTTTGCCAATTTCTCATCCATTGCTATTTTAATGGGAGGCATTGGACAAATGGCCCCCAACAGACGCCAAGACATTGCAAAATTAGGACTCAAAGCCGTGGTTGCTGCAACACTAGCCAACTTTATGAGTGCAGCACTCGCCGGTATTTTTATCTAATCGTCCTGATGTATTAAGAGGAAAATAGAATGAAGTTAGAAGCCATTGATTATCAATCACCCAACGCTCCACAAGCGTTCGTTGAATCACTACGATTGACCGGTTTTGGTGTATTGAAAAATCATCCCATTCAACAGCAATTGGTTGAAGACATTTACACCCAGTGGCAAACCTTCTTTGATTCGGATGAAAAAATGGATTTCATCTATAACAAAGGCACGCAAGACGGTTTTTTCCCCGCCAACATTTCGGAAACCGCAAAAGGTGCGAAGACCAAAGATATTAAAGAATATTTTCATTATTATCCGTGGGGACAATGTCCGGAAAGTTTAAAAGCAACCTTGGCCGATTATTATCAACGCGCTCAAGACTTAGCGTCGGAACTGTTGGGATGGGTAGAAAAGTATTCGCCTGATGACGTGGCCAAACATTACTCACAAAGTCTTTCAAGCATGGTGGAAACCAGCGACCAAACTTTGCTACGCGTACTTCACTATCCGCCATTGACAGGTGACGAAGAGCCTGATGCAATCCGAGCGGCTGCTCATGAAGATATTAATTTACTGACGATACTTCCGGCATCCAACGAGCCTGGCCTTCAGGTAAAAGGGACTGGCGATGATTGGATTGATGTACCCTGTGATTTTGGCAACTTAATCATTAACATTGGTGACATGTTACAAGAAGCATCTGGGCATTATTTTCCATCCACCAGCCACCGTGTTATCAACCCAGCAGGTGCAGATATGTCTAAGTCAAGAATATCATTGCCATTATTCTTACATCCATCACCGGAGGTCAAACTTTCAGAGCGTTACACAGCAGGAAGTTACCTACACGAGCGTTTGACTGAGCTCGGCGTTATCTAAGCGTCAGTGCAGAGTGGAGGCGAGTAGTTATGGAGAAGAACCCTAGCACACTCACCTCCCATACTCGCCGCGTCTTATTATGGTGCCTGCTTATTCTTGTGCCATTCATCAGTTCAACACTATTTAATTCAGCCACTACGTTTACCCTACCGGCGCCACAACAACAATGGCAATGCAATCAAGACGAAGTCATTGATTTACTTGCTCCAATACAAATCATAAGCCCCAACTATCGACAAGCAAAGGCAATCGTTGATGTCATGTGTCAATCGGCTGACTTTGGCCCCCTAACGGTTCGCTGGTTGCCAGCAAATCAAGATATGACTCTCTCTCATCAAACCTTGCGATTGACACCCATTATTGCCAATGTTCACCCGTTATCTCATGGTGGTTCATTAGTGGATATTGGGCGAAAAGACGGGGAACCCTTGCATATCCTTACAACACTGGGCGAAGGGCAATCAAATTTCAATCGAACACAACTGTACGCAACATCCATTGGCATACCTCATTGGCATTTACCCCATCAGCTTGAACATTTAGCCGTATTTCTGGATCGATTTGGTCTGTCACTGAACGATGTGTTCGTGCAACCGTTTGCAAGTGTTCCGCAGATGGAAGCGGCATTCAACAGTGGTAACCTAGATTCAATGATTATCCCCCAATCACTCGCCCATCAGAGTGACAGCATATCAGCACAAGTAATACCATTTAACCCAGGGTTCGTGCTACAAACCCTCGAACCTATCCAAGCAGGAATACCACACTGCAAGCGCATTCAATTCATTGTTAAATCATTGATATCTAGTGGCATTCTCCAACGAGGAGATGTCACATGCCAATAAATCCCAAGAGGCTTAGCATAAAAAATAGCGTAATAGCGGTCGTGTTCGTTTTGCTACTGTCAATACTCGGGGATTATGTTTATTGGCGTCTCAATCAACACAATCAGTTGCATGAGGTTGAGCTTCAAATCTCGGGGCATTTAGATAAACTAGCGCAAACTCATCGCCTCGAACACTCTCAATTATTGGCGGACTACATAACGCTAACGAATCAGTATTTCCAGCACAGCAGTAAGAACGTTCTACTGTTGTCATCATTTGATAACGAGATCTCAACTACGGGTTTCAACCCTTCGATTTTGACTTATACCAAGCAACATTTTGATCACCCTGTTATCATCAAGAGTCGTTACCAATTGACACTTATGGTCCTACTAAATGCAGCGCTTGTAAGCGTATTTCTGTGGCTGATTCTGCCGCTAATTAGAGGGGATAACAGCACACACGCGCGCGATCAAGGATTACGCCAGGGAACACGTCGCCCTCCATTGCTCATGATTAACTTGGAACAACGCTACCTTGCACTTAACGATGGTGGTATCAATCATGGATATCGAGTGGTTTTAGCCAATAAACCGTTTTGCTTTTATCTAGCACTATTAAAATATTCTTTGGATTTTGACGAGCCGCTATTAACAACAAACTCAGCACTGCCGCCTCAATTTTTATTGGATTGTGAACGTTACTTCAATACGCTAATGCGGGCTGGTCATACGTTACGCCGTTCCCCTAATTTTGAATCAGCGATTGACAAATCGTTAAGTGAAATACGCGCGTGTATACAAACACTGAATCAGCAAAGTGACTATGACTTGAGCCACCTAATCCCCCCTAAAAGCACTGGCACAGGAGCGCGAGCTCAAGAGCACAATATCGCCTTAACTCAACTCACTAGTAACGACTATTTGATTCAGTAGAATCATCAGAAGGCGCTTGCGCGAGAATATAGTCAATACTCGGAGCGAAAAAGGCGGAGCCTTGGAGCGATGATACAAAGTCTAAACTCTCATCATATTGCTTCCCGTCATCACCAAGTAGCTGATATTCCAAGTACTGATGAAAGTATTGTGGGCTTTTTGCACACGACAGAAATAAGACGCCTTGAGTATTAATGTCGCCAAAAGGCATGGAATGCTGAACAAACCTTGACGCAAGATCCAACAACTTATCCGCATAAGTATTTTTGTGGTTCCGCTTGCCTTCCAATTTGGTCACACCTTTTATACTCTCTTGCTCTTCAAGAGACAGGGTGTTCCACATGCGAACATCCATCATAACGCGTTGTAAATGCAGGTAGCTACCGCCAGCAAACGTGGCATCTTCATCACCAACAACGCTAACCTTCATCTTCTGATGGCGTTGAGGCGCAGTAGGCGCGAGCACAAAGCCACTGAGATCTCTACCGTCGTAGAATCGGAAGGTATTTATCTGATCGAGGAGTTCAACAGAGGAGCCTAAGCACTGGCATACCGCGTGACTCATTTCGTAACAGACATCAAGACGGTCAGAACGAAGGATGATCATCAGATCAACTGGCATAACTGCGACTTCTCGTTCATCAGAGGCAAAATCAGGAAACGGCGTTAACAACTTTGGCACGTCTCGATACAGCTCCATCCAATAACCTGCCCCAACACCAATGACACCAGATATCATTGCTTCATAACAATCGTTCTCGTACTGCTCAAACAGGGCTAGCAACTGAGCGAGCTTTGTTCTGACAGACAGGACGTCATCTTCGACGACATTAAATAATAGATGTATCGCATGTAAATTCGGCTCTGCATTAATTCCTTTCTGCGGCTGGGCCATGAAATTTACCTCTGTACCTTAAGTGATAACACGAATAATAGCGCATAATCAGACTGTTAGATAGCATTAGCATGCAACATCATCTTGCACTTATTTGTGTAAAAACAATGAACCTATTTCCACATGATGAACCGAGTATTGTTTGAGCCAAGATAGGGAGCACTTACGAATAAATAATAGCAAAGTACCCACAAACATACTCAAAATTAGAAACTTTTGCTGACTATCCATTGATAATATTTTTGAACCCTCAACACCAGCCAAGGCAAGGAATCACTATGTTACTACTCAGTCGAAAACGCCACCAAAAGATCATCATCAACAACGAAATCGTGATTGAAGTTAAAAATATTACACGCAATAACGTGAGGTTAGGGATAACAGCGCCCGGAACTTACACCATTCTCAGAGAAGAGTTATCAAGGCGGGGATTGCCTGCACAAGACGCAAACGTGTTGGATATCAGTTCAATTGAAATTGAAGATCAATGATTGAATCTCTGATCCAATCTACCCATTTTTACTTGGTATAAAAAAAGCCCCCTGAATCGGGGGCTTTCTCGTTGCGATAGGTGAATATTTATTATTGTTTTTAGTTATTCACTTACACTCCCAAACTTGTTGTATTAAGACTTAGTTGTGAAGTCTGGATATGCTTCCAATCCACACTCAGCAACGTCAACGCCCTGATACTCTTCTTCTTCAGAAACACGTAGGCCAACAGTTAGCTTAAGTACATACCATACTACGAAGCTTGCTGCGAATACCCAGACGAAGATAGTAAGAGCACCAACTAACTGACCTACAACTGTAGCGCCGTCGTTAGTGAAAGGTACAACTAATAGACCGAATAGACCAACTACACCGTGAACAGAGATAGCACCTACTGGATCATCAATCTTAAGCTTATCAAGACCAACAATTGAGAATACTACGATTAGACCACCGATAGCACCAATAAGTGTTGCTTGTAGCGCTGTTGGAGTAGAAGGTTCAGCAGTGATAGCCACTAGACCAGCTAGCGCACCGTTCAATGCCATTGTTAAATCAGCTTTCTTGAATAATGCACGAGCCAATAATAGAGCTGCTACTGCACCACCAGCTGCCGCTGCGTTTGTATTAAGGAATACCATTGCAACAGAGTTAGCGTTAGCAATATCACCAAGCTTAAGTACAGAACCACCGTTGAAGCCGAACCAACCCATCCATAAGATGAATGTACCAACAGTAGCCAATGGAAGGTTAGCGCCAGGGATAGCGTTAACACGACCATCTTTACCATACTTACCAAGACGTGGACCTAGAAGTAATACACCTGCAAGTGCTGCTGCCGCACCAGCCATGTGAACAATACCAGAACCAGCGAAGTCAGAGAAACCGAAGTCATCACCAAGGCTGAACAAACCGAATACATCTTTACCGCCCCAAGTCCAGCTACCTTCCATTGGGTAGATAACACCAGTAAGAACTACTGTGAAGATAAGGAAAGTCCAAAGCTTCATACGCTCTGCTACTGCACCAGAAACGATTGACATAGCCGTTGCTACGAATACAACCTGGAAGAAGAAGTCAGATGCGCCTGAGTAAATAGCACCGCCAGCGAAGTCGCCCTGCTCTTTAAATGAAGCAAGTGTAGCGTCAACGTCTACGCTCTCGATTCCGCTAAGGAAGTACGCACCATCATACATGATTGCATAACCGCTAACCATGTACATGATACAAGCGATAGAGTACAAAGCGATATTTTAGTCAGAATTTCGGTTGTGTTTTTAGCACGTACAAGACCAGCTTCT
>CAXRGH010000196.1:0-4297 GCA_964230195.1 Alteromonadaceae bacterium
CTCTGGCTGGACACTCGAAGGATACGACAAGAACGATGACAACAAAGTTAGTACGCATAACTTAACTAACACGCTTGTCAGCTTTGGAACCTGGGTGGTCGGAAAATCGACCGCTCCGGATGAAGATGTAAAAATGTTTAATGGCCTAGCGTCTAATATGAACATCAAATTGAAAGACAGTTCAGGTACAGTCGTTGACCATGTTATCGTCAACAGCAACAAAATGTATCGCAGAAAAACACCGTCTGCGGCTGACGAGACAACTTGGAATTCCTACGATCCAGTGGGTGCAGGTATTGATCCCAGCGGCGACAATGCGTATTGGGATGTATTTGACGAGACAGCTTCTGACGACCTTGGTAAGGTAACTCAACACCCACAGTTTATTGATGCTGGAGGATGTACCGAGGGTGTTATTGGCGACCCATTCGTTTTTCATTTTTCCGAGAGTGCAGACGCAAGCGGTAACGGATCTGCGGAAACCCCCTACAACAATATTTCAACCTTTACTTCAAAAATTGAATCCATTGCAACTGAATGTGGAGAATTAATCACTGGCGGTATCGCGTTGCAATTTGCCGCGGGCGACTATGCGATAGATGGCACCTTGCCTATTGCTGAGAGCCTGACCAATTTAGCAACATCAGTGACAATTGAAGGCGCAGTAGATGAAAATAATCAACCGTTAACAACGTTAAACGCGACCAACCTTAGCGAAGGTGAGACAATCATTTCCGTTTCATCAAGCTCAAGCGACACCCCTGTTACTATCAGTAACATAAAATTGTCTAACGGCAGTGGCGTTGGTGTTCAAATAGAGGCTGGCACTAGTGGTGTAACTTTAACAAATGTTGCTATTGATACCATGACATCACACGGTATCGCTGCTTCAGGCTCTGGTCACTCTATTACTAATGTCACATTGTCAAATATCGGTGGTGACGGAATTTCAGTGACATCTGAAGAAGACGTGACGGGTTTCACTGTGTCTGATTCAATTTTTGTTGCTGTTGCAGCTAATGGGATTTCTACTGATGCTTCAGTATCCGGTGTGAATCTATCTAACAATATTTTTAGCCAAGTGGCTACCGCATCCGGTGCGGCAATATCGGTTGGGAATGACGCTCAATTAACCGTCACCAATAACGTATTTGCAGATGTAGCAACACCAATCGCTGTAGATAGCGCAGAACAGTCAGAAAATACCATTAGTCAAAATATTGGTTGGTCTGCCACACCAAGCGATGCTTATCTTGTACAAGGTGATAATAGCGCTCAATGGCAAGATGATTTGAATCATTTAATTACTACTCCTTTATCCGGCTCTAACACCTACACGGTGCTCGCTGATTTAATGGCAACCACAACAGCTGCTAATAATTATGCTACTGATGACACAAACGATAACTTGAATGCAATCGGAGTGGCAAAAGCTGCTGCGGAATTAGGATTTGAATCACGTTTGACAGCGGTAGACTATTACTCCACTCAAAGTGATGACAGCGAAGTCAACACCCATAATTATGTAGTTAACGGTGACTTTGAAGATGCTGGAGATAACTATGACGGATTGTTATTCAGTGCAACACAAGAAGCAGATGAAACAGCAACAGCGCCGACAGTCACGCTTGCTGATGGCATTCTATCCGTTACCGGAAGAGATACTCATGATGATGGTGTTGAATTCGTCGTCTATGGAACCCCTGCCGGCCGTCACTATACCTTAACCGCTGATGTCAGCATGACGTCAGGGACCAACCAGTTCAAGGTCGTTATTAATAACCGAAAGTTTACTTCATTGACTTACACTTTTGATTATGCAGCCACGCAACAAATCGAACTTGATTTCTTTCTGTCTGAAGACTACGTCTCGTCAGAAGCCTTGGAACTGAAATTTGTTTCTCAAGCAGCGGCGGTCGAAGATGTCACGGTGGTTGAAAGTCTGACCGTGGATAATGTTGTACTAACTGAGACCTTCTACAACCCAACCCCAAATGTGATTGCTAATCAGTTCACAAGCAGCTACACCCATGATGAAACCAACACTGTGTATTGGACTACCACGCTAAACGGTCAAGCGTTTGATATCATGAGACTGAGTCATTCTGGTAGTGTCAATGGGAGCAACGAAGATGGCTTAGCGGATATTCAAACTTATTTAGACGAACAACAATGCGCCCTTGAAAGTAATATTCCTTTCTATGAAGCCTGTGCAGTGACCAGTGCCGTTGATGCAGAATCTGCTGCGGATTGGCGTTTTGCCACAGCCCAAGAATATCTTGATATTATGGCGTTCTTCTACGGTGATGAGAGCTTGGACCAAACCATCAATGGTCAAGATTGCAGCGATCCTGAAAGTTGCAGTAGTTATTTTGCATTAAACAATACTGAAAACGGCACTTACAAACAGAGTGTTGGCGGAAATCTAACAACTAATGGGAACACTACAAGCTCGAATCGCAGTCCCCTTATTATCCGTCTTTCACCAACAGACCTTGCGGATACTGATGGTGACAATGTCATTAACCAGTACGACTTGGATGACGACAATGATGGTGTGCCTGACACACAAGAAATTACAGATGGCACTGACCCACTCGATAAAACCAGTTTCCTTGATGCAGATGGTGATGGCGTTCCCGGGTTTATTGAAGATACTACCGACAACGACCCTAGTGTATATCCTCAATCAGATACAGATGGTGTTCCTGATTACGTGGAAGTATTGATTGATGGCACTGACGAGACTGATACTGAAAGCGTATTAGATACGGACACTGATGGTACGCCCAACTACTCAGATACAGATGACGATGGTGACTTAGTGCCTGATAGTCAAGAAATCCTTGACGGAACTGATCCACTATTAAATACGTCATTCCTTGATTTGGACAATGACGGTGCGCCAAACTTTACTGATGAAGATGATGATAACGATGGCGTGAATGATGATCTTGATGCTTGGACTCTTGATCCAACACGACATACGGATACTGATGGAGATGGTCTTGCAAACGATATTTGGCAGTGGAGCGGAACACCGTTTGATTCAGCGCTAGTGTTAGCCGATGATCAATCTTCAGCTGACAATGATGATGACGATGACGGCACAATTGATAGCGAAGATTACGCGCCACTCGATGATCAAGTCCAAGAGAAGCCTGATGATGCTGACAATGACGGTTGGCCTACCCTTTATGACGAAGATGATAGTAACAGCAGCATTCCAGGCGTTGACTATCTTGATGCCAATGGAACCAATGGTCCTGCCGTTGTATACGTGAGCGGTGAGGCATTTATTGTTGATCCAGACGACAACAGCAATGGTGTGTTTGATGGACATGAAGCTGATGCGCAGTGTTCAGAGGCTGATTTTACGGACACAGACGGTGACGCAACTGAGTTTACCTATGTTGGCACTGTTGCTGAAGGGTATAGCTATGATACGCCGGCACAACAAAGCTTTATTGCACCGGATTGTGTTGACTCCGATGACGATAATGACGGCGTTGCCGATACTTTAGATGCCTTTAGCCTGATAGCGACAGAGTGGAAAGATACAGACAATGACGGTACGGGCGACTTTGCTGATGCCGCTGCAAACGATGATGCTTCTACCGCTGACAGTGATGCCGATGGCGTAGCCGATGAGTCTGACACATTCCCGTCTGATACCACTGAATGGGCAGATACAGATCAAGACGATTTAGGTGATAACGTCGAGCGAATTTACTCGGAGTACTCTATCCTACCAAACGGGCAGTTTGAGGACGAAAACGTAGCTGACATCTGGACTGATCATGACGATCTGCAAGTGATTGATGGTGAAATGTACATCGGTTCGCGCGCAAAGAAACAGGACTCTCCAAAATTCACAGCTACCCAGTGGCGTGACGGTCATAGCTATCGCTTTGAAACCCAAGTGAAATTGGCAGAAGGAGAGCCCGAAGCACAAGTTGGCTTGCGTGTGAAACAGTATAATGCTGACGGAAGTAACTCTCAGCAAGACATGCTCTTCACGAACGTATCACAAGAGTGGGTAACCATAAGCTACAGCTTTACTTTACCGGAAGATTTCTCAGTGCTAGCTGATGATGCAAAGAGTCAGTTCTTAAGCTTTAGTTTTGTATCTGGGAAACTGAGCGGCGACAACCATCCAGCTACCGTTATTGTGGACAACGTTTCATTGGTTGACCTAACGGTTAAGTCTCAAGCACAAAAAGCATACTCCCGTTATGCTGTTGTAGACTCTTACACCTTGCCAACGGAAGAAGCTGCTTATACACGTTTTGAGAGC
>CAXRGH010000197.1:0-2867 GCA_964230195.1 Alteromonadaceae bacterium
TTACTGTGTCATGAAACGATTGACCATGGACTCGTTATGCGATCAGATTTGTTAGCATAATCATGGTTAAGTGCGCCGTCATATGCGCTACGATTGCTGATTCTAAACCGCGTTTCCAATACAAATAACCAGCAATGAGCCCAAACATGGAGTTGCCAAGCACGATGTAGGTAACCAAAGCGACAGTAATTTCTGAAGACAACGCAAAGGCTACCGATAAATGCAATATGCCGAATAGCAAAGCAGACAAAATAATTGCCACCACATAATTGATACTACCTACCTCGCCGTTACCTTGTTGAGTTATTCGGAAAGAGCACCAAACAAAAAATGACATCAAGCCCCAACGTATGAGAATCTCCTCTGTAATCCCGCCGTACAATAATTTCGTATACCAGGGTGGCAGTAATTTTTCACCATTAGTGAGAAACTCTGGTGGTAGCTGGTCTAACATCGCGTTGCTAAACAGCAGCATCAGAATTCCACCAATAACCCCGCCCAAGATTGCAGGAAATAACTGAGGTTTTAGGTGTTTTGATATATTTTCTGAGCGCGCTAGCGCAAAAATGATGGGTGCTGATAAGCCCACTTTTCTTGAAAAAGTTGAGCCAAGCCAAATCATCAGTATCAACAGTATTGACGACTGAACAACAGTGAGAATAAGCACTAGTTCTTCGCTCAATTGTAGCCCTGTAGACTGAAGTGATAACAATTTTGAGTACATCGGGATTGTGGATAAGATCCCCAAAAAACCGAGTAAAAATAATAAAAAAGTCGCTTTTAAGTTCTGTTTTTTGTTCATCGTTATTACCATCCTTTGAGCGTGTTATCGACGTTTAAAAACACTGATGCTCGATTAACATACGTTAACATATGTATGTTAAGTCGGGCACTATTTGCATTGATACGCCTTGTTTGATAACGACTATAGCCCAGCATTCCATATCAGCAATAAAAAAGCGACCCGTTAGGCCGCTTCATCATTTCAGACGCTTAAAGTCAGTTTGAAACTTCATCTTGCTCGACGTGATCTAGGCATTCGGTTTACCGAGAGCCTCGCGTTGTGCTCTTCTTTGGGCTGCTTTTTCTTGACGCCGACGTTTAATAGCATGACGGGCTTCGGTTCCCACATGCTCTTCATTACGTTCTTCTGCTAATCTCACTTGTTTTTCACGTTCTCTGAACCGAGCGATTTGCTCTGGTGAGTGAGTGCCATGGCATTTTGGACAACTCACACCCGGCTCATATAGCTCGCTCTGTTTGTCTGCTTCTGTGATAGGAAGTCTGCAAGCGTAACATTGGTCATAATCACTTTTCTCAAGGTCGTGATTAACGGCTACACGATTATCAAACACAAAACAATCACCCTCCCAGAGGCTTTCTTCTTTTGGTACGTCTTCCAAGTACTGTAAAATTCCACCCTCTAAGTGATACACCTCTTCAAATCCTTGCTGTTTCATGTAAGCCGTTGATTTTTCACAACGGATGCCACCAGTGCAGAACATTGCGACCTTTTTGTGTTGCTTGGGATCTAAGTTTTCAGCGATGTAGTCTGGAAATTCACGAAATGACTTTGTTTTCGGATCAATCGCGTGTTTAAAGCTACCAATTTCAATTTCGTAGTCATTACGAGTATCAATAACCATAACATCAGGATCAGAGATCAGCGCATTCCAATCATTGGGCTTAACGTATGTGCCAACGGTATGTCGAGGGTCAATACCATCAACGCCGAGTGTGACAATTTCTTTTTTGAGTTTCACCTTGGTTCGGTGAAAGGGCTGCTCAGTATCAAACGATACTTTGTATGACATTGGATTGAGTCTGTCGTCTTTATTAAGCCAAGCTAATAGCTTATCAATTGCGACTTGGGTGCCAGAAACGGTGCCGTTTATTCCTTCTTCAGCGAGGAGTAAAGTGCCTTTGACATTTTCACTTTCCATGAAGGTAAGTAACGGTTGACGGATAGATTCAAAGTCAGGCAATGAAACAAATTTGTACATTGCACATACAGTATATTGGGACATAAATTTTCCTTTAGCGAACTGGAACGGTATAACCAGAGCTTAAATTTAAGTTTGCTTTCACCTGCAAACCGACGCGGCGAATTATATAGACTGAATGTTAAATTGCAAATATTGCGAGAGAAGGGAATTGATAGGCGGGACGCACACCTAGGTGGCATTTGTCCTTTTATCCGAATGGGAAAAGCGCCACGACGATGATAACGCCATGGCAACCTCATTTAAAAGTTGTAGATAATACCCGCCGAAATTTCTTGGTAGTCTTCATCGACATTTCGGTATTGTAGTTTAGCGTCAAGTTTTTCTGTCATCGGTATTGCCACCGCGGCAGACCAAACAAATTCGGTATCCTCATGGTTCATGTATTCTGCGCCAATGCCCAATTCTGTTCTGACTTCGTTGTCGAATTCATTATGATAGACCAACTCTACAGCAAACAAGTCAATGTCACTCACTGTTTGGCGGTGTTCCACCATATCAGTGATTTCACCGTCATCAACAATCTGATTAAACATGCGAGTTTTCGTACTGAAATCTAGCACTGTGTGAGCAAACGATAAATCAAGGGAAGAGTGCTCACTCAGAGAAAACAAGACGCCTGCGGTGGCGGAGTGTTGTCTCAAATTGGTCTTCATTATGTCCTCATAGTAGCGAAATGAAGAACCGTTGCGCACATAGTCACTGTCAATTGATGTTGCGTCGGCATTTGCGTAACCCAATTCAATGTAGTAATCCCCCCAACTTTTGTTAACGTTGAAACCGTAGCCTTCAGAACTGAATACGCCGCCAGGGGCTCTGAATTGATATTTATCAATGCCGACGAAGTCGGTGGTCTGGGCTAAT
>CAXRGH010000198.1:0-24939 GCA_964230195.1 Alteromonadaceae bacterium
GCTTAGGTACAGTAGCTGCAGCTAATCATCCAATGTCTGATGCTTTAGCTGCGTTCAACCCAATGTTCAGCATTATGGGTAGCAACTTTGCCAATGCTGGTGGCGGTATTCCTGGCTTCTTGCTTGAGTCTGGTTCGTTCGGTTCTACTGTTGTCAGCCAAGTGCTTGCGAGTTCTTCACCTACGTTCCGAGTTGCATTGGAACTTGGAGAAGGCGATGCTGCTCCTGGTCCAGAAGTTACTGTTCCAGCGTTACTGGCATACGAACAAACGACTGTTGATGCGTCTATTTTAACCCAGTTCTTATTTGCGTCACAGACGATACTTGATGCTGCAGATCCAAATAATACAGGCGCATGGTTAGCAGCGACTCCTGGCTTGAATACGTTTTTAACCCAAGTTCACGATGATCAAACGATTCCAAACTCTACGGTAAGACCTGGGTTATATGGTACGGAAGATCTAGCAGCCATCATGGGACTTGAACAAGTAAGCAGTACATCAGAGGGAAATGGCTTTGTGAAGTTTAATGACGGTAGCCACAGCACCATCTTGTCAGGTGATGTTCCAGCGGTTCAAGCTGAAATGCATATGCAAATTGCAGCGTATTTCAACTCGATTTTGGCGGGAACTCCAACAATTGTGATTACTAATACAGAAGTCGTGGAATAATTATTTACCACTGTTAGAATAAGCCGAGCGATTGCTCGGCTTTTTTATGCGAGCTAAGTCTTGAGATTATTTTTAATTATGGGGAGTTCTCATTGGAATTTTTATATGAATACGGTTTGTTTTTGTTAAAAGCCGTTACTGTTGTGGTGGCGTTGATAGTCGTGATTACTTCAATCGTCAGTGCTTCACAAAAGAATAAGCAGGCAAAGGGAGAACTTGATATTCAAAACCTCTCTGAAGGCCTAGAGGACATGTATGAGAATGCTCAGGCACTATTGTTGGATAAGCAAGCGCTAAAAAAGCGTGAGAAAGACAAAAAGAAAAAAGAAAAAGCTGAAGCCAAAGAGAAGAAAAAGCAAGAAAAAGCGCAACTGAAAGATAAATCAACAGAAGCTTCTGAGTCCAGCGAAACCGCGTCTGATGATAAGCGTGAAGAAACACGAATATTTGTCTTGGACTTCGATGGTTCTGTGGACGCCAATGAGGTTGATTTGCTGCGTGAAGAAGTTACAGCGGTCATTGCAATCGCAGAGCCTGGAGATGAGGTGTTAGTGCGATTAGAAAGTGGTGGTGGTGTTGTGCACGGTTATGGACTGGCTGCATCGCAACTCCAACGAATCAAAGATAGCGATATCAAGCTGACAGTCGCTGTTGATCAAATTGCTGCCAGTGGTGGCTATATGATGGCATGTGTTGCTGACCGATTAATTGCTGCACCGTTTGCCATTATTGGTTCCATCGGTGTCATCGCTCAACTGCCAAACTTTAATCGCCTCTTGAAGAAAAACGACATTGATTTTGAGATGCACACTGCCGGTGATTTCAAACGAACACTAACAGTGTTTGGTGAAAACAACGATGAAGGTCGCGAGAAATTTAAAGCAGAGCTTGAAGAAGTGCATGTAATGTTCAAAGACTTCGTTAGCGGCAACCGTCCTCAACTTGACTTAGATAAAGTGGCGACGGGTGAATATTGGTATGGCCAGCAAGCACTTAAGCTTAGCTTGGTGGACGAGCTACAAACATCTGATGATTTTTTGATGCAGGAAAACAAAGAGAAAACCATCTTCTCAGTGCAATATAATGTTAAGAAAACACTTGCTGAAAAGTTTGGTACTGCAGCTTCAACTGCAATCCAAAGCACACTAGTCAAGTTGCTGTCTCGCTCCACAAACTTTTTCAAATAACACAAATCAATACGCTGTGATGTTGAGGGCGATGTTTCTCAATATCACAGGCTATCACCCTCATCTCATCTTCTCATTGCTGATTCTTGAAAACAGAACTTGCATTGTTCGTGCTTGTGAAAATATTTATTGCCAATAATTAGTATCGTTACGATTAAAAGGTATGATACTTTGAGTTATCAACGTGTCTTTACGGAGATGTATTTTGAAAAATACGCTGACGAATACCCTTAAAGCAAAACTTAGAAAGCAAGCAGTCGCTAATACAAAACGAGAGCTGCTCTTGAGAGGAACCGATATTGAGCAACTTGAACAGCATGAACTTGCTTATCTTGTTGAAGAAGCAGAGAAAGATATCATAAGCCAATGGAAGCAGCGTGGCGTGTTAACCGTTGCAGCCTTGTTCGGCATTACGGTCATTTAATTATGTGGACCATGTTTAAGAGTATGGGGCGTATGGCGCTTTTGTATCGTTATCGCACTGTCATCCTGCGTTGCGTATTATGCTTCACAATCTTTGCTGTGATTGAATTGGTGTTTATGAAATGGGAGTCGTTGATTCAGCAACTGTCATTTGACACTCAAATGATGATTTTGACCGGCTACAGCATTAGTCAGTTAGTTTTGTTGATTATAGTCATCCTGAGCTTTACTCGACCACAATGGTCGCCGTCACGAGCTCCTGAGAGCCGTCCTCGTAAACAACAGCGAGCATCTCAAACGGAAGCTGTTCATTCGTTGTCTCATCAAGTCAAGACGGACGATAAAGTCAATTCAAAAATTGATGCATTACTTGATACTGAAAGATATCCTGATCTCCAAACACTGCATAAAACGAATGAAGATAATAACAATAGAGACTAATGGCGTCATGACACTGTTTACTGAGTGTCGACAAAGTATTCTGCCAATAAAAGGCGTTTTTTAACTGCAAGTTTGCTGGGAGGAGCGTGGTATGGCAAATAAACACAGAGTTTTTTGCACCTTGTACATTGGTTTATTACTCACGATCCCTTCAATCCATCTTTTGAGGAAGCTTCATACCGATACAGGAGGGGTGATGAGTCGTTACATGCCACTCAGCTGTGCCGTTTTGTTATCTGTGCTTCTCATTCTTAGTATTCAGAATAAGCGGCCTCTCCAGCACTTTGCATGGCGTTCCATATTTTGGGCCTACTGTTTCGCTGTCGTGTTGCTAGTTGCGCTCGGCGGATACCTGTTACTGACCTTATCCACAATAACGTTCCCCATGATTACTCTTAGCACTGCTTTACTGTTAGCTATCGGATTGATCTTAGTTAAGCGCAGTCATCATTAATATTGGGGCAATAAAGGATTCACTAATACACAACAAAAAAGGCAATCATATGATTACCTTTTTGTATTAATTACCAACTGACATTTCTCGTCATTAACTGCGTTTATTGTAGGTTTCCTTATCAAGAGCGCCTTCGCTGTTTGCAACAATGGTTGCAACTGTGCAGTCTCCAGTAACGTTAACAGCTGTTCGAGTCATATCCAATAATCTATCAACACCAATGATTAAAGCGATACCCTCAACAGGTAATCCAACTTGTTGCAATACCATTGCCAACATTATCAGACCAACACCGGGAACCCCTGCAGTACCAATGGAGGCAAGCGTGGCCGTTAGAATGACCATTAAGTAATCGCCAACTGACAAATCAACACCATAAACTTGAGCGATAAACACGGTAGCAACCCCTTGCATGATGGCAGTACCATCCATATTGATAGTGGCACCAAGCGGAATGGTAAAAGACGCAACCGAATTGTCTACGCCTAATTTATCCTCAGCAGTTTTCAAGGTGATGGGGAGGGTTGCACTGCTACTTGACGTTGAAAACGCGAAAATAACCGCGTCTTTCATTTTGGTCATTAATCCCAGTGGATTCAACCCGGTCAGCGTTTTCAAGATGACAGGGTAGGTGACAAATGCATGTAGCAGTAATACAGAGAGGACTAAAACAAAATACTTACCTAAACGGACTATCGTTTCAAATTCGGTGATGGTAAACAGTTTAGCCATTAAGCAGAACACGCCATAGGGCGCTAACTTCATCAAAATCAATACCATCTGCATGATGACTTCGTTTAACGTGTCAAAGGTCTTAACCAAAGGTTGGCCTTTTTCGCCGCTCAGTGCGATTGAAATACCAAATAGAATTGAAAACACAATCACTTGTAGCATGTTGCCTTCGGTCATTGCTTCAAAAGGGTTAGATGGGAATATATTAATGATAACCTGTGCTAACGAAGGGGCAGCTTTCGCTTCATAGGTACTCGCAGTGGTTAACGCAATACCTTCCCCCGGCGCGATGATGAGAGCGCAGGATATGGCAAGACTGATGGCTATAGCGGTAGTCACCACATACAAGCTAACTGATTTACCGCCGAGTTTTCCAAGCTTTTTTGGGTCACTTAAGTTACAGGTTCCACACACTAATGAAATAAAGACGAGTGGGACAACCAACATTTTTAAACTTTTGATGAAAATGGTGCCAACAACGTTGAACAAACCACCGACTAAAAAATCGTGAGTTGAAAATGTGCCGCCGAGCAACGAGAATGTCAGATCGCCGTCACTTCCAAAAATGAGTTTCAGCAATACGCCGGTAAGAACACCGAGCATCATAGCAATGAAGATACGGGTGGTTAAGCTAAGGTTTTTTATTGTCATTGTTTATTTTGCCATATTTTATAACGTCCATAGGGACTAACCACACAAGACTAGCAAAATTTACGAGTATTAAAACCTTTAAATGTATTTTGATTGGGACCCTTCGCCTCTTTTATATTCGCAAGGCACCTGCTCCAGTTTGAGATCCATGCTAAGAAAACATGGATCTCATCATTCGCTTTAGTTTTGTTGGAAAGAATAGATTGAACCCAAGTTTAGCAACTGCGTTAACTCATCGAGTGCTGTGCGAGACTCAATCAAAAAATTAGGGTCAGACAAATCGGCGACACTTAGACTATCGCGGTAATGTCTATTAACCCAATCCACAAGCGTGTTGTATTTTTCTTCTGACATCAGCGTGTCTGGATTCACTGCGGCCAATTCTTGTTCATTCATGGCAACACGCAATCGCAAACAGGCGGGGCCACCACCATTCTTCATACTCTGTTTAACATCAAAATAATGAACTTCTTGAATTGGTGTATTGAGCCCTGGCAACTTGTCTAGATAAGCTTTTACAGCGGAATTATCACGGCATTCTGTTGGGGCAATGATAGCCATTTTTTCATCGGATAAATTCACAATTTGAGTGTTGAATAAATAACTTTTCACAGCATCTTGTACCGATACTGCCGATGTCGGAACTTCGATGAAGTGCAGCTTATTTTCGCCAAATTTACTCTGTATTTCATTAATCACATTGGCGGTATCGTGAAATGCTTGTTGATGATAAAACAAGACATTGCGATTACCCACCGCAATGACATCGTTGTGAAAAACACCTTGGTCAATAACGTCTGGGTTTTGTTGAATGTAAACGACATTATCATCAGCTAACCCATGAAGCCTTGCAATGGCCTGACTCGCTTCAATGGTTTGACGTGCAGGAAATTTTAGTGGTTTTGGTTTAGCATCGTTAAACGCATATCGACCGTAAACAAATAACTCAATTCCTTTGTCGCCGTACGCGTTGGTCAGGCGGGTATGATTAGCTGCACCTTCGTCACCAAAATGGTCGTTGTCGGGTAGGTGTGTATGATGACGGAAATATGTCGGGTTATTGAATGTTGCCTTTAATATTCTCCCAGTAATTTCAGGCTCAAGTGAGCGGTGAAATTTATTGGTCAGGTTAGCAGGAGTGAAATGAATTTTTCCGTCTGACGTATCTGCACTTGGCGATATGGTTGCAGCATTCGCAGTCCACATACTTGAGGCTGAACAGCAAGAAAGAAAGACGTGAGGAGCTTGTTTAGCCGCAGTTTCAATCACATTTGTATCTGAGCCTGTGAAGCCGAGTCGTCTCAATGCGCTAACATCTGGTCGTTCTTGTGGCGCCAGAATACCTTGTTTCAAGCCCATATCATGAAGTGCTTTCATCTTGGCTAAGCCTTGCAAAGCAGCTTGTTTCGGATTACTCACATCGGCGGCATTAGACTTTGATGCAATATTGCCCTCAGATAATCCAGCATAATTATGGCTCGGGCCAACTAGGCCATCGAAATTAGCTTCAAAACTTTTCATTGATACCTCTGTTACTCTATTTTAAATGCGATCCAACTTTGCAACGCTTGCGTTATTTTATAGTAGTAAAGCCCTGCAGTGTTGTTGAATGGTATACGAAAAAATTGATTGCGACCAATAGAGTGGTTGTATTTTGACCAGTTATGGCGACAGATGAAATATATATATGAAGAAGATCTTGTTTTCTATTCAGTTTCTAGATATATCTTAAAAAAGAAAATTTAACTGAAATGACTGCACTCTCGCTGGTTTTATTGGAAAGTGCATGTAAATCAATAGGTAAGCTAAAATATGGCAAAGTCATTGGTGATAGTGGAGTCGCCGGCTAAAGCAAAAACAATAAATAAATATTTAGGTAAAAATTTTATTGTTAAATCAAGTGTTGGACACGTTAGAGACCTACCAACAAAGGCATTAGGGAAAGCACCCGCCAAAAAACCCGCAGCAGAGTTGCGTCAATTACCGGATGAAGACAAACAAAAATATTTACGTGAGTTTGAATATCAGAAGCTGGTGGACCGTATGGGGGTAGACCCAAGCGATAATTGGTCAGCTCATTATCAGGTATTACCGGGTAAAGAAAATGTTGTAAAAGAATTAAAGAAGCTTGCGAAAGAGGCAGACACTATTTACCTCGCAACGGATTTGGATAGAGAAGGGGAAGCTATCGCTTGGCATTTGCGTGAAATTATTGGCCCCAAAAATAAAGTATTCAAGCGAGTGGTGTTCAATGAAATCACTCAGTCCGCCATAAAAGATGCGTTCTCGACACCGGGAGATTTGAATGACGCACGTGTCGATGCGCAACAAGCACGGCGCTTTTTGGACCGTGTGGTCGGATTTATGGTATCGCCTCTGCTTTGGAAAAAAATTGCAAGAGGGTTATCTGCGGGTCGAGTGCAATCAGTGGCCGTTCGCTTGGTTGTTGAACGAGAAAGAGAAATTAAGGCATTTGTACCAGAGGAGTTTTGGGATATTCACGCCAACTTAAATGCCGAACATGACCAATCAGTTCGTATGCAAGTGGTTAAACAAAACGGTAATGCGTTTAAGCCCGTCAATCAAGAACAAGCATCGAGCGCAGTCAGTGAATTAGAGCGTGCTAGTTACTCTGTGGTAAGCAGAGAATCAAAACCGACTCAAAGCAAACCATCGGCCCCGTTTATCACATCAACATTACAACAAGCAGCCAGCACAAGGCTCGGTTTTGGTGTCAAGAAAACAATGATGATGGCGCAACGATTATACGAAGCCGGTCACATCACTTACATGAGAACCGATTCCACTAATCTCAGCCAAGAAGCGGTTGAGAACTGTCGCAAATATATTGGCGACCACTTTGGTGGAAACTACCTTCCTGCAAACCCAATTCATTACGGTAGCAAAGAGGGTGCACAAGAAGCTCACGAAGCGATTAGACCTTCTGATGTGAATGTTTCATCAGGTGCTCTATCGAGCATGGAAAAAGATGCTCAGCGGTTGTACGAACTCATCTGGCGTCAGTTTGTTGCTTGTCAGATGACAAATGCAAAATATGATGCGACAACGCTGACAGTGTCAGCCAACCTTGATGCGAATCACTATGAATTACGCGCCAAAGGTCGCGTACTGAAATTTGACGGCTGGACGAGAGTTCAAGAGCAGTTGAAGCGCAACAATGAAGACCTGATGCTACCGGACGTGAATCAGGGAAATACCCTAGCATTGGCGTCAGTTGAGCCAAAACAGCACTTTACCAAACCGGTGGCTCGCTTTAATGAAGCATCACTAGTTAAAGAGCTGGAAAAACGAGGTATCGGCAGACCGTCTACTTATGCCAGTATTATTTCAACGATTCAGGATCGCGGATATGTCCGTTTGGAGAGCAAACGCTTTTATGCTGAAAAAATGGGTGAAATTGTTAATGACCGATTAATTGAAAACTTTGACGACTTAATCAGTTACGACTTCACCGCAAAAATGGAACAGCGACTGGACGAAATTGCAGATGGCTCGCTGAATTGGAAATCCGTTCTTGATGGGTTCTACGGCGAGTTTTATGACAACCTAATTAAAGCTGAAAAGAACCACGAAGAAGGCGGCATGCGTGCAAATGTTGCCGTTGATATTGATGTTGATTGCGACAAATGCGGACGTAACATGATGGTTCGTACAGCGAGCACTGGCGTGTTCCTTGGGTGTTCGGGCTATTCATTACCACCAAAAGAGCGATGCACCAATACCATGAGTCTAACGCCTGGCGAAGATGCAGTGGCAGTCTCGGATGATGATGAGGCAGTGGCATTGCGCTCTAAGCAGCGTTGCAATAAATGCGGAACATCAATGGATTCGTACTTGATTGATGAAGGGCGCAAACTACACGTGTGTGGTAATAGTCCTGTCTGTGACGGTACTTGGTTAGAAAAAGGAACATTCAAGATCAAAGGCTATGACGGTCCGATCATTGAGTGTGACCGTTGTCAGCACGACATGGAACTTAAAAATGGCCGATTTGGTAAGTATTTTGGCTGTACTAATACTGAATGTAAGAATACTCGTAAGCTACTCAAGAATGGAGAAGTAGCACCGCCGAAAGAAGATCCTGTGCATTTACCAGAATTGCCGTGTGTCAAATCTGATGCGTATTATGTTTTGCGTGATGGTGCATCAGGTATTTTCTTAGCCGCGCACACCTTTCCCAAGGCGCGAGAAACTCGTGCACCACTAGTGAAAGAGTTGAAGCGTTTTAAAGATCGGATCTCATCGAAATTCTATTATCTTGCTGATGCACCGGCTAGCGATCCTGATGGTTTTGACACCGTCGTGAGGTATAGTCGTAAGACAAAACAGCAATACGTGATGTCGGAAAATGCTGATGGCAAAGCAACAGGTTGGTCTGCATGGTACCGAGATGGCAATTGGAATGTTGAGGACAAACGAAAGAAGAAGTGATGCCCTAGGTGATTTTCTAAAATACATTACCAAATACCCAGCGTAACGCTGGGTATTTTGTTTTTACAATTGTCTTAAGAAACTGTATTTCTGCTTTTCTATCTCCTCGCAAACAGTTAAGCTAACCGCCATTAAAGAGTTCGAGTGTCAGGTGCATTATGGGATTATCATTACAAGACCAATTGTTAAAAGCAGGTTTAGCGGATAAAAAGAAAGCTAACCAAATCAAAAAGCAAAAACACAAACAAGTAAAAGCACAACAAAAGCACAAAGTGGCCGCTGATAATGAGAGCAAACGCTTAGCAAACGAAGCGCGAGAAGAGCAGCGTCTGGCAAGTCAAGAGAGCAATCAGAAGTTGAATGAAGTTGCTCAACAGAAAGCGCTACAAGCACAAATAAAGCAACTCATTGAGACCAATAAGCAAAAACAAAAAGGTGAGGTTTTACTTAATTTCACCGACAATAATGTGGTAAAGCGTGTGTATGTTACCCAGGAGCTTCACAAAGCGGTCACTATGGCCAAACTCGCCGTGGTGAGGGATGGCGATGGATATGAGCTAGTGCCGACACCGGTTGCTGACAAAATAACGGAACGAGACAAAAGTTACATTGTTTACATTGCCGATAAGTCAGAGGTCACAACATCATCTGAGGAAGATGATTGGTATGCTGACTTTGAAATACCGGATGATTTGATGTGGTAACCACACATCTTCAACCTCTCTTTAAAGTGATATAGAAGGAAATCATATGCAGTGGTATTGGGACGCTTCACCTATTTTATTTAGTATTGGACCAATTTCAGTTCGCTGGTACGGTGCTTGTTTTGCCGCCGCATTGTGGATTGGTCTGACTATTATGCAAAAGATTTTTCAGGCCGAGGGAAAACCGGAAGCGGCACTTGATAAATTGTTTTTATACGTAGTGATTGGCATTATTGCTGGCGCGCGATTAGCTCACTGCTTGTTTTACGAGCCAGATTATTATTTGTCGAATCCGATAGAGATATTAAAGTTTTGGCAGGGTGGCTTAGCAAGTCATGGCGGCGGCGTTGGAGCTGCGATTGGCGTGTACATGGGCTGCAAAAAGTATCAGTTATCGTTTGTCTGGTTACTAGACCGGATTGCCATTCCTACTGCATTGTTTGGGGCTTTTGTAAGAACAGGTAACTTCTTTAATTCAGAGATATTGGGCGATCCCACCGGCGCAGAATGGGGAGTGATATTTGCCAATGTCGATAATGTCCTTCGTCATCCGGCACAGCTATATGAGGCCACTGCTTATTTGGCCAGCGTCGCAGTGCTTGCGTTACTTTATAGTCGTCTGAAACATCGAGCAGGGGCATTATTTGGGCTGTTTTTAATATTAATATTTACTGCGCGTATTACGATAGAAAGTGTGAAGCAAGGCTTAGCCGAACACATGGCTGACGCCGCCTTGTCTATGGGACAAACCTTGAGTATCCCTTTCATTTTATTGGGTATAGGCTTCTTAATCTTTGCGTTTAAGCCTGTGGCATCGAAAGCTTAGATAGTGATAGTACCTTCTAAGTACGGGGCAGCATAACCCGATATAACCACTTCAGCGTCCTGAAGGGAGCAAGATACTTCTCCGCCCCTTGAGGATGCTTGAAAGGCTTCAAGCTTATCTTTACCTAATTTTTTACTCCAAAACGGCGCTAAACTTGTGTGAGCGGACCCGGTCGTGGGATCCTCATCACCACCGTTGGCAGGCCAAAAATAACGACTCACAAAATCGAAATCGTCAGCCGTAGAGGTGACACAAACGTCTAACGGTGCTAATGATGCTATTAGGGGATGGTCATATGTTACACTTCGGACATCGTCTTCTGAAGGGTAGCAGACGTAATATGCTTGTTGATCAACATAGACTTCTTGAGGTCTCGGTTTGAGTCCTTCAAGCAATGCTTCTGGAACTGAATTAACAGGTTCAATGTGACGTTGGGGAAACGTCATTTCAATTTTACCGTCTTGCGCCTTTGTCACTGTGAACTCGCCTACCGCTTTCGCATAAAACTTAATTTGCGACAAGTCACTCACACGATTGAATAGCACATAAGCTGACGCTAATGTTGCGTGACCGCAAAACGCTATTTCAGTTTTTGGGGAAAACCAGCGAATGTGATAGCGCCCATTTTGCTCGACGATGAACGCAGTTTCAGACAGGTTATTCTGCGCTGCAACCGCCAACATGATTTCATCAGATAGAAATGAGGATAACGGAATTACCGCTGCAGGGTTGCCGGAAAATGCATTTTTAGTAAATGCATTAATAACATACAAAGGTAATTCCATCACAACCTCTACTTGCTGATCTTCTTATATTTCAATCGATGAGGCTCAACCACGTCTTGACCGTAGGTGTTCTTCAACCATGCTGAATAGTCCGTGTAGTTACCTTCATAGAAGTTAACCTGACCTTCATCTCGGTAATCTAAAATGTGGGTTGCCACACGGTCTAGGAACCAACGGTCGTGCGATATCACCATAACACAGCCTGGGAACTCCAAAATTGCGTTTTCAAGAGCACGTAAAGTCTCTACGTCCAAGTCATTGGTTGGCTCATCCAGCAGCAACACGTTACCGCCACTTTTGAGTAGTTTTGCTAGGTGAACACGGTTTCTTTCACCACCGGAAAGGTCTTTGATGAATTTCTGTTGGTCGTTACCTTTGAAATTAAAGCGGCTGACATAAGCACGGCTATTCAATTCAAAGTTGCCAATACGGATAATATCAGAGTCGTCTGAGATCTCTTTCCATACGGTATTGTCATTGTTCATGTGATCTCTGAATTGCTCTACGCTAGCCAATTCAACCGTATCACCAACAACAACCTCTCCACTGTCGGCTTGTTCTTGCCCCGAAAGCATGCGGAATAACGTCGACTTACCCGCACCATTTGGTCCGATAATCCCGACGATAGCCCCTTTTGGCATAGAGAAGCTGAGGTCGTCTATCAAAACTCTGTCGCCGTAGGATTTTTTAAGGTTTGTTACGTCAATAACTTTGTCGCCAAGACGCTCTCCTACAGGAATGAATAGCTCATTAGTCTCATTTCGTTTTTGATAATCAGAGGTATTTAACTCCTCAAACCGCGCCATTCGAGCTTTACTTTTGGCTTGTCGTCCTTTTGGATTGCTGCGCACCCACTCTAATTCTTGTTTTATTGATTTCTTTCGTGCATTTTCACTGCGTTCTTCTTGCTCTAAACGCTTATCTTTTTGGTCAAGCCAAGATGAGTAGTTTCCTTCCCACGGAATACCGTGGCCCCGGTCTAGTTCGAGTATCCAGCCTGCTACGTTATCAAGGAAGTAGCGATCGTGGGTAATAGCTACCACTGTGCCTTCATAATCGTGCAAGAAACGTTCTAGCCAAGCAACAGATTCTGCATCTAGGTGGTTCGTTGGTTCGTCGAGCAGCAGCATTTCTGGCTTTTCAAGCAGTAATTTACATAAGGCCACTCGGCGACGCTCACCACCAGAAAGTTTAGTGACGTCAGCGTCCCATGGTGGCAAACGCAAAGCATCAGCGGCACGCTCTAATGCGTTGTCTAAATTGTGACCATCTTTACTTTGAATGATGGCCTCAAGTTCACCTTGTTCTTTGGCTAGGGCGTCAAAATCAGCCTCAGGATCGGCGTAGGCGGCATACACTTCATCAAGCCTAACTAGCGCATTTTTAACGTCCGATACTGCCTCTTCAATATTGCCACGAACGTCTTTAGATTCGTCCAGTTGTGGTTCTTGAGGTAGGTATCCAATTTTTAATCCTGGCTGAGGGCGAGCTTCACCTTCAAATTCTTTATCCACACCCGCCATAATGCGAAGTAAGGTTGATTTACCCGAACCGTTTAGACCCAGAACACCAATTTTAGCGCCCGGAAAAAAGCAGAGTGAAATATCTTTTAAAATTTGTTTTTGCGGCGGCACGACTTTGCTGACCCGCGACATGGTATAGACGTATTGTGACATGCGATACAGTATCCTAATTAATTCAGGACATAGTGTATGTGCAGATGCTCTCAGCCTCAAGCGTTGAAATGGAATTTAACGTGATAAAACTGGGTTAAAAATTGTCAGTTAACTTCTGGTTACATCAACAAACAATTTTAACTGCTGTCCTGGTTTTAGGTAGCGTTTTACATCTAACGTATTCCATTGAACAATTTGGCTGATCTTAACTTTGAATTTGCTTGCGATGCGAGACAAGGAATCACCAGAACGGACAGTGTAGGTTAGTTTTCTAATAATACTGTCCGCTTTCGCTGAGATGGATTGATTTTTCCAAATGACTAATTTCATACCTGGTTTAATAGGGTCTTTTGGTGCTAATCCATTCCACTTAGCAAGACTACTTAGATTGACTTTGTAGAGGCGACTAAGATCCCACAGAGTATCACCTGAGGTGACAACATGGCTCAGTTTAGTTTGTCCGCGTGGTCGATTTTGAGTTTTAGTCAATCTCTGCTGTTGTGACAGTGTGTAAGTGTCTAGTGATTTTTTAGCTTTAGGTATCATTAGATGCTGGCCAATGACGATGGTATCTGATGTTAGCGAGTTCACATCCTTAATCACCTGTTTGGTGGTTTGATAGCGTGTCGCTAATACACCTAAACTTTCCCCTGATGACACTTGATGTCTTTGCCACTGAACTCGCTGATCTGCTTCTAGCATCTCAATACCCTGCGAAAACACAGCTTGAGACTCGATTGGGATAAATAATGGATATTTACCTGCAGGATCGGTCGCCCAGCGATTGAATCCGGGATTTAACTGATGCAAGGCCTGAGTAGAAATACCGGCTAATTCAGCAGCCACAGACAAGTCAATTTGAGCGTCTACGTAAACTGAGGTGACTGCTGGTTGATTATCAATCTGTGGCCAATCGTAGGACTTAGCTTCAGCATTTTGAAGTAGATCAACAAGCGCAAGTAGTTTAGGAACGTAATCTCGCGTTTCTTTCGGTAAGTCTAAATGCCAAAAGTCGGTGGGTTTACCGGCTAACTTATTGCGCTTAATCGCTTGTCTAACTCGTCCTTCACCTGAGTTGTAGGCCGCGAGTGCATGTAACCAATCGCCATTGAATCGCTTGTTGAGATAAGCCAAAAACTTCATTGCGCCTTTTGTTGATGCATATACGTCGCGCCGACCGTCATACCACCAATCGATATCCATCCCAAATGATTTCGCCGTCGATGGCACAAATTGCCATAACCCGGCAGCTCGGCCATGGGAATAGGCAAAAGGTTCAAATGCACTTTCTACGATCGGCAGTAAAGCAAGTTCCAATGGCAACTCGTTGTTTTCAAGTTCTGTTTTAATAAAATAAAGATACGGTGTGGCGCGCTGATTAACACGCTGCATATAGCTTGGATTTTTGAGAAACCAACGTTGATGTGCAGCAACTCGCTTGTTGTTTGGAACAGGCCAAGTGAAACCAGAACGTATTGCAAACCATAAGTTTTCTTCTGCAGACAAACTTAATTTATCGTCACTCACAGGCTGAGCAATATCGAGAGGGATAGATTCTTTAATCTTTGTTGCTTCAATGAGCATAGGTAATGCTTGTGATGACTCGGCCGTATTTTCCTGTTGAGACATCAATGAGTGGTTGGTATCGGTAGTGACACAACCTGAAAGCAAGAGAACTGCGGTGAATAGGCATCCAATATAGGGTGTCTTTTTCAAAAACATAACCTCAATGTGTATCTGTGGCGAAGAAATCAACGGTGGCTATCATACCGTATTTTTGTATTAATGCTAGAATTAGGCTGCGATCGACCAGATATCTCTTGTACTCTAACATGCTTCTATTTCATTCGTGATGGGTTGTGACGAAGCTTCCGAGAGGCAAGTAATGTTAGTGCTTTACAGAAAATTAAAGCAACAGAGTAGCTAATCAAAAATTGTCCAATCAGATGTAATGGCCAAAGCCATTGGAATGCGAGTTCGCGCGTGAATAGCGGATACCAACAATACGCGAGTGAAAGGTTACCTGGCAATAAAATCCATTGATACCCAGGTAAGGGACCATTGAATACCTCCCACAATAACGGATTTAGAATGATGGCAATGCCACCAAACAGTGTGATTACACTTGCGATTTTAAGTGGTTTGTCAGCAAAAACTCGTATTAACAAATAGTGAGTCAAGCCCGATTCTGACGGCGCTTTTGCCATGCTTTTTTAACTGATAATCGCCAAATGGCATTTAGTGTGAAGTAGCCAGCAAGACCAAACACTAGGCCACACACTAAGCATCCTGTAATAAAAGCGGGGCCTATAGTTTCCAAGCTGTTCATCAACCATGTCCAGCTCACTTCAAAGGCAAACTCATGTTGTGGTGTTCCGAGTATCCAAGTTCCTACTATGTAGGCAAAGTAAAAAATAGGCGGCATGGTAATTGGATTGGTTAACCACACAGTACCCACGGACAACGGGAGATTTGCTCGAGCGGGTATCGCAGTTGCCGCCGACAACCACATTTGAAAAGGGACTGGCCAGAACGCATAGAACAATCCTATACCAAACCCCAGACTGGCAGACTTTCTATTGAGGTGCCACAAGTTACTATCGTGCAACAACGTGCCAAAAATCTTGAGTGCCTTGTTTTTCTTAACCGCGGCAGGATCAGGTAGATATTTGTTGAGTAGTTTCTTGGGCATTCGAGGCTCTTTCAATGGCAATGAGAACAATTTTCCGTCTTGTGAGACAGTATGCACTATTGCCTTTTCAGTTTTATTGCAACGTATCTATTAATTTTAGTGATTCCGTCACTCTATTGGGCTTATGTCGGCCTTATTACTAGTTTCTCATTATGGATACTGAGTCTCCGAACCAAAACCAAGGCTAGTTTACCATTGTTATCATTGGGAGCAACAGTTGGTTTTTCTTGGTTAGCGTATGTGATGTCATCTTATTTGTCGTTGACCTCTGTGTTGACCAATGAACCTTCTGAATGGCAAGTGGAAGGTGAAATAATGTCACTTCAATCGCCTTACAGGGAAACCACTTTTTATCTTAAAATAGACTCGCCAGAGGCTTTAAACGGTGCGCTAGTGAAACTATCTTGGCGACAACCCGAATGGCTCTTGGCGCAGAATCAACGCGTTTCACTTACTGTCAAGTTATCTCAACCTCGGCAATTGTATAATCAGTTCAGCTTTGACTATCAACGTTGGTTGCTGGGGCGAGGGGTTCATGGGGCTGGTTACGTTAGCACCAAAGGACACAATCATTGCTTATCCTCACATATATCATGGCGTCAGGCAGTCCTCAATAGCTTGATATCATTGTCTATGGATAATCAACAATGGCTACTGGCATTGGTCTTAGGTTTTCGAGATGGGCTTTCGCGTGATGATTGGGAATGGCTTCAGAAAACAGGCACCGGTCATTTGGTGGCGATATCCGGTCTTCATATTGCCATGATCAGCGGTTGTATTTTTCTTTTACTCCGTTATTTATTGGTTTGTGGGGCATTGTGTACCCGTCAACCCCATGTCAACGTGAGTCATCTTGCAATGTCAATAACCTGCGGTACCGTACTGCTTTATGTCATATTGACAGGAGCCAATCCACCGGTTATCCGTGCCGCAATAATGCTGTGTTTAGCAGCTGTCTGCCTGTACAAAGGAGCTCAGATCGGCTGGTATCAATACGTTCTATCTCTCTTGTGTTTTTTCATTATTTTGTATCCATTTTCAATCTTTACTGTCAGTTTGTGGATGAGTCTATTCGCGGTTGGTTGTGTCTGGTTTGTTTGTTGGCGCTGGCCCTTGGGAAACAGCAGTCGTTGGTTGTGGACCATTCGTTTTCAATTGATGCTTTCCGTCATGATACTCCCGTTAACTGCCGAATTGTTTGGTGTTGTGACCTGGTGGTCTCCACTCATTAACTTGTTAGCAGTACCCTTGGTCACATTGATATTACTGCCTTGGGCTTTGATTGGTGTTGTCGCGTTAGCACTGTCTGACTCTTTAGGGAGGGCGATACTGCATTACTGGGATCGTTTTGTCAGTTTTGTATTCGAGATATCGGCTCAGCTTGACATAGGCGTACCTCTGGTTTCTCAAGCGCATTGGTTGCCAGGGTTGTTTTGGTGCATTTGCTTCGTGCTGATGGTGGTTTGGAGTTTACCCCTCCGCCTGAATAATAAATCCCGATTGCGTTGGTCAATGGTCATGATACTCGTCGCAGTGGTGGCGAGTGTAACGAAATTCCAGGTAGTGCGTTCGTCATCCCTGAGAATGGATGTTTTTGATGTAGGACACGGACTTTCAATACTTTTGTCCATCAATGGTCGTGGTTTTATATACGATACAGGGGCGCGATACGCTTCTGGATTCTCAATGGCTGGAGCCGTCATTATACCAACCCTAAGGGCCTTGAAACTTGACATGATAGATTTCCTCGTAGCAAGTCATGATGACAATGACCACAGCGGCGGGGTGCCAGTTCTGAAAGCTGAACTGGGTATAGGTTCCATCATTAGCCCTCACAATGTGTGTAAAAAAGGGTTTCGTCGCGATTGGGAAACAGCACAAGTTGAAGCGGTTTGGCCTGATGGATTTCCTCGGCGACAATTGATTCAACATCCGTTACGAGCAAACAACAATGATTCGTGCGTGATGATAATCCGATGGCATGATGTCGTTATTGTTCTCACTGGCGACATTGAAGCTTCAGCTGAATATAAGTTAGTCAAATCCATGACTGAAAACGGTCTAAAGCCGCTTTTTGCTTCGTCATCAGTACACACTATTTTAATCGCACCGCATCACGGCAGTAAAACATCATCAAGTCAGGCGTTTGTGGATTTCATTGAGGCGGACTACGTGATTTTTAGTCAGCGCAGCGAAGGACGCTGGAAGTTGCCTCATCAATCAGTTGTAAAACGGTATCAAACGAGGGGGGCTGAAACTCTGTCCACCGGCGATTCTGGACAATTGAGCTTTGAAATCTCGTCACAAGGTTTACGAATAACGCGCTATAAGTCAACGTTGTGGCCGGTGTGGTATCTAAATCTTGATTGAAACCAACGTGAAAAATTCGACTGAGGCGTGACTTCTTAAACTGTTACTTGGGTTAAGGGCAGTTAACGGTTACACTATGCAACGTATTATGATTGACGGTCAATTTTTATGGAAAAAACCCAAGCGCAAACCACATTTAAACGATTACTTAGCTACATAGCATCATATAAGCTAATGTTCTTCGTCGCTATTCTCGGAATGATTGGTTACAGCAGTATTGACGCGTTTATTTTTTCTCAGATGGAACCGTTGATTGACCGAAGCTTAGCCGATGGTGATTCTGGCTTTTTACGATTAGTTGCTTATTTAATTGTGCCTCTGATGATGGTAAGAGGAATCGCAAACTTTCTTGGTACTTATGCGCTGTCTTGGATTGGTAGCCAAGTGGTGATGAAAATGCGGCAGCAACTGTTTGAACATTTTATGGCGCTTCCTGTGTCCTATCACCATGAACATTCGACTGGAAGCTTAATTTCAAAAGTGACCTATGATACCGAGCAGGTTGCCAATGCATCTAGCAAAGCATTGCTCACATTGGTGAGAGAAGGGGCGTTTGTAATTGGCTTGCTGGTGGTGATGTTCAGTAAATCTTGGCAGCTATCCTCTATATTTTTTATTATCACACCGGTGGTCGCAGGCATTGTGTTTGTGGTCAGTAAACGGTTCAGAATGTTAAGCAAAAATTTGCAACAAGCCATGGGCCAAGTGACGTCGAGTGTTGAGCAAATGTTATCTGGACATAAAGTTGTGCTCATGTTCGGTGGTCAAAAATTAGAAAGTGAACGATTTAAACAGTCTAATAATCATAATCGTCAGCAAAATATGAAGCTGGTTACTTCACAAGTATTGAGCGTGGTTTCAATACAGGTAATTGCCTCGGTAGCGCTTGCGGTTACTTTGTATATCGCCAGTATCCCAACGTTCCTTGAAACCTTGAGCCCCGGAATTTTCCTTACTGTTGTATTGGCAATGTTAGCGCTATTGAAGCCCTTGAAGCAATTGACCACGGTTAACAGTGAATTCCAGCGAGGGTTAGCGGCGAGTAATAGTGTATTTACT
The DNA here is from genome assembly GCA_964230195.1 of Alteromonadaceae bacterium. GTDB lineage: Bacteria > Pseudomonadota > Gammaproteobacteria > Enterobacterales > Alteromonadaceae > CAXRGH01. The sequence continues at coordinate 19,124 of CAXRGH010000198.1, forward strand.
GTGCTCGATCAAGCGAGAGAAGTTGATCTTGGAACACAAAAAATTGACCGCGCTAAAGGCGATATTACCTTTGACAAAGTGAACTTCTCTTACCCCACGGCCCATAATCGAGCCTTGAATGAAGTCTCATTTAACGTGAGTGCAGGTCAAACCGTCGCCTTGGTTGGCCCGTCTGGCAGTGGTAAATCCACGATATCGAATCTACTGACTCGTTTTTACAATATTGAATCAGGTTGTGTGAGTATTGATGGAACTAATCTTGAAGACATTCCATTGGCTGATTTGCGCAAACAATTCGCCTTGGTATCACAACACGTTGTTCTATTTAATGACACCATCGCCAATAACATCGCATACGCATGCAAAGATGAAGTATCAAAAGAAGATATTATTCGTGCTGCAGAGGCTGCTCATGTCATGGAGTTTGCTCAAGGATTTAAAGATGGTCTTGATACTGAGATTGGAGAGGGTGGTGCTAACTTATCGGGTGGTCAACGCCAACGCATCGCAATTGCCCGTGCCATATTGCGAGACGCGCCGATATTGATACTCGATGAAGCCACCTCGGCTTTGGATACAGAGTCTGAAAAATACATACAACAGGCACTCGAAGAACTGCAAAAAGAAAAAACTAGCATTGTGATTGCCCACAGGCTATCAACGATCGAATCTGCAGATAACATTTTAGTGGTTGAAAACGGCCGTATTGTTGAGTCGGGACAGCACAAAACACTTCTTGAAAAACAGGGAGCTTACGCGCAACTTCATCGACTTCAGTTTGGAGATGATGCGTGAGCGAATGGCTTCAAAAAGCGTGGTATCAGCCGTCAGTGAATCCTCTACTTTGGTTGCTACTACCCTTTAATCTGATGTTTGCAATTCTGAGTTATGCCAGAAGACGTTTGTACAAATACGGGGTCAAAGCAAGCTATCAAATTGATTGCCCGGTGATTGTTGTCGGCAATATTAGTGTTGGTGGAAATGGAAAGACGCCTTTGGTGATTGCATTAGCCAATTACCTGAAACAGCAGGGTTATAATCCCGGAGTACTAAGCCGAGGCTACGGCGGTGAATCAACTGCTTACCCTCACGTCGTGACTCAAGACGCCATCGCGCAGCAGGTTGGAGATGAGCCTGCCATGATGAAACGGCGGCTCTCGTGTCCATTAGTGATTGATCCTGACAGAGTGCGAGGTGCTAACCATCTAGTGAATACTTGCAATGTGAATGTCATTATTTGTGATGATGGTTTACAACATTATCGGTTGCAACGTGACATTGAAATTGCCGTGGTGGATGGTGCGAGAAGATTAGGTAATCAACAACTATTGCCCATGGGGCCGTTGCGCGAGGGACCCAGCAGACTCTCAAGTGTTGATTTCGTTGTAGTCAATGGTGACCAAGCAGGCCCAAACGAAATTTTGATGGGGTTAGTGCCGGGTCAACTCGTTAATATTAAACATCCCTCTCGAACGAGCGGTGCTCATCAATTGCAAGCAGCATCAATAAGCGCTGTTGCAGGGATTGGTAATCCGCAACGTTTTTTCGATACGTTAAAAAGGCAGGGGATATCGGTAACGTCACAGCTGGCTTTTCCCGATCACCATCAGTTTGATCCATCTGATATTCCTGAGCATACCGTGGTAATGACCGAAAAAGATGCGATAAAATGTTGTGAGTTTGCATCAGATGACTGGTGGTATTTGCCCGTAACCGCTCAACTTCCAGAACAATTTTTAACCTCTTTAATTACAAAATTGAAGCAGCTTTAATCGCTATCCATGGAGAACAGAAATGGCGTTTAACAAAAAACTTTTAGATGTATTGGCTTGCCCAGTCTGCAAAGGTAAATTGAAGTATCATGATGAAAGCAATCAACTGGTATGTACCTTTGATCGTTTACTATACCCTATCAATGATGATATTCCGGTGTTATTAGAAAATGAAGCAACACACGTTTCCTCCGAAGCAATAGACGATTTAGGGTTAGCCAAATGACACAGTTTACGGTAATTATTCCTGCACGTTTTGGTTCAACTCGTTTTCCTGGTAAACCTTTGGTAGAGATCGAAGGTAAACCGATGATTCAACATGTCTACGAGCGTGCTCAGGAAGCTGGTGCTAGCCGTGTTATTGTGGCGACTGATGACGGTAGAATTGTTGATGCGGTGGAAGGATTCGGCGGTCAATACTGTATGACCGGCGTAGAACACGAATCAGGAACAGAACGACTCGCTGAAGTAATACAGAGAGAGTCTATTAGTAGTCAAGAAATCGTGGTGAACGTGCAAGGTGACGAACCCTTCATACCGGCGCAAAATATTCGCCAAGTAGCCAACAACTTAGCTGAGAATACATTGGCTCAAATGGCAACCCTAAGTACGCCAATTGACGACGCTGAAGAGGTATTCAACCCCAATGCGGTGAAAGTTATTACCGACCAATCGGGCTACGCATTGTATTTCAGTCGCAGTCCATTGCCTTACGACCGAAGTCGCTTTATGAACCAAACTAAGATTGACAGTGTCGGTGATTTTCATCAGCGGCATATTGGTATTTATGCCTATCGAGCGGGGTTCATTAAACAATATATTCGAATGGCAATATCGCCTTTAGAGCAGATAGAGTCACTCGAGCAGTTGCGTGTCTTGTGGCATGGTGAAAAAATCCACGTGGCAAACGCCGAAATGCCGCCGCCCGTCGGTATTGATACGCCCGAAGATTTAGATAAACTCGTCGCTCAGTTACGTCAAGGGAATTAGCCATGAATAAGGTCGTGATAACAGGTGCTAACCGAGGCATTGGTTTAGCCATGGTTCAACAGTTTGTTACTCGCGGTGACTCGGTGGTGGCTCTATGTCGGCAATCATCGTCAGCCCTGGAAGCTACTGGAGCTCATATTGTCACTGGTTTTGATGCGTCAAATGAATTATCAATTCGGTCCTCATTGGCGGCGCTCAAAGACTTGTCCATTGATATCTTGATAAACAATGCAGGTATCCTCAGAGATGAGCAGTTGGGCGCTATTGATGTTCAACAAATTGAATCTCAATTTTTTATTAATGCGGTTGCTCCGTTGCTGGTGGTTGATGCGCTAAAATCGCAATTAACGGTAAACGCCAAAGTCGCATTGATTACTTCACGCATGGGCTCGATTGAAGATAATACTAGTGGCGGTCGCTACGGCTACCGAATGAGTAAAGCAGCGTTGAATGCAGCAGGAGTGTCGCTATCTCATGACTTAAAAAGCCAACGAGCATCAGTCGCCATTTTACATCCCGGTTATGTTCAAACGGATATGGTCGGTGGAAGGGGGGATATCAGTGCATCAACTGCAGCCGAACGATTGATTCAACGTATTGACGAACTCACTCTGGACACAAGCGGCACATTCTGGCATTCCAACGGGCAAATCTTGCCTTGGTAGTTCAGTGGCCGTAGATAATAATCTACGGCGAAACTCATCATGGTGGAGCGCGTTTGGACATTATTTCTCATTAATAAATTAACGCATTATATCCATCGTATAGGGTCGCATTCTGAGTCTTTTGGACTTATAATGCGGCCTTTATTTTTTGAATATATACCTCTTTACATGCGAGAGGAGCTAAGGATTGAATTCTATGCGCACAAACTATTGTGGAAACATTAACGCTGATTATATCGGTCAAGAAGTCACCTTATGCGGTTGGGTCAACCGTGTTCGGGATATGGGCGGAGTCATCTTCTTAGACTTACGAGATCGCGAGGGTATTGTTCAGGTTGTTTATGATCCTGATCTTCCAGAAGTCTTTGATACCGCCACTAGTTTGAGAAATGAATTTTGTGTACAAATTACTGGTTTAGTGAGAGGCCGCCCTGAAGGCCAGATTAACAAAGATATGAGCACTGGGGAAATTGAAATCCTTGGTAAAGCTCTGAAGGTACTCAATAAAGCAGCTCCATTACCAATTGATTTTAATCAAGAAAACTCAGAGGAACAACGCTTACGTTACCGCTACCTTGACCTGCGTCGCCCTGTGATGTCTGAACGCCTTAAATTCCGCTCTAAAGTGACTATCGCGGTCAGAAATTTTCTTGATTCGCAGGGTTTCCTTGATGTGGAAACCCCTATTCTGACAAAAGCGACGCCAGAAGGTGCGCGTGATTATCTAGTACCGAGCCGAACTCACAAAGGACAATTCTTTGCATTGCCACAATCACCCCAGTTGTTTAAGCAATTGTTGATGATGTCGGGAATGGACCGCTACTATCAAATTGTGAAATGTTTCCGAGACGAAGATTTGCGAGCAGATAGACAGCCTGAATTCACTCAGATTGACTTAGAGACCACATTCCTTGATGCCGAAGGTGTAATGTCTATCACTGAAGAGATGATTAGTGGTCTATTTAAAGATTTACTGGATGTTGATCTTGGCGAATTCCCTCGAATGAGCTTCGCGGAAGCGATGCGCCGTTTTGGTAGTGATAAGCCTGACCTTCGTAACCCACTTGAACTGATTGATGTTGCCGATCTCGTGAAGGACGTTGACTTCAAAGTGTTCTCAGGCCCGGCAAACGACGAACACGGTCGAGTTGCTGTGATTTGTGTACCTGGCGGTGCAAGCTTATCAAGAAAGCAAATTGATGATTACGGAAAGTACGTCAATATCTATGGTGCTAAAGGGCTTGCATGGTTGAAGGTGAATGATTTAGATGCAGGTTTAGATGGTATTCAATCGCCTATACTGAAGTTCTTGAATGAGGCGGTTGTCAAAGCGTTACTCGAGCGCACACAGGCAAAATCGGGTGACATCATCTTATTTGGTGCTGATAACCAAACAGTCGTTGCAGAGGCAATGGGTGCGCTTAGACTCAAGCTGGGTGAAGACTTTGATTTGCTTTCAGGTGACTGGAAGCCGCTGTGGGTGGTTGACTTCCCAATGTTTGAAGCCATTGACGGTCAACTACACGCGCTTCATCACCCGTTCACCGCTCCACGCGATATGACGCCTGATGAACTTGCAGCTGATCCAGTCAACGCCTTATCAAATGCCTATGACATGGTACTGAATGGTGTTGAACTGGGTGGTGGTTCTGTACGTATCCACGACCAACAAATGCAATCAGAAGTGTTTCGAATTTTGGGGATCTCGGATGAAGAAGCAGAGTCTAAATTTGGCTTCCTATTGGATGCCCTGAAATTTGGAGCTCCTCCTCACGCAGGTTTGGCATTTGGCCTAGATAGATTGGTCATGTTGATGACCGGTGCTGAGTCAATTCGTGATGTAATGGCATTTCCAAAGACAAACACAGCGGCATGTCCGTTAACGTCTGCTCCGGGTTTTGCAAACCAACAGCAGCTGGAAGAGTTAGCGATTCAAAGCACAGTAAAAGCTGAGGAAAGTGAATAATTGAAACCGAAAAAACGCCCTGAATCCGTGTTGGTGGTAATATATAACGACGCGGATCAGGTGTTGGCGATGCAACGACAAGACGATCCAACGTTTTGGCAATCAGTTACTGGCTCGATTGAGCTAGGAGAAACGCCACTGCAAACTGCAATTCGGGAAGTGGAAGAAGAAACGGGTATCTGTGTTGACCAAGATGCACTCGCATTCCATGATCATCAATCAACATCACAATATGTTATTCGTCCTTGTTGGCGTCATCGCTATGAAGAGGGAGTCACAATCAATAAAGAGCATTTATTCAGTATGAAGGTGCGCAAAGATCAACCGATTGTGTTAACCGAACATTTAGCGTTTGAGTGGTTAGACAAACAAGACGCAATGAAACGTATGTGGTCTGAGTCCAATGTCAATGGTGTACGTGAT
>CAXRGH010000199.1:0-13330 GCA_964230195.1 Alteromonadaceae bacterium
ACATTACCAAAACTGAGTTCTTCTTGCGTCACTGAACAGTCTTCCTCTGCATGAAAGGCTACAATGGGCAAAGCTAAAATCAGCTCATCTTCCACAATTTGTAGAATGTCGATCTCTCCATGGTCATCGACCTCTAACGGATCATAAATCTCCGGTAGCTCTTCTATCTCTGATTCACTCTTAATTGGAGTAAAGCAAAAATCGATTTGTAGCGGCTGAGCCATTTGTCCACCACAACGTTCGCAAACAAGTGAAGCTGATGTTGATATAGAACCACTAAAGTACGTAAGACCCTGCTCGTCTTTTTTAAACGCAACATTAACGTCCACACGCTCATCACATTCCGCAACGGAATCCACAAACCTCGTCATATCGGATGTCATAAAGACCCCCTGATACTCTGAGCGTTGAACTGCACATTTGTATGGATCTAGCCGTTTTGGTAACTTTACTTTTTGCATAGCGGGCGCATAATAGCTGGAGAAGACGGATTAGTCAATTCAATCACGAGCATAAATCCGTTAAACTTCAATAAATTCACAGATATTGGGATCTCGTCAAATAATGCAGCTTATTCTTGCTTCAACATCCGTCTACCGAAAACAACTTTTGTCGCAAATGGGACTGCAATTTAAGGCCTTATCGCCTGATTGTGACGAGACTCCTCGTGCCAATGAACAACCTGAGCAACTGGTTGAGCGATTGGCTATTGGCAAAGCAAAAAGTCTCATGTCAACTGTTGCTCCTTCATTGATTATTGGTAGCGATCAAGTGGCTTGCTTCCAACAACAAATTATAGGTAAGCCCCACACGAAAGAAAAAGCGATCAAGCAATTGACACTTTTTTCTGGGCAGACAGTCACGTTTCACACTGGTGTGGCTGTAGTCAATTCCGATAACGGTCACACCCTATCTCGGATATGCCAAACACGGGTTAAATTTCGACAACTCACTCAGCAAGATATTGTGCAATACATTGATATTGAACAGCCATTGGATTGTGCTGGTAGTTTTAAGAGTGAAGGATTGGGTAATGTACTTTTTGAGGCTGTCTCAGGTAACGATCCAACGGCTCTCATTGGCCTTCCACTCATCACCTTGTGTGAACTGCTTAGACAGCACAAATACCCTATTCTGTCGTCGATCAAATAAACCCTAGACGCTGTGGTACTCAATTAAATGCTGGCGTATTGAATAGTTCAATAACAGCTTTAGCGCCTTTTTGATCTCTTCTATTTTTCAACGTCAGGGCACCGCCGTGTTGCTCGATGATATTTCGACTAAACGCAAGGCCAATACCCTGACCGTCTGATTTTGTGCTGTAAAATGGTACGAACAAGTTGTCTGGATTAACAATTCCAGTGCCGTTATCCACTATCTGGATAATGCTTCTTCGTTGTTCTTGTTGAAAGCTTAAGTGCACAATGGACCCCGAACTTGAGGCTTCAATTGCATTTTTAACAAGGTTAATGATCACTTGTTGTAACAAAGTATTGTCAGCATAAACCTGCAGGCCAGGTGCGAACGGCTCAATAATAATCGTTGCGTCGGGAAAAAGCGGGGGTATGTTATGTAATAGCGTTTCCACTGATATCACCGATTTATTCAGTGCCAAGGTTTGTCCAAGATGTCTATATTGCTTAACAAAATCCTGTAACACAGTACTTCGTTCGGCTACGGTTCGCAATGCATGTAATGCCGGGGCTGATAATGATTCGCGTCCCAGTTCAATTTCTTCGACCAGTGTCTGTGTGAGTGACCCAATGGGCGTGAGCGAATTACGGATTTCATGACTTAATACCCTGATAATTTGTTGCCATGAAACCTCCTGCGTATGACGAAGCACTTTTGCGATATCGGTCATGATAACTAAGTGATAACGTTGGTCATGGTCTTTAAACTGACTATGACGTAATTGCCATTGGGCTTGATTTTCTTGGTCACTAAATTGCCATTGATTATTGTTCGTGTGACGAAAACCAAGACTGATACAATTCTGCCCTTTAACCGACTCCCACGGTTGACCAAAAAATTCACTGAATGATGCATTTGCATGACTCAGTTGAAACTTTTCATTGAACACAACAATCGGTGTGTTGAGTTGTTCAATCAGCCGATAGATAAGAAACATATTCTCGTCGTATCGACTTTTACGATTTTGGAGCTCGTCCCGCAATCGACCGCTCTCTTGAAATAATTGATGGATAATTCCGCTTGAAAACCCACTCTTAGCTTGCAAACTATAATCTTCTAATCTGATGGCCTCAACCATATTGGTCATTCGATAGAATGGTGAGACTAGTCGCTGGTAAAACTTAGTAGCCAAAATACAATAGATCGGAAGCAGCAAAGCGAAGACGCTAACTATGATCAACACTGACATATCATAAGCAAACAATAATGCCAGTATTAGTATTGCTAAAACAATGCCTACAGAGGCTAGCTGCAGTTTTAACAAGGTTTCGAGGCTATTGTTTTGCTTTGATACCATATTTTTCCATTCTTCGGTACATTGCACTTAAGCTAATTTCTAATGTTTCTGCAGCATCAGCCGTCTGACCATTTGCATGTATTAGCGCCTGTTTAATCAGGTTCATTTCAGCTTGCTCTAGTGTCATCATCGGCAGTTCCCCGTTGGTTGTCGGGGCTTGCACAGACAGGTTTTGAGAGGTAATCACTTGCGACTTACAAAAAAGCACAGCCCTCTCGATTACATGGCTTAACTCTCTTATATTGCCCGGCCACTGGTAACCTAATAAATGATCAATGGCTTGCGGCTCTAACCTTAGCCCGGTTTTACCATATTTACTCCCGTGGCGCTGAATAAAATGCTCGGCGAGTGGAACAATATCCTCCTTGCGTTCATGCAAGCTCAATACACGGATTTCAACAGTATTTAGGCGATAGTACAGATCCTGACGAAACTGATTGTCCGCGATTTGTTGGCCGAAATCACAATTGCTCGCGCTGATCAGTCGAACGTCTGCATGTTGTGTTTTGCTTGAACCGACCTTCTCATACTCACGAGTCTCAAGCACCCGCAAGAGCTTTGCTTGTTGTGATAATGGAATAGCACCAATTTCATCCAAAAATAGTGTTCCAGCTTCTGCAAGTTCGAAGCGCCCGATGCGGTTTTCTTTGGCGTCCGTAAATGCTCCCTTGGTATGACCGAACAGTTCGCTCTCAAACAAATTCTCTGGAATAGCACCCATATTGACCGAAACAAAATTTTCATTTTGTCTTGGAGACTGGTTGTGAATATATTGCGCTATGCTGCTCTTCCCTGTTCCATTTTCACCGGTGAGCAAAATCGTTGCGTCTGTATTTGCGACGCTATCAATCTGGTCAAACAATTCAGCCATAGCCTGCGAGCGCCAAATGAGTTCGTTAGATGTCTGCAAATCCTTATTGAGCTGATTGAGTTTTTGGTTTTTGTGTGCAAGATCTCCTATCTCGAGTTGCTGTGCCACAACTTGCAAAAGTCGATTGTTGTCCCAAGGCTTCTCAATAAAATCTTTCGCCCCCAACTTCATGGCCTCTACAGCAATTCCGACCGTCGGCCATGCTGTCATAATCACCACGGGAATGGACATTTCTTGCTCGGAAAGCGCCTTAAGAAATTCGAGTCCTTCTTGACCTGAGGTGGTATCTTGATTGAAATTCATATCAAGAAGGATTAGGTCAGGTGACACTCGACGAATCGCTTCCATTGCAACCGATGGATGATCAATTTCATCTAGCTGATAGCCATTGCGGGAAAGTAAGAAGTGCGCTGATATACGCACATCTCGGTCATCATCAATTATGAGTATTCGTTTCATCTATTCATATCTCAGTGCTTGGATTGGATCATTAAGCACAATATTCCTGATAGGGATATAACTCGCCAGTAATGCAACGATAACCATGACAACCGTTGAAAGTGTAATGGATAACATCTCCGGTTCAACAATGCTGTCTAGTGTGTGACGTCCGATGCCATAAATCAAGAGAAAGAGTAACACACTGCTCACAATTCCAATGCTGATGGGCTTTAAATTATCTCTTAAAACCATGGCTATGATGGTGTGGGTTTTCGCTCCTAAAGACAAACGCACACCAAGCTCATAGCGGCGCATTTGGGTTGAGTAATTCAAAACCCCGTAGATCCCTGCTCCAGCTAGCATTAAGGCTAATAAACTTAGCCCGAATACAAACCAAGCGACGAGTCTATGTTTAAATAATAATGACTGGTATATGTCCTCGAGAGAAGTGAAGTCTTTGACATAGACACCAGGAGCAACCCTATCAACCACCGCACTTAACTGATTTTTTGTGAGGCTTGTATGTGGGGTTTGCTTCAAGATTAAACGCACTTTCCACGTGGCATAGGGTAAGTAGACTTTAACTCCGTTGCTTTCATTAGAGCGAAACGGATTGAAGATATCCCCTACTACACCAACAATTTTCAATGGAACGTTACCAGCTGTTTTTATGCTTCTTCCTACAACGTTGACATCACCAAATATCGCCTTCGCTGCGCTCTCGCTAAGCAGTATTTCGCCACTAGGTTGATCTGCGCTTTTACCGAAAGATTCCTCAAAAGTTCTTCCGTAGAGTAAAGGTAAACTAATGACATCAAAATAGTTCGCATCAACCCGATTAATTTGAAATGCGCCTATATCATTTCCATTCTCGTCAAGCATCGACATTGCAAAACTACCCACACGTATGGGTGGGATAATTGCACGCGACACATCTTCCACTTCGGGAAGCATTTTTATCTCTTCTGCTAACGCCGTTAACAATGCCGCTTGCTCTTCACTTTCTGGATACTTGTTGCCAAGTTCCAACTCAAAGGTCATGACTCCATCACGAGAGAACCCTAATGGATGTGCGATGGTGTCGAGAGATTGTTTCATCACCATGGAGGTTCCAATCAACATTAAACTCGTTAACGTTACTTGCACTACCACTAGAATGTTTCGGCTACGTGGGCTAATTTGTAGACCTGAACCTTTACCACTACTCTGTAGTTGCTCTTTTAATTGGCTGTAATTCAATATCTTGAAGGAAAGTAAACTGAAAATTAAAGCCAGTAATAAGGATAAACTCAGCGCAAAGGCTATTGTGATGTTGTCGATACTAAGTTCAGTTAACCGAGGTAACTGAGTGGCAGCTAGGTTTCGAAGTAACACGAAGCACCAAGCACATATTATTAGGCCAAGTCCCATAGCGATAACAGTGAGTAGTATACTTTCAGCAAATAGACTGGAAAAAATGTGTTTAGGCTTTGCGCCGAGGGCAGCTTGAATGGCCAAGGTTCTACTCTTTTCTATCGCACGTGATAAAAACAGATTCACAATATTACCGCAGGCAATCAATAACAATGCTGCTGCTCCAAAAAACAACAGGTATCCAATTGTTCGCTTGTCACCAATTACCGCGTCGTGAAGTGGCTGTGTTTTTATGCTTACGGATGACTCGTTAAAATATCGGTCGGTGGCGATAAACGACTGAAACTGATTTTCTAAAATGGTTGTTAATTGACTCTCGACTTTCAGCGCACTTTGACTGTCCGGTAGCTTTGCAATGGACGCCAGTGTGCTAAAGGAATTATTCCAATTTTCTGATGGTAATGGCGAATAGCCCCATGGCAACCATAGCTGAGGACTATCCAACACAGGAATAGGTCGATACTCAACGAAATTCTGCTGTAACACACCGATGATCTTGAACTGAACATCGCCAATTTGTAACGTCTGACCGACAATATCCTCAGCTTTATTGAACCAATTAACCCAAGCGTCAAAGTTAATAACGACTTCTGGGATTTTACTTGTTAATTCATGTTTGCTAGTGAAACCAGCACCGTGAATGTATTTCGCCCCCAAGAGCGTAAAATATTCATGAGTAACGTATGCAATGGGTAGATTGGGCTGTTTGGCATGGTCAGTTAACATACCTTGCCCCTGATACATTAAAGCTTGTGATGACAGTGACTGCTGTTTTTTGTACAAATCATTCAGGGCGACTGGTGTATTGTATTCGTGTAGCCTACCCGATGGCTTGTGTTCAACTTCAACCCATAAATTAACGAGTCTGTCAGACTCTGGATATGGCAACGGCTTGGCTAGAAGCAGGTAGTTTAAGTTAAAGGTGGCAATTAACATTCCCATTGTTAAGCCAAGTGTCAAAATGACGGTAACGCTGAACTGAAGTTTAGACAACAGTAGTTGTGAACTTTGAACTACTTCAGTGAAGAACCGTTTCATACAGCCTCCAAAATAGTTGGAGTATCAAGAATTTTACCATCCAACAGGTGCAATTGACGACGCGCCATATTCGCGTAGCGCGGGTCATGGGTGACCATGCAAATGGTTGTTCCTCTGCGATTAAGATCATCAAGCATATCCATTACCGCGTCACCATTTTTAGAGTCGAGGTTACCCGTAGGTTCATCTACCAATAAAATCGATGGCTTAACCACGAGTGCTCGAGCACTCGCGATACGTTGTTGCTGTCCCCCTGACAACTGATTAGGTTTATGGCTCTGACGATGAGTCATATTTACCAGTGCTAATGCTTCTATCACACGTTGTCTTATCTCTTCCGAACTCATGGCAGTGTCTCGGTAGCTCAATGGAAGTGCAACATTGTCAAAGACACTTAATTGATCAATTAAGTTAAACGCTTGGAAAATAAATCCAATTTTCTGGTTTCGGATTGAGGCCTTTTGATTCGTTGTCATGTGGCTGACATCAACACCGTCAATCATATATTTCCCCTCAGTGGGACTATCCAGCAACCCTAAAATTGATAATAGACTTGATTTACCACAACCTGACGGGCCAGAAATAGCAATATAGTCACCTTGATTGATGGTTAAGTTAATCCCCCTCAATGCATGAGTTTCGATTTCTTCGGTTAGAAATACTCGCTTTATATCAGTCATTTGCACGACTGGCTTTGTGTTTTGAGTTTGAATTGACATGTTAGATTCCTTACTGTGTCAACATAATATACTGATGGTGCAACCACTGTGAAGTGTCAGACAAAATGATTTCATCTGATGCAGTGACTCCGCCTAAAATTTGAATATACTTGCCAGACTTTTCTCCAAACTGAATATCCGTTAACGTCGCCGTATTGTCACCGCGATTCATTACAAATAATCGTTGTTGAGAATTTGCGGTGACTCGAATAGGCGTGTCAACAAATAGCGTATTTTGGAGTGTACCAATGGTAATTTCCGCCTCTACATTCATCTCCGGTCTTACCGAGGACGGTAATTTTTCCGATAAATAAATTTCAACCTGTGTTGTGCCATTATTCACCCCAGGTTCAATTCGTTTAACCTCACCTTTTAGTGAATGTTCGCGAACTCTAATGACTGTTTGCTGCCCGATAGCGACTTTACCGATATGCACTTGCGAAATATCCACCAGAGCCACTAATTCATTAACGCTCCCTACTAACGCTAATTCGTTTCCAGGTTGAACAGTTTGCCCCAAGGTCACGGGTAAACGTTTTAATACTCCATGACTGCCCGCACGAACAGCCAATTGCTCGACTCGGCGTTCAAGGATCTGTAACTCTCCCTCATTTTGGAGAATTAATTCGTTTTGGATATTTTGAGCCTCAGAATGAACCAGCACCAATTGTTCAAGTCGACGCTGCTCAATGGCAAATCGCTCTTGAAACTGCTGCGCATCTAATTTAGCTCGCTCTAATTCAAGCTGCGAAACAACTCCCTGCCCTAATAATTTAATTTTTGCTGACAGTTCAAGCTCCGAGGATTTAAGTTGAGCGTTTAAACTTGCAAGTTCCCCTTGAAGAGCCAGCAATTCACGCTGTTGATAAAGCTTGATTTGACGAAGATTCGCTCGTTGACGCTCAACCTCGAACCGTTGACTCACCAAACTTTGCTGCAAAGTGGGATTAGAGAGGCGTAAGATAATGTCATCCGCCGAAACATCAGCGCCGGGTTTGAGAAGAATTTCCTCAACAACGGCCTGTTCTTGAGCAGTAATCAGTCGTTGATGACTTGATTGCAAAATCCCGAAACCTTCAACAAAGTGGATTAGATCGCCACGCTGTACATGACTTGACCAGACATCCGCTAACTTTACCTTTGCCGAAACAGGCTGTTTGAGGAACAGGACTGCTATTGCAACGACAACGGTCAATCCAACAAAGGTAAGAATTGTTTTATTATGTGTTTTTCTTTTAATGCGTTTGATATCCATGAACGTAACGTGCCTTTTGTTTCTCTCTATATGACAAACCAAAAACCATGCCAAAAGGTTAACTCCCAAGGTATAAGGGTTTTCGTTAGAACTTAATCAAGGCATTTGCGATTATGACAACTCTATTTTTCGAATACGCCATTAAAGGTATGATTTATCTTGCGCTAGGAATCGCAAGGAATATAGATGTGGAGTCCCACCTTCACACTTAAAAGATCACTAAGGAACATGGAGCTTCCCATGAGAAACTTGCATGTAATGAAAGGAATTAATTTCCATCAATGAATGTCGTTTGCTGACTTAAGACTAACTCGAAGAAAAGACAGTCAGGGTGAAGCGGTGATGTTATTGTTGTTTGTTCAAATCCAAGCTTCCGTAACAATCCCTTGGAAGATTCATTAGCCTGTGCGGTCATTGCCAACACGGTAGGAAATAACGGTGAGGTTTTCATTTGCTCGAGAACAGCGATGGAAGATTCGTAACCATAGCCTTTGCCTTGAAATTTGTCTTTGAACGCAAAACCCAAATCGGGAAACGGTAAAGAATCCCGTTTAAGTAACCCGCACATGCCAATAGGTTCCTTACTGCTCTTGAGTGACACTTTGTATAAACCAAAACCCCATTCCCTATACTGTCTCATAGGTCCTGTTTGAAGATAATGAATCGCGTCGTCATGGGTGCGTACTGCTTTATCACCAATCTGAGTAATGAAAGAGGGTTCGTTTAATAGCTCAATAACGAAGCAGGCATCATTCAAGGTCAATTCAGACAAGTAAAGGCGCTGAGTACGAAATGTTTTCACAATGGCACGTTGAACCGATATCGAAATAAATCACAGAGGGCTTCTAATGAATCTACAATGGCAATTGGCGTTTGGCTCCTCAGTTGTTCTCGATCGTGCGCACCGTGAGTAATACCGATACTGTCGATACCTGCGTTGTTAGCCATAGCAAGGTCATGCATTGAGTCGCCTATCATGACACACTCGTGCTTTTCTACCTCAAGCTCATCTATGATTTGATTGAGCATATCAGGAGATGGTTTAGATTCCGCCTCGCAAGCACAGCGAGTGTAACTGAAAAGATGACTGACACCTGATTCGGTCAACACACGATCTAATCCCTTGCGAGTTTTTCCAGTTGCTACTGCTAGTTTGACGCCTTCGTCATAAAGCAACTGTAATACTTCAAGATAATCAGGGAACATATGAGCTGTAGGTGAAGAGGGTGACAAATAATAAGCTGAATAAGAAGAGCTCAGTCGCGAAAGGTACTCTGTATTATCAGCTCCAAACAATTGCAAAAAGGCTTCGGCCATGCTCAGACCTATGATGTTTCGGATGTCTGATTCCGAGGGGATCGCGAGTCCCGTATCGGCAGCAGCAGTCTGCATCGCATAAACAATGCGTGGGACCGAATCCATTAACGTGCCATCCCAATCCCATATCACCAAATTATACTTCACGAATGGGTAACCTTTTTAAACAATGTTCCAAACGCGCTTCTAACGGCGCTTTGAACGCCATTGTTTTTCCGCTGACCGGATGTTCGAAGGCCAATGAATACGCATGCAGGAATAAACGATTCATACCGTACTCAAGTAACTGTTGGTCAAATGCTTTGTCACCGTACTTATCATCACCACCGATTGGGTGACCAGCATGAAGACAATGAACTCTTATCTGGTGAGTGCGCCCTGTTACTGGAAATGCCTCAACTAACGTAGCGCCCTCGTAACGTGCCAAAATACGATACCTCGTTTCAGAGGGCTTACCCTCAGGATTAACAACAACAATCCGTTCACCAGATTGTAAGGTGTTCTTCAATAATGGCGCTTTGACTTTAAAACGGTTTTCAGGCCAATCGCCGCTAACCAAGGTGTGATAACGTTTATCAACGGTTTTATCGCGTAATTGCTCATGCAAGTGTTTCAACGCCGAGCGTTTTTTGGCCACCAAGATACAGCCTGACGTATCACGGTCCAACCGATGCACAAGCTCAAGAAATTTGGCTGTTGGACGTAACGCCCTCAACCCTTCAATCAAGCCGAAACTTAAGCCACTGCCGCCATGAACGGCCAAACCTGAAGGTTTGTTTATCACAATTAAAGCATCATCTTCATATAAAATGGCATGTTCAATTCGTTGAACACTGTCGAGTTTATTCGACGGAACAACATTATCACTCTCGCTAACCTTAACCGGCGGAATACGAATAATATCGTTAGTATTTAATTTATATTCGGGTTTGACTCGCTTTTTATTAACGCGAACCTCCCCCTTCCGCAAGATACGATAAATCAAACTCTTGGGTACGCCTTTGAGTTTCGTTCTTAAATAGTTGTCGATTCGCTGACCTTGGTACTCACCATCGATCTCTACAAACCGAACTTTAGTTGTTTGTGTCTCTTCTTTTTTCATGGCGCTATTGTAAATTAAAACAGGTTTAAATATTGATTTTTTTTAATTACTTGCCAAACAGCAGGATTTAATGTCAAACTAATGAGGTGCGTAGTGTATTTAGTATTACCAAGTAACGCACGTAAAAACACGTTAGAAAATGACTGGATTGGCGAGTAGACCTCTCGAGGTTGCATGAAAATCAATGCAAAACGGACTCCACCCTCGCGTTGAGAAAAATGCCGGATACGGTGTAGAGACCAAGTTAAACGTGAATAACAGAAGAAATTTATTATTAGACATCGATTGGTCACTTATGTGATGACGTATCGAAAGAATTCATCGTAAATTGCTTATAGATAGCAGTTTATGAGCTTTAAAACATGCATAACTTGTTAGTATACAGTCGTGAGACTGTGTAGATATTACTGTACGTTGGCAATGAATACGTCACGTTTGAGTGCCCGATCCTATGATCGAGCCTTATACAATGAAAAGAATGTTAATTAACGCCACTCAATCTGAAGAGATGCGCGTTGCCCTTGTTGATGGGCAAAACCTCTATGATCTGGATATTGAAAGTCCAGGACACGAGCAGAAAAAAGCAAACATCTATAAAGGTAAAATTACCCGAGTAGAGCCTAGCCTTGAAGCCGCATTTGTTGACTATGGTCAAGAACGCCATGGCTTCCTTCCATTAAAAGAGATTGCAAAAACCTACTTTCCTGACGGCTACAAGTTTGATGGACGTCCGAATATCAAAGACGCTATCAAGGAAGGCCAGGAAGTTATTGTACAAATAGATAAAGAAGAACGTGGTCAAAAAGGCGCTGCTCTAACAACTTTTATTAGCCTAGCTGGAAGTTACTTAGTGCTAATGCCTAACAACCCTCGTGCTGGCGGTATTTCACGTCGCATTGAAGGTGATGAGCGCACTGATTTGAAACAGTCGTTAAGCAAGTTAAGTCTTCCAAAAGGTATGGGGCTGATTGTTCGGACTGCTGGTGTCGGTAAAGCGTACGAAGAGCTGGCCGAGGATCTCGACATCCTTACAACTCATTGGCAGCGTATTGAGGAAACAGCGTCTAATCGCCCTGCTCCATTCCTGATTCACCAAGAAAGCAACGTGATTGTTCGTGCTATCCGTGACTACTTGCGTCGTGATATTGGTGAGATACTGATAGATAAAACGAGTATCTATGAAAGAGCTAAAGAGCATATCGAACTCGTTCGCCCAGATTTCGCGAATCGCGTAAAACTGTATCGTGGCGACGTCCCCTTATTCTCACATTACCAAATTGAAAGCCAAATCGAATCCGCTTTCCAACGTGAAGTGCGATTACCATCAGGTGGTTCAATTGTGATTGATCCAACCGAAGCTTTAACTTCTATTGACATCAACTCAGCGCGCGCAACAAAAGGCGGCGATATTGAGGAAACAGCACTTAACACCAACCTTGAAGCCGCAGATGAGATTGCACGTCAACTAAGACTTCGTGACTTGGGTGGCTTGGTCGTTATTGATTTCATTGATATGACGCCGATTCGCAACCAACGTGAAGTTGAAAATCGACTAAAAGAAGCTGTCCGTCATGATAGAGCACGTGTACAAATTGGACGCATTTCTCGATTTGGCCTAATGGAAATGTCACGTCAACGTTTACGTCCGTCACTCGGGGACTCTGCTCACAGGGTTTGCCCGCGTTGTAGTGGTCACGGCACCATTCGCGGTACAGAGTCTCTAGCACTTTCTGTTCTTCGCTTGATGGAAGAAGAGAGTATCAAAGATAGAACAGGACAAATTCAAGCACAACTACCGATTGATGTAGCAACCTACCTCCTCAACGAGAAACGCCGCTCAATTCGCAGTATTGAAAAACGCCACAATGTTGAATTGGTGGTTGTTCCAAATCCAAATCTTGACACACCGCATTTTGAAGTGTTGCGGATCCGTCAAGACGATACAACCGGCGAGCGAAGCTATAACTTAGTTGAAGAGCACCAACAGGTTGAGCTAGTAAAAACTACCGCGCCTGAACAAATCAAACGAGAAGAACCTGCATTACAAGGATTTGCTGCGCCTGATAAATCAAAGCGCAAACCAGCAGAAACAAGAGAGACACGCCAAGCACCGAAAAAAGCGAAGCAAAAGTCGTTAGTTGAAAAAGCGGTTGAATGGTTTGTGTCATTATTTAAGACTGAAGAAAAGCGTAAGAAGCCAGCCAGCAAGAATACACGACAAAGAACTAGCCAACAGAAGCGCCGTAACGACAAACGCCGTCCAAACAAGCGAAAGTCTGATAACCAGACTGATGAGACGGAGAAGCGTCAGCAAAACCGCAGAAAGGCCAATAACACGGAAGCAGACACACAAACGGAAGGTCGTCGCAAGAACGATAGACGCAAACCGAAGTCACAACAGTCAAGCGACAATAACCGTGATAATTCAGGACAAGAGCGAACCGTAGAGCGTCGTAAGCGTCGTGACAAGCGTAAGAGCGTGAGAACAAATCAAGCAACAGAAGCAACTCAGTTAGTCGATACTCCGGTAGTAGGACAGCCTGACAAACAAACAGCACCAGTGGTTGAAGCAGCACCAGTGGCTGAGAAAGCACCAGTGGTTGAAGCAGCACCAGTGGTTGAAGCAGCACCAGTGGTTGAAGCAGCACCAGTGGTTGAAGCAGCACCAGTGGTTGAAGCAGCA
>CAXRGH010000200.1:0-3905 GCA_964230195.1 Alteromonadaceae bacterium
GATATCATCGATATAGACTTTAGCAAATGGTGAAGCGCCATTTTCTGTTCCGTTGAAGTCAATCCAATCACCCAAGTAATTATTCCACTTAGAACCACTTTCATAGTCCATGTAGTCTCGAGTCGCTCCAGACGTTTGATGTACACCCTCAGTCCATCCCGCGCGCCCCTTGTATATTTCCAACTCTAAGTCACCATATTGAGCGTTGTTGGCTAGCACTAAGTAAGCGGCCTTGACCACGCCTTGCTCGGCAAGCACGCTATTGTCAAAACTCAACATAGTTGTTGTGTCACTCTTCAAGGTCAGAACTTGGTGGTTACCCGACGCAGTATAAGTTGAGCCTTTTAACGTAGTATCTTTACTCACGCTCAGGTTTACACTCGGTGTATTCTCTTTTTGTACAAACCACTGCTGGCTGACCTGCCCGCCTTTACCGTCAGATACTGTTACCTCTATGTGAGTTTCTTCACGATTGAACAAAGTACGTTGGAAATCAAGCACATAAACATCTTGCTCAACGACCTCACCATTGACTTTCCAAAGGATTTCCAACGCATCACCGTCAGCGTCTTCAACATTGATTGAAAAGCTCTCATAATTTGGAAACGCAACTTCTACTTCCGCATTAACAGGATAAGCATCAATGATTGTAGGCGCACGATTCGGTTCATCACCTGCTGAAGGTAAGTTAGAATCAAATACGGTCGGACCTATGTAATTCTTGGCAATAACAACGTTATCGATATACGCATATGAAGTTTGCTCGATAGCCGCTTTGCCACCGTGATAAATGTTCATCCACACACGGTCGATTTTAATATGCTCTGCATTCTCGCCACGAAATTGAATGTCATTTTTTTCGTATGCTGGAATACCGTCTATCCAAGTTTTCAACACGCCATCATTTTTACCAGGAGTATTAATTTTTACGTACTGCTCAATCGCATACCATTTATTTCTCTCCAAGATCCCTGGGCGTTGCCCGTCCCAAACCACCGTATCACCATAACTGTACTTCTGGTTAACATGATAGATGTAATTGCCGACCGGAACTTGGCCCGAAAGTGGATTGTTGCCTTCTATCGACTTCATGAAAAAGCCACGCGCAGACCAACCGTTTTCACCTGTGGTGCGACGACCGCCCCAGCCACCAAAATAAGATTCTGATGTGTAAGTACCTGCGATACCAGGCAACTTGCCGTTATCGTTGGCTTTCCAAGTATCACCAAATCGAACGTAGTACCGTAAGTAAACTTCCTCAACGTCGGCACCCGTTTCCTCTTTGAATAGATATTTGAGGTCAAGTCCATAAAACTCTCCCTCAGGGACTTCCACCTGCAACGCTTTACCAGCAATTGGCTCGAATTTTTGATCGGCATTTGATTCAACGATAGCTAACTTATCTTCGTTGCTAATGCGTGACCAATTTTCCTTCCAATCACTGGATTCAAACGACTCAACCATGTAGACACTATCATCAAATTTGAGCTTATAGTCGTTCGGATAACTCCCTGCCAAACTATTACCGCTGTAATTCTTTCTCGATATTGAAGTACGATAAAGTTCGAGTGTTGCATTGCCGTATTGATTTTCAGTGGTGTGTAAGACCAAGTCTGCGCTGAGCACCGTCTCGTTGGCAGCAATTGCGCTGAAATCAAATTGTAGTAGTACTGGATCAATAGCAGACAATTCTGGCAAATGACCAGAGCAACGGTAAGTAGAACGCTTGATTGTCGTATCGGCGAACGCCTCCAACTGATAGCTACCCATATTTGTTTCAATCAACAGCGTTGGATGTTGGCTGCTATCGTTAGACTCTCGACTGTGAAAAGTCACTTTACCGTTAGAGGCATTGCGCAGATAAAACCCTTGATTATAAAATTCAGTGCTCAGCCAGCCCTGTACCAATTGTGTTGCATCGAAAGTTATGCGCTGTTGCGAATCTTGATCTTGTACTGTAACGGTATCGTAAGGTAACGAACCATTCGGTTGCGCGTTTTTGTCCGCCCAGTCTCCCAGGTAGTTCTGCCATTTAAAACTCGCACCAGAATTATAGTATTCTCTGTTAGCGCCTTGAGAGATCGTGTCTGAACATTCACCTTCTGACCATTGTGGAACAAGGGTAGAGGCAATAGCGTTCGAAGATGGATATAGTGCGGCCACAACGGCCAAAAAGTGTAATTTGCGGATCATGATAACACCCCGTAGTTAAAGCAATTAAAAAACAGCTGCTGCTTTAAAGGTGTCGTGTTGGATAACCAACGACGAGTTTGGTAGTCACGCTATCGTAGGGTTGCCCCCTTAGACCGTAGACTTTGCGTCCCTAACTTTCGCTAGGTTTGCCCTTTTCAAGCTCTATCAGCTAGGTAGGAGTTTTACACAGCTTTGAGCAAAAGATCTACTGCCTTTTTTCATAAAAAGTACAGGTAGAAATGTTCAGTATAAAAAACAACCAATTAGACTGGTAATACCAGCTACTTGTTAAATGGCTGTTTGCCAAAAAACTTTATTAAAATACCGTCTATGACGTTTTGAACAAACATATGTTTGAGCCACAAAACCCTATCATGCAAGTGATAAAGCTTGCGCTTAACGCTTCCAATCGAAGCGTTTTTGGTCATTAATTCGTAACCATGCGCATCTAACACATCGCCCGCAATGCTCTCATAAACTTTAATCTGGGTTGCCGACATCTTCTTTTTCCATTTAGAAAAGTTACCAGACATTGTCTTTGCAATGAGTTTCTCAACTTCATCCCGATAGTTTTCGATGTCGTCATCCAAGAATTGATAAATTTTCGCGCACTCTTGCTCTGGATTTGTCAGTAAAGTCTCGTAATTGATGTAATGCAGATTTCCTTTCGCTTTTAATGCTTCAGTTTGCCTGAACACTTCCATCGAATTACCGTCGATCCACTGCTGGGCACAGGCATAGACGTTATTCGGTCCCCAATCCTTTTGCAGCAGAGAAAGTGCAACGTCGCGTCCATCTCTAATAATGTATAAGAATTTTGCATCAGGGTAGAGCTCAATGAGCTTTTCAAACTGCAAAATGTAATGAGGTGTCTTATCGCCCCAAAGTTGTTTTCCGCGAGAGGCCATGAGTGTCGTACCAATATAATCGACGAGCTTCTGATAGCTGCGATCTTTCCCCATATATTTAACAGCGTCCGAGCTGACCAATGGTACTTGCCATTGGGCAATGGCCCGCTCTTTTTCGATGTCTTTCAACAAAGCCGAAACATTGGCATCTATATCAAGTGAACCGTAGTTTTCGAGTTTGTCGTAGTACTTCAAAATAAATTGAGTTTCAAAGGGCTCGCCGTAAGCTGTTGGTTTTAAAAGGCTGGCAAGAAATGTAGTGCCCGAACGCGGGCTACCAATGATAAATAAGTTGTTAGCGGCCATGAGCTTGTCCGATGTTTTTTAAATAAATCAAATATGCTTTTACGACATTTTTTAATGTCCAAGCAGGGGTAGGGATGGGCCCATTATAAATTCTCTGATAATCACCTAGAGCTAGTTCGGTGCCCAAATAACTGTTGAGTTTATTTATCTCAGATTCAGGTGTTCGAGTTAGATCGTTGTAATTTATATCAACAAAATTGAAGCCTGCGCCACGAATGTAGCTGCCAATCCTCTTGTTAGATTGGGCTTCACTGCGTTTTAAGTAACCATAGTTAATGATAATCCGTTTTAACAAAAGAGAAGTCCACATGGATATGGGTTCTCTGCTCAGGACCACAAACTTTAAGTTATCACCGCAGTGCTTTTTTAGTAAAGGCATCCAGAAACCCAAGGTAATCCATAAGCGGGGATCTTTCCAAATCCAAGCGTCATGCTCGTTGCAGTACTTTATGAATTCTTCATAGTCAGTGGTATCAATTTTGTCTGCGGCCGCAGAAA
>CAXRGH010000201.1:0-2380 GCA_964230195.1 Alteromonadaceae bacterium
AAATGAAGGAAATAGCATATCGGTTATTGAATAGTGCATTTGTTGCCATTGCGTATTGGTGGATCCATGAGCAGACAATTGACTCTATTCATTTCTTTTTTGAACATCTCGAATTGTTTGTCACTACATCCATCAGTCTAATGTGCTCTGATGTTACAACATCAGCTGATTTCAGTAATCAACTTGCATCATACTTTTCCACTTATGGTAAGCGTTAAGCGGACACAGATATAGAGTTCATTTTGCACTGAAAGAATGATCACTACCCCTGACCACAAGCCTATGCCTACTGTGGAAGCGTCATCTAAATTTTATTGAAGAAAAAGCAACCACTTGCGCAACATAACCGCGAATTTTGATAATATTCACTGGTACAACAAGCGTTTTCGTGGGTATACTGTGTGGGTCTTCTGAGGTGTTTGCCAGTTTAGAAATGTCCCTGGCCGATGCTAACTTTTTAGGAAGTTGATTCCATTGCTTTTGCGCAAGCTCAGCTTGAACTGAGAAGCCTACGGTGATGATGATATTTCCGCCCTGAACTTTTCGGTTCTAGGGCTCTCACTAAACAGCGGCACCTCGGCTGACATCCAACACACAAGCTTTGCAAGACTTTCCCATCATTCTGTCGTAAAGTAAGTAACGTATCGTTTTTACAATCACCAATATCATGCAAAACCAAGTGCCGATAACTCGAGCTAGTATCAGGAAGCAGTGCCGCGAAGCACGTAATGCGCTGTCATCGAATCAACAGTTAGCGGCGGCAGAGGCTCTAGCATCACACGTCATTGAAGCGATTAATCATGACAATATTGGTTCTATTGGCGTATATCTGGCGAGCGATGGGGAACTCTCTCTCTCCCCCTTAATTGATTACTGTTGGCGTCATAATATCAGGGTCAACGTCCCGGTCTTACACCCCTTTAGCAAAGGACATATTGTGTTTTGTGACTACAGGCCAGACTCAGAAATGGTGAATAATAAGTACAATATTCAAGAACCAAAGCTCACCTGCCATGCCCTCACCCCGTTGCATGAATTAGACGTCATCCTAGCTCCCTTGGTTGCCTTTGATGATGATAATCAAAGATTAGGCATGGGAGGTGGATACTATGACCGAACCTTGGCAGCTGTTACTCCCGAACACAAACTGGCGGTTTGGGGAGTCGCTCATCAATGTCAACATATTCCATCCATCCCCTGCGAACCATGGGACATCCCCATGAATAGGATTTTAGCTTTCTAGCTCCCTCTGTTGTCCGTATTTTTATGACTGATTAGACCGCTTTCATTTAGGAAGTTGTTCCATCTCTGTGTATAATGTCGCGTCATCAGCACTGGATTTAATTCTTCAAGACGGTAGGCACACCATGACACAAGATGAAATGAAAAAAGAAGCGGCGTTAAAAGCACTGGAATATGTCCAAGACAATGCCATCATTGGTGTTGGTACCGGCTCAACCGTTAATTATTTCATTGAAGGGCTTGGTGACATTAAACACAAGATTAAAGGTGCAGTGTCCAGTTCAGAAGCGTCTACTGAACGCCTGATTCAACTCGGGATAGAAGTTTTTGATTTAAACGAAGTTGATGACCTCGACGTCTACGTTGACGGTGCAGACGAAATTAATCCCTACATGCACATGATCAAAGGTGGCGGTGCAGCGCTCACACGAGAAAAAATTGTTGCTGCCGTAGCCAAAACATTTGTTTGTATTGTTGATGCCACAAAATGCGTGGACACGTTAGGCCAATTTCCACTCCCAGTAGAAGTTATCCCGGCGGCTCGTTCTCACGTCGCAAGAGAGCTTGTTAAACTCGGCGCAGCGCCGGTGTACCGTCAAGGCGTTATCACAGACAATGGCAACGTCATATTGGATGTGTATGACCTTGTCATTTCAGATCCTGTCGCCCTAGAGTCTCAACTCAACCAAATTGTTGGCGTCGTGACAAACGGTCTTTTCGCTGCCAGAGGCGCTGATATTGCGTTGGTGGGTTCAGTGGACGGAACTCGCATAACTCATGCCAATACGTAATCGTAATCAGACTTTTATCCATAAACCACAAATGATATTCTAGACGTCTAGAAAGCCATAACCAAAGGAAGCCCCATGACTCAATCTGCTAACCGTCCCTCTTTGCCAAAAGAGAAAATCAAAGTGTTGCTTTTAGAAGGTGTGCACCATAGTGCTGTAGAGTCACTTAAAACAAATGGTTACACCAATATTGAATACTTGAAGACGTCACTATCAGAAAGCGACCTTATCGAAAAAATTGCAGATGTTCATTTTGTGGGTATTCGGTCACGTACGCAAATCACTGAGACCGTATTGCAAGCTGCCAAACAGCTCGTCGCAGTGGGTTGTTGTTGTATTAGTACCAA
>CAXRGH010000202.1:0-12596 GCA_964230195.1 Alteromonadaceae bacterium
GTCAATTAAAATGAGAGTCGCTTAATCGCCACTCTCATTTTAGGGGAGATATAGGCAAGCCAACTACAAGCTATGAATTGTCGGTTCTCATAATGAGGAAATTACGAGGGACCGCTGTTGGCACAAAGCTGCCCTACAGAACGTTTAATGAAGGTACTAAGAACAGCAAATAGTCATACTGATTGGGTCGCCAGACCCAATGGCAAAAATGATAACATTAGCGGATCGTTCAATTACTTTGATTTGAACACTTTAGTAACTAAACACATCTACTGTGAATAACTGAAAAAAGGTTATTGAGTCTGACTAATCGAAAGCTCAATATCGTCACGGTCTTTGAAGACAAGAGTAATCCTGTAAACCCCTGATTTTTCGGGCTTAAATGACAAGTTGTGAGAACTTGTACTGCAAAATAATGGGGTTTTCATATTAGGCTGAACAAGCTGGGAGGTGTATTGACTACCGCAGTTAAAAACGTCGCTCCAATCGTTATCCGCGACTTTAAACTCGTACGAGTCCCCGTCTGCAAATAAATTAAGGTCTATGGATAAGACGTTTTCGGCAGTTCGTTGAAGTCTGTACTCCGGGGCAGCATCCCAAAAAGACATACTGCCTCGAACGTACAATGGAGTGTCGGGAACGTGCTTACTCGTGAATATACCCTGTATTTTCTGCGAGTAGTTAGACACTGAAGAACAACCAGCCATAACAGCACTAGCCATTAACATGCCAACCAACACTCGATACTTCATGACCCTTCCTCTATATTGATAATTCGGAAATATCTGCTGTAGCCGTGAAGCTACCACGTATTAGTGACAACAGACGAAGGCGGTTGTTCCGCACTTTTTCATCTTCAGCCATTACCATCACATTATCAAAGAACGCGTCGATTGGCACTTGAAGTGAAGCCAGCTTCGATAGCGCATTAACGTAGTCACCTTTTTCTATGGATGTTTCAAAGTCCGATTTCACCGCGTTGAAAGCATTGTATAGTGCGCTCTCTTCGTCGCTTTCAAAGAGGCTACTTTCTATCTCAGATGAGGTGTCGGTCGGATTCTTAGCAAGAATATTGGCAACACGTTTATTAGCGGCCGCAAGCGCTTTGGCTTCTGACAATTCAACAAACGCTTGAACCCCTTTTATACGAGCGTCAAAGTTTGCAGGTTTGGTTGGATTACAGACCTGTACGGACTGAATGATACTGATATCAACGCCAAGATCCGTATAGAGGTTCCGATAACGACTATTAATAAACGCTATAACATCAGTATCAACCGTGTCGTTTGATAGTTTGTCACCAAATAACGCTTGGCTTGCCTTCACTAATTCAGCAACGTCAAGGTCAAGGTTATGATGTTGAATAATCCTTAATAATCCAATCGCTGCTCTTCTCAGTGCAAATGGATCGCGATCACCTTTCGGTATTTGTCCGATACCAAAAATACCCGTTAATGTATCCAATTTATCAGCAAGAGCAACGGCACAGCTCGTAGGATTTGTTGGCAGACTGTCACCAGAGAATCTTGGCTTATATTGTTCATCTAGCGCTACGGCAACATCTTCTACTTCGCCATCAATTCGCGCGTAGTGCATACCCATAACGCCTTGGATGTCAGTGAATTCCATCACCATCTCTGTCATTAGGTCTGTTTTTGAGAGCAAACCAGCACGTTTTGCATGCTCAACATTACTACCAATTTTGGCTGCTATTACGCCAGCAAGGGACGAAATTCGTTCAGATTTGTCTTTTAATGTACCAAGTTGTTTTTGAAACAAAACGGTAGATAAGCTTTCCAGCCTTGACTCAAGTGATTGTTTTTTATCGGTATTAAAGAAGAATTCTGCGTCTGCCAATCGCGGACGAATGACCTTCTCATTACCTTCAATCACATAACGAGGCTCTTTACTTTCGATATTGGATACGAATAAAAATTCGGGTAGTAGGTTGCCTTGATTATCGAGTAAGGGGAAATATTTTTGGTCACCCTTCATGGTGTAGATGAGTGCTTCTTTAGGAACGGCAAGAAAGCGCTCATCAAATGTCGCTTTTAACGTTACAGGCCACTCTACTAGAGCGGTTACTTCGTCCAATAACTCATCGTTAATGTCCGCAGACGCACCGTTAAGGTTTGATAATGCTTTATCAACTTGCTCAAGAATAATTTGCTGACGTTGGTTAAAATCAACAATGACAAACTCTTTTTCGAGTGTTTCTTCATATTGTTCTGCCGACGGAATCTCAGTCCAGCCGTTACCGTGGAAACGATGTCCTTGTACCTTACGAGCTGAGTTTATCCCGTATACCTGGCCATCAACTAAAGTATCACCTAGCAGAATACAAATCGTCTTTATGGGGCGGATAAACTGCACATCGCCTGAGCCCCACCGCATGGGTTTTGGAATCGGTAATTTGTCTAAGGCGCGTGAAACAATATCTGCGACCAAGGCTTCTATGTTTTTACCTTTGACAAGTGCTTTATGAAGAAGCCACTCGCCTTTATCTGTGACAAGGCGCTCAGCTTGACTAATATCAATGCCATTGCCTCGTGCCCATCCTAACGCCGCTTTGGTTGGATTACCATCGCCATCAAATGCCGCTTTTACCGCAGGACCACGCTTCTCAACAACAATATCATCTTGCTGCGTTTGAATCTTTTCAAGTCTCACAGCCAGACGGCGAGGCGTAGCGAACCAGCGAATGCTATCAAAGTTAAGAGAAGCCTCCTGAAAACCCGCTGCAATGTTGTCAGAAAATGCAGTCGCTAATGTTTTTAATGCGGTTGGTGGTAACTCTTCTGTACCAATCTCAATCAATAAATCGCTCTGTTGCATTAGCTGTTTTCCTTATTCTTACACAGTGGGAAACCGAGGTTTTCACGTGCAGCATAATAACTTTCTGCACAGGCTTTGGATAACGCTCTGACCCGTAAAATATAGCGTTGACGTTCAGTCACCGAAATGGCGTGCCTTGCATCAAGGAGATTAAACGCATGCGACGCTTTCATCACTTGTTCATAAGCGGGAAGTGGTAAGCCTGCTTCAATGAGTTTCTCGCTATCAGACTCACACTGATCAAACTGTGCAAACAACGAAGGCACATCTGCGTGTTCAAAGTTGAACGCGGATTGCTCAACCTCATTCTGCAGGAAAACATCGCCGTAGGTGACTTTCCCCATAGGACCATCCGTCCAAACGAGGTCGTATATACTATCCACTTCCTGAATGTACATTGCTAATCGCTCTAAGCCGTAAGTGATCTCGCCAGTGACCGGCTTACACTCAAGCCCGCCGACTTGTTGGAAATAGGTGAATTGGGTGATTTCCATACCGTTTAGCCAAACTTCCCAGCCTAAACCCCAGGCTCCAAGCGTTGGAGATTCCCAATTATCCTCTACAAAGCGCACGTCATGCGTATTGAGATCAAGACCAAGTTCACGCAGCGAGTCCAAATACAGTTCTTGAATATTGTCTGGTGATGGTTTCAGCATAACCTGGAACTGATAATAGTGTTGAAGGCGATTAGGGTTCTCACCGTAGCGTCCGTCTGTTGGTCGACGGCACGGCTGCACATAAGCACTGCTCATTGGCTCAGGGCCAATGGAACGCAAGAAAGTCATGGGGTGAAATGTACCTGCACCAACTTCCATATCGAGGGGTTGAATAATGACACAGCCTTGTCTTGCCCAGTAATCTTGAAGGGCAAGTATCAGGCCTTGAAATGTTTTAAGGTCGTACTTTTGCATAATCAATTCTTATGTTGCATATTTACTAGCGAAAATTATTCTGATTATACCGTGATGCACCCGGACACCCTAGTGTTAAAGATAAAAAATACAAAAAAAGATGAGTGAAAAAATAACTTTAAAGCGATGTACCTGGGTAACTAATGACCCAATCTACCAAGACTATCATGATCACGAGTGGGGTGTGAGAACAACTGATCCAAAGAAATTGTTTGAAGCACTATGTCTTGAAACGCAACAAGCAGGTTTAAGCTGGTTAACGGTATTGCAAAAAAGAGAGGCCTATCGAACCATTTGCCATATTCACTCACCCGAAATTTTGGCAACCGTTGATGCAGAAGAACTCGCGTCTTGGATGAATAACAGCGCTCTAATTAGACATAAAGCAAAACTTGAGGCCTTGATCACTAACGCAAAAGCCTTTATGACTATGGCAAATCAAGGACAAGATTTTGCTGACTTTATTCACCAATTTGTTCCAATGCAAGATTCAACAAACAGTATTCATGGTGACGAGGATGCCGCTACCAAAGCCGCGAAGCAACTTTGTTCGGCGCTAAAATCTGCTGGATTTAAATTTGTAGGGCCGACCACTACATATTCATTCCTGGAGGCTGTGGGGTTGGTGGGTACTCACCAACCTGGTTGTTTTTTAGCGTCTTCCAACCCATCCGTTAGACGCTAAACGTTTGCAGTAACTCTGCTTCTTTCAATAATGCGTCTTCTAATTCCTTTTCATGCTCGAGCCTTTCTTTATCAAGCATACGACGCTCTTTTTTATCCAAAGCCTTGCGTGCTTCATGAGTTGGCATATGACGTATACGACGATACAGCTCGTGAGTGGCTGGGTATCGTGCGCTTGCATCGCTAGATTCTAGTCTCTCCAGTAACACGCATAGCCGAATACTGCCTTCTGACAACTCGCATTGCCCTTGCACCACAGCTTTGGCTATCAGTTGAATACTGTCGATGGTGTTATCAATATAAGCTTGACGATTTTTTTGCTGTTTGAGGGTTTGTTGGCGAAGTTGGGCTAGCAAACGACCAGCGACAACCCCGAGAATGACGATAATCAGCCCACCAATAATTGCGAGTGTGATGGCCGTAGTACTCATTCCATATCCTTATAATCGTTCCAATCCGAGTGAAAGCTATCACCAAATGCATCGTCTTGCTCTTCGTCAATCTCAGGCTCATCTTCAATCCCCATGAGTTCACACAAAATACGGTGTCGCTTCATCTTAGCGTCAAAGAACTGCTGATCATGTGCTGATAAGGGTTGCTCATTTTCAATCATCATCATGAGTTTTTGTACTTGAGGATCATTCTCAATCGCCATCAGTTCTTCTTGAGGCGTTACAAAACGTTTTTTCGGTTTTGCTTTCTGGCTGTCTGACGTTTTGATCAAAGGGATCGGTTTTTTGCTTCCTAAGCGAGGATCTTTTTTAGCGCCTCCGCGTTGCGCTAATTTTGCGCTTTCGGCCATTGAATTTCGGTTACCTGATGGTTTCCCTTTGCGTTTCTTGGCTTTCGTCAATTCTCTCACACTCTGATTCACAGACTGAGACGTTGATTTTGATTTAGGCATTTGTTATCACATCACTCTATTTAAAATTAAACACTAAAAAAGGCAATAGAATTCTCTATTGCCTTTCTCTTAATCTTCTCAGTATAACCCAAGAAGCGTCGAAGGATTAACGTAATCCTCTGATGTACTTTGACAATGCGTCAATGTCTTTGTCTGTTAGTTTAGCTGCGACTTTACGCATCATGCCGTTGGGGTCATTTGCGCGTTCGCCAGAACGGAACATTTCAAGCTGAGACTTAACATAAGCCACCTTTTGGCCACTGATATCTGGGAAGTTGGCGAGTGACATGCCATTACCTTGCGGACCATGACATGCTGTACATGCTGTAATCCCACGGTCTAAATCACCACCAGTATATAATGCTTGTGCGTGTTCAATAACGTCTTCAGGGGCCTCGCCTTGCTCTTGTTCTAGTGAGCCATAATATGCCGCCAAGTCTTCAATGTCTTGGTCTGACAATGCCATTGCCATACCATTCATAACGGCATTGTTTCTGCCTTTCTCACCGCCAGTTTGGCTCGCAAGACGAAACTCGGTTAATTGTTTCTTCAGGTATTTTTCGTGCTGACCCGCAAGGTTGGGATACATATCAACAAGGCTATTGCCCTGTTGTCCGTGACAAGCGGCACAACTAACAGCCTTTTGCTTTCCTGCTTCAATGTCGCCTTCTGCTAATGCTGCCATTGAAATAAAAACTGATACCAGTGTTCCAACTAATTTTATTTTCATATTCATGCTCTTTTATATACCCACAATTTTTTCATGGTCACTGCACTATTTTACACGAATACGCACTGAGTAAAATAACAAATTCGCTGTTAAATCATCTAAAAACAAGATAAATCCGAAATAATTGAATATAATCGCGTCAAATTATTGTTCAGAAGGTATATTGAGTGAGTCGTTACAGTCACGTTAAATTTGCGATAAGTGCGCCAGATATTAAACACATGGGGCCAGATGCTGGTATTGAAGTAGCGTTCGCAGGCCGCTCAAATGCAGGTAAATCAAGTGCATTAAACCGATTGACCCGTCAAAAGAATCTCGCTCGGACCAGTAAAACACCGGGTAGAACGCAAATGATCAATGTCTTTGATCTTGCTGAAGAACATCGTCTCATTGATTTACCGGGTTATGGCTTTGCACAAGTCCCTCTTGCCATGAAAAAGAAATGGCAAAAGTCTCTCGGTGAATATCTGCGGAAGCGCGATAGTCTGAAAGGGCTTGTTGTTCTCATGGATATTCGTCATCCGTTTAAAGATCTTGACCAAGAATTAATTCATTGGGCTGTGGGAGCTGAAATTCCGGTGCTGGTATTACTGACTAAAGCCGATAAGTTGAAGTCAGGTAAACGTAAAGCCCAGCTAATGATGTGTCGTGAAGCCAGCCTTGCATTCTGTGGTGACGTCACTGTACATGCATTTTCGTCTCTGAATGGGATAGGGTTAGAACACTTAGAACAAACGTTAAACGGATGGTTTGGCTACGAATAAGGAACTTCTCTCAACCTAAATGATAAGACAGGCATAAAAAAACCGCGTCATGAGCGAACATGAACGCGGTAGCAACAACAAAAGGAACACTTCTACGAGTCAGTGTTTCTACTAAAGTTCAAAAAATAATCAAAAAATTTAAGAAAGGGTTAATCTCATGTCACTGCGCGTTGGATTAATCGATGATACCCTTGAAAAGAAAAAGCCACAGCTAACATGGTTAACTGTGGCTAATTTATCAAAACAACAAAGGGAACATTTATACAGAGTCCCTCTTATTCAGTAAGTTCAAAAAAAATTAAAATAATTTTTTAATGGGCTTGTTGCCAGTTTTCGCCGATTCCAACTTCCACATCCAAGGGTACGGATAGTTGTCCTGCACCTTCCATCATAGATTGGATAGCCTCAACGGTTTCTTCAACACGTGACTCTTTAACCTCAAACACCAATTCATCATGGACTTGCATGATCATTAATATCTCATCGGAATTAGCTTGCTGAGCTATCCAAGTGTCCATATCAATCATGGCTTGCTTAATGATGTCGGCGGCAGTGCCTTGCATTGGCGCGTTGATTGCTGCCCGTTCCGCTGCTTTTTTGCGCGCACCGTTGCGTGATTTGATATCTGGTAGGTATAAACGTCTGCCTCTCACGGTTTTCACGTAGCCGTTGGCTTCCGCAAATTGACGTGCTGTCTCCATATAATGCAAAACCTGCGGGTATCGGCTGAAATACAAGTCCATATAATTTTGCGCTTCGTGACGGGGAATATTCAGCTGTTTGGCTAACCCGAAGGCTGACATGCCATAGATCAGACCAAAGTTAATCGCCTTAGCACTGCGTCTGTGGTCACTGGTAACCTCGTCTAGAGAAACGCCAAAGATTTCTGATGCTGTTGCGCTATGAACATCAATACCATTGGAAAATGCGTGTTTTAATCCTTCATCACCTGACAAATGGGCCATAATTCTTAACTCAACCTGAGAATAATCGGCAGCAATAATTTTGTATCCTGGACGTGCAATAAAGGCCTGTCTGATTTTTTGTCCCTCGTCTGTCCGAATTGGAATGTTCTGTAAGTTTGGATCAGATGACGACAAGCGTCCGGTTGCTGTCACCGCTTGATGATATGAAGTATGAATACGTCCAGTTCTATGGTTTATCATGTGCGGGAGTTTGTCAGTGTAGGTAGATATCAATTTACTCAACCCGCGATACTCCATTATTAGACGAGGCAGCTCATAATCATTTGCCAGCTCACTCAAAACCTCTTCGCCAGTTGATGGCGCACCTTTGGGGGTTTTCTTGATAACAGGAAGCCCCATTTTTTCAAACAAAATTGCTTGTAACTGCTTGGTTGAGCCTAGGTTAAATACTTCTCCCGCTAACGTATGGGCTTCAGCTTGAATTTCTGCCACTCGTGACGACAGATACTGTGTTTGTTGACCCAGTTGTTGGCTATCGACCAGTACGCCATTCCGTTCCACCTTTGCCAATACTTTGACTAATGGAACTTCCAATTGGGCGGCAAGTTCTGACAATTCTTGTTGCGCTTCGAGTTGTGGCCATAAATGTTGATGTAAACGCAAGGTAATATCTGCATCTTCCGCAGCATAGGGCGATGCTTGCTCTAACGGAATCTGATTGAACGTGAGTTGCTTTGCCCCCTTCCCTGCAATTTCCTCAAACGTGATCGTTTTATGATTCAGATAAAAATCCGACAGACTGTCCATGTTGTGTTTAGTGGCAGTGCTGTTCAATACGTACGACGACAACATGGTGTCAAATACAACACCCTGCAGTTCGATATTATAATTCGCCAATACATTGATGTCGTATTTAAGGTTTTGACCGACTTTTTTGATCTCTGGAGAGGATAAAATTGGCTGGAGCGCTGCTAGTACGTTATCACGCTGCAACTGGTCCGGCGCATCTGGATAATCGTGTGCAACCGGTATGTAGATAGCTTCGCCGCTCTCAACGGCAAAACTTAATCCCACTAGTTCAGCTTCCATCGCGTTGACGCTAGTGGTCTCGGTGTCTAAGCAAATTAAAGAGGATTGCGCGAGTTTTTCAACCCAAACATTAAATTCTGCTTGATCTGTGATGGTTTTATATTTACCAGCCTTTTGCTCTGTCGGTGGCTGGGCGGTAGTCTCTTCATTTTTACTTGAGTGATTAACGGTTTCGCTACTGAAAAACGGTTTACCCGCTTTCGCATCATTTAACCAGCGTTTCATCTCGTATTGGGTAAAGAGTGAAACCAAGGTGTCATTGTCTTGCGATTTTGGTGTTAGGTCATCCAGTGAAAATTCTAATTCGCAATCGATTTTTATGGTCGCCAACTCATAGCTCATTCGAGCCTGTTCTTCATGCTCCACCATTTTCTTAGCCATGGTTTTGGCACCACGGAAACTTAAACCGGCAATGTCGTCCAGATTTTGATAGATAGCGTTAATGCTACCAATACCTTGTAATAGTCCTACTGCTGATTTATCACCCACCCCCGGCACACCCGGAATGTTGTCCACTTTGTCACCTTTTAAGGCTAAGAAATCTATGATCAATTCAGGAGGAACGCCAAATTTTTCGTTGACTCCGTCGATATCCATAATGGTATCTGTCATGGTATTGATTAACACCGTATTAGTATCAACCAATTGAGCCATATCTTTATCTCCAGTACTGATAACCGTAAACAGACCCTCGGATGAAGCTTGCTTAGACAATGTACCGATCACATCATCGGCTTCGACCCCGGGTACTGAATAAATGGGAAGACCGAGCGCCGCGATGATTTGATGAAGAGGTTCAATTTGACAGCGTAAATCTGGGTCCATCGGAGGACGATTAGCCTTATATTCGGGATACATATCGTCACGAAACGTCTTTCCTTTGGCATCAAAGATAACCCCAATCTGTTGTGGATTAAATTGTAACATCAACGATTTCAGCATATTAACTACACCGTAAATTGCACCCGTTGGCATACCTTGACTATTTGTTAACGGCGGCATGGCATGAAAGGCTCGGAATAAATAAGAGGAACCATCGACTAGAACAATAGGGTGCTGCGGGATGTTTGGCATGTGTGCTCCGACTCATAGGGCAAATAATCAGCCAACAATACTAGAGGATTTGTTAGGACTAAGCTAGCGCTCAGGAGAAAAGATCAGTGAATCAAAACACTAGTTAAGCTGTGGATAACTTTGTGGATATAAATAAAAAAAATGCCAACATGTAACCATGCTGACATTTTGTTTTGTAAATTCATGAATCTAAGAGATTTTATTTTATTTTTATTATTATTTTATTTTTTGTTCTTATTTTCTCTTGTGAATTACTTTATAAGTGTTGCCACCAATCCATGATTGTCACACTCACTTGTTAAATTTGTTAACAGGATGTTGCGTAACGAGGACCCATTGTAGGGATACCAATGGCGATGTCAACAGCAAATGTTAATTATTTTAAGTTTTTTAAATCGAAGTGGTGCCCAAGCTTTTCGGTCTTAGTTGCAAGGTAGTGTTTATTTTCCTGCGTCACCCCGTGATCAATGGGCAGGCGTTTGACTACTTCAATCCCTTGTTTGGCAAGTGCGGCTACTTTTTTAGGGTTGTTGGTCATGAGAGTAATGCGTTTTATACCCAGTTCATCCAGCATGAATTTACAGATTTGATAGTCTCTCAGGTCGGCATCAAACCCAAGATGCTCGTTAGCTTCAACGGTATCCATTCCCTGATCTTGCAAATGGTAAGCTTTGATTTTATTCAACAAGCCGATACCTCGCCCCTCTTGCCTTAGGTACAAGAGAACGCCTTTTCCAGCTTCAACGATATTTTGTAGGCCTTTTTCCAATTGGAAGCCACAATCGCACTTTAAGCTAAATAGAGCATCGCCGGTGAGACACTCTGAATGTACACGAGCAATAACAGTTTCATCATCACCCCATTCACCAAAAGATAGCGCCACATGTTCTTGATCATTTTTGGTGTCTAAAAAGCCGTGTATGGTAAATGTCCCCCAGCGCGTTGGTAGCATGGCGGAACTAACGTATTGAAATTGATCAGAGCTATTACTCATGGACCCTCAAAAAACATTGGAAAGACAACTGGCATTGACTTAGAGACCAATACCCTCAGACTGTGTAGTGTATCATTAGTCAGTGGACGAAACCAAATCCGCCAACGGAAACGGCTCGCTAAATTCGTATCCTTGAGCGTAATCTACACCAATCAATTTGAGTTGACGTATGATTGCCTGGTTTTCTACGTACTCAGCAACACAATTGATCCCTAAAGCATGAGCAACAAGGGCGATGGATTTCACCATGGTGACGTCAATGTCACTGACAGATAAATGTTTTATGAATTGCCCATCAATCTTGATGTAATTAACGGGTAGCTTGCGTAAATGGTCATACGACGAGAAGCCAGTACCAAAATCGTCGAGGGCAAATCGGCAACCTTTACTTTTGAGATTGATAATGAAGTTGAGAGACTTCTCCTCATCCAAGATAGCCTGACTTTCGGTGATTTCGAAACAGATTTTTTCCCATGGCACATTGTGTTTTTCAAATATTTCAATGACATAGGCGTAGAAGCTCTCATCCGCGAGTGAATTTGCACTCAAGTTAATATTACACTGATACAAAGCCTCTCGATGTTCAGGGTTTTCTGCAAGCCACCTCGCGTACGCCTGTATTACCCAGCGATCAATGTTCCCCATTAAATTGAAGCGCTCGGCGGATTGCAAAAACTCGTAAGGGCTTATTATGCCGCGTTCAGGACAGTTATACCGAAGCAGAAGTTCATAGTGATATCCTTTATTGGCTTGTCCATCTTTGAGGCTGTAAATGCCTTGTTGATATAATACAAACTGGTTTTCTGATAATCCTTGGCTGATGAGATGGAACCAATCTTTTTGTGCTTTTTGTTGGCTAATAATGAGGTCGTTGGTTGAATAGACTTGGATTTGATCACCACCTTGGGACTTGGCGCTCAAACACACACTTTCAACGCTGCGTATCACTTGTTCAACGTCTGTCATGTCTTCAAGGGAAGTCAACACGCCGACACTCACGGTTGGTGAAAAGTTGTGATCCTCAAAACTAATCTGTGTATTACGAATCGCTTTCACTAATTGTTTTGCAATGGCCACAAATACAGTTTTATCCTCGCTTGAAGAAACACATAAGAACTCACCACTGCCGAGACGCCCAATGGAACTGGATTCTGGTAAATTGCTTTTAATAGTTTGATAGATATCACGTAATAAGAGATCTCTCGCTTTAAAACCAAGTGATTCACTAATAATGCTAAATTGGTCGATAACCAAGTGCAGTACCCCCACTTGCTGAGTATTTCCTTCTGCGAGGGCATGACTGATCTCGTTTTCAATGGCACCGTAATTCAACGCGGTGGTAATGGTGTCGTGTTGACGAATGTATTCAAGGTTTGCGGCATTCTCTACTTGATGACTGATGTCGAAGATCGAGCCATACATAAAGGTCTCACCGCCCTGTTTTTGTACTTGAACTGACAATGAAAACCAGAATTCCGATCCATCACGTCGGCGACCTTTAATTTGTCTGCCCATCAGTGAGTCTTCTTCGGCCAGTTCGGTTATCAATGACGAACGTTGAGACGGATCTGCATAAAGTTGGGCAGTATCTGACACCTCGTCAAAGAATTGTTGTTCGGACTCGTAACCAAAGAGGTTACACATTGCAGGAGATCGGAAGAGCGTCGTGTAGGGAAAGAGTGTCT
>CAXRGH010000203.1:0-6589 GCA_964230195.1 Alteromonadaceae bacterium
CCCCTAGGGGACGCCACACAAGAAAAGCCGCTCATTGAGCGGCTTTTTTTATGGCATGAATGTCAATCTCTTCCTTCTTGCTATCTATCAACCCAAGCCGCCGTATTCGTCAACAACCAGCATGAGCTTGGCTCATTTACTCATTAAGTGCTTCGATACATTACTTTTGCCATATATATCTCGATGTGTAAGATTCGATAGACCAAATAACACCGGAAATGCAACAATATCAGCACCAAATAACGCCGTATAATAAAACCACTAACGCTAGGAATACTCTCACATTCTATTTAAAGCTATGAAATAAATCGTTATTTACCATTAGCCTGAATTTTATACTCTATAAAACTATAACAGTGTGCTTTCTATTATGCTTACTTTGCCACTGTGTTTCTTTAAATTGCTCGCCACGTTTTTGCGCTACTTTCTCGCGCTCCTCACCTTCGTCAATTAAAGGGAATGTTATGGGCATTGTACCTCCTGATCCTAGGAGATTTCTCTCTCGTGTTTCTATGTTTGTTATTCTTTGTATCCTCGCTTGTTTATTGTTTCCAAAGTATTCATTCGCAGCCAACTATAATTTTGAGTCAGGTATTAACGGTATATCACTAAATAAAAATGGTTATTGGCGATTAGGCAAAAATAAAACGCCGTCATCGCGAACGGGGCCACTCAAGGGGGCAAATAAATCAAAGGGGTACATATACTTTGAGACCTCCCGCGGGGCAGCGTATAAACGTAGAGCAACCGGAAGTTTTATTGGTTCAACGTTTCAAGGGAATGCCATTAGTTTTCATTACCATATGTTCGGGGGTGATGTTGGTACACTGCGACTGGACATATTCCACGCCAAGCGGTGGCACAAGGTATTTTCAGTTTCAGGACAAAAGCATAACCGCGAATCTCAGGCATATGCCTACAAAAAAGTGGATTTAGCCCGATTTAAAGGTCCGATTCGATTTCGTTTTGTGGCAATCGCTGCTGGTGGCTGGCGAGGAGATATTGCGATTGACGACATCACAATTCATCGCAAAACAAAAACGTTACCAAGCTTTGATGCTGGCGGAACATCTCAAGTGACCCTCAGTCAACGCGATCCTCAGCAAGTCACCAGAGGTATAGTGGGAGGTGAGTTTAGGGTTGATGAATCCGGCGCAGCGACCTATTCAATTCCTTTTGATATCCCAAAAGGTACAGCAGAGGTGATGCCACAACTTGGCTTAAATTATCATTCGCAAAATCGTCTGAATGGTTCTTTGGGTATTGGTTGGTCTTTATCTGGCTTTTCAACAATTTCGCGTTGCCCTCAAACTCCTGTGGATGATGACGGTAATATTCGTGGCGTGAAATATGACGTGCATGACCGCTTTTGTCTAGACGGTCAACGTTTGCAACTAACAACAAATGCTAGTAGTTCCCGCACTTATGGAGTTCCCGAAAGTCGCTATCACTTCACAACAGATGATGGACGAATAATTACCGCAAAAGGGGGAAGCCAACAAAACGGAGTCGATTACTTTACCGTGACCACAAAAGCGGGTGAAACGTATTATTATGGGGATATAAGTGGCATTCTTAGACCGATTCATGACGCAACGGATGCTATCAAAAAAACTACCAAGCAGGTGGCCTATCAATGGGCATTGAAACTGATTAAAGACACCAAAGGTAACTACATTCAATTCAATTACCTTAATACCAAGATGTCCCAGTTACCCGAGTCGGTTGAGTATACCGGCAACCTTAATACCGGCGATTTACCTTATGCACGTGTTCAATTTGAATACGACAAACATCCGGTTGCAGCAATGGGCTATCAGTGGGGCGAACTGCGCGGTAATCGCAAACGTTTGAACAGAGTGGTGATCACCAATGATCAACACGATCACCGAACATACCGATTCACTTATCAAGGCGGATACAATGGCCGTCCACTGACTTTATTTAAAGTCCATGAATGTTTGACGCCGAGAGGCAGTGCTTGTCGTAAGCCAACCCAATTTACATGGGATGGCAGCAACACCCGAAATAATCTGCAAATTGAAAGCTTCCACAATGCCCATAGGCATAAGATTCATGGAATGTCGGGGACTTCCGGGCATCAGGTGTTTGATTTTAATCGCGATGGCAAAGCAGACATTGTCTATGTCAAAAACGGATCCTGGTATATACGCTACGGATCGAGTCTGGACAAAACTTATGCATTAGGCACTCGTATTGGCGCCAAGTCACCAGAGAATGCATTAGTGATGGATGTTAACAGTGATGGTTTCATGGATCTACTTGTTGCCGATAGTAAGAGCGGTTATTGGCATGCTGTGTACTTTGCACCAGAGAGAAATAAGCCCAGAGATTGTCGATATTTGCCAAAACCTGTTGGTATTTCACCGTTAGATGTATGCCGCTTTTATTATGTAAATACAGAAGCAAAAATTTTAAACCTTAAATTGAGAGCGGTTGGGTGGGGAAGTAAAACGCTTCATGTTATGGATGTAAATGGTGATGGGGAGCAGGATATCGCTTTCTATCAAAAAGGGATAATTTATGCTTACGTTAGTCAAGGAGAAGGAAAGTTTAAAAAACAGGCGATAAAACTGAAATTACCCTCTAGGGTTAAATTGCCAAACGGTAAATATATGGCGCTTCATAACCCCCGATATATTACCCAGTACTCCATACAATCAGTACTTGATGTGAATGGTGACGGCCTATCAGACGCTTTGATCAAGGTCAGCACTCGAATAAAGAAGTGCTATCGCCCCTCTCACTGCCAACGCACGTATTCCACCATGCTCTACATAAATCAACGTTCAAGAGGTCAAATAGGTCTTGTATTTAGTGGTGTTCACCTGCCTGAGTTAACGGCTCTCAATAGCGAAAGTTTGAGGTTTACTGACTTCAATGGCGATGGTCTTACTGACATTGCCTTTGTGAAAGGTGATTATTGGCAATACCGTTTATCAAACGGTAAAGGGTTTATGACTGAGTATGCTGTTCGTTCTGGTCGGGAGCGCTTAAAAGCTCGCAAAAAAAATCAACGCAATACTCAGTTCATTGACTTAAATAGTGACGGTATGTCTGACGTGCTACATATCACAGATTCAACGGCTCACGCCTATTACAGCTACATCCAAGCGCCCGAAAACTATGAAATGTCATCACAGGTGCAAATAACCTTTAAACAGCTCAGAAGTTCAAATTTTAAAGAAGCGAATGCCATATTATGGGGGGATTTTGACGGAGACGGTAAACAGAATATGCTGAATTTGATAGGCAAAGATTGGTATGCCTATCATACTCGAAACCCTATACCAAACCATCTAATTAAACGAGTATCCAATGGTTATGGGGTATCAACCTTTATCCATTATCAACCAATGACTGACGAAAACGTCTATCAATTGCGA
The DNA here is from genome assembly GCA_964230195.1 of Alteromonadaceae bacterium. Taxonomy (GTDB): domain Bacteria; phylum Pseudomonadota; class Gammaproteobacteria; order Enterobacterales; family Alteromonadaceae; genus CAXRGH01. The sequence continues at coordinate 3,408 of CAXRGH010000203.1, forward strand.
GGCTCTGATCAAAACAAAAGCCATGAAGTTTTCTCTCCAATTTCTCCAATGTTACTAGTGGAAAAAGTGGAAACGTCGAGTAACCAACACAAAACGGTATCGGTAAATTATAAGTATGGCGGTCTGTTATTGCATAAAAACGGCCTCGGCAGTCTCGGGTTTCGAGTTATCAACACAAACGATGCCCAAACGGGCGTTACTACCGAGACCTTTTACGCTCAAAATTACCAAGGGAATGCCCGCGTGACACTGAGGATGCCAGAGCGAACAGTCCAAAAAACCAAAGATGATGAATTGATATCCGTAGCCCATAACACATTGGCTGTTCAAAAGAGTGCTCAGGGTGGACTGATTCCATACATAGCAACGGCTCATGAATACCAGTATCAGGTATCGAGTCGCGGTGAAAGTGACTTACTGGGGCACACCAAAACGCAACAAAAACTTGATGCTTGGGGGAATATCCGAAAAATAACAACAACTCATACTGACTCAGTATCAAACCAATGGCGACAAAGCATCACGGAAAATACTTACGACAGCCGGCGTGCGCATCTTGGTCGCCTGACAAAAACGCGAGTGACAAAAAAGAGCAATCAACCAAGACAGCCCAATGTGCGTGAGTCACTATTTTTCTATCGTGCCCATGACCACCTGTTAGAAAAAACGATATCTGACGCGAACGATACCAATAATCAGCGGACAACCATTTATCAATACGATGCCTACGGCAACATCATCGCAAAAATGGACACCGCGCGACTCGGGTCAGCTAAAACTGAAACTCGCACAAGTCGGACTTTTTTCCACAATAGAGGCCGACATGTCTATTTAACCAGAAACCCGAACAGTGAGAGTATTCGTTACCTGTACAATGGTAGACGACCGTCGGCATTGAAAGGAAGAATTCGAACACGCACTACTATTGACAGTAATAATCAACGTACTACTCATTACTATAACGATTGGGGGGATATCATAGCGGTTGACCACCCTGACAAGAATGTGAGCCTGATAAAACATTCCTATCAGTGTGAAGAAGTGACAGCGTTTTACTGTATTACAAAGCAACACAGCACAAAGCCCAGTATCACCGAATCGTATGACAAATGGGGTCGTAAAATTCATACACGAACGTTTGATTTACTCAACAAACCTATTGAAAAATTTTATCATTATGATGCTCAGGGGCGGCAATGGAAGGTCACCGAGCCAAACTCCAATTATTACACTGAGTGGTTTTATGACTTTCTTGGCAGGGCTGTTCGTGTGATCTTACCCAATGATGGCGAAACCGTGACTTCTTATGGTTATGATCGAGAATTCGGTGCGTCAGTAACCACCATAAACCCAAAAGGCCAAGAAACCACGGAATACAAAAACGGCTTTGGCGATCTCACCGCCACTCGAGACCACATTGGCAATTTACAACGTTTTTTCTACGACTCTGATGGTAATCAAGTGAAAAGCCAAACCAACACTCGCAGTTCATCAAAGTCCCATGTGATCACCATTACCTATAACAAGCTAGGTCAAAAAACCAGTATGCGAGATCCTGTTAAGGGCCATTGGCAATATTACTATGATGGATTTGGTCAAATGACCAAACAAACCAATGCTAATGGTGTCACGTCTCATTTTTACTATGACAAGCTTGGCAGAAAAATCCGTGAAACTATTGGTAACAAGGTCACCCATTGTTGGCTGTATGGCGGTATTACTCACACTAAGCAGTTTGCTGTAGGCAAACTTCTAACATCAAAAAATTATCATGGTAACCGCCCGTGTCACAGTGGTGGAGCGCTCTCAGAAACCCAAACCGTTTACGACTCTCTCAGCAGACCCATCAAAGTGACGCGTATAGTGAATAAAGCCAAGTTGGTAACTCAAACACGATACGACAACTTTAGTCGAGTAAAACAGGTGATATACCCCAAGACTAACAATGCAGGACTAACAGTATCTCATGAATATCAAAATGGATACCTCTATCGCATTCGAGATGCAGCCACCAATAAAGTGTTAAAAACCCTCAGAGCCACCAATAATCGTGGACAGGTGAGTGAGGTCCAGTATGGCAACTCGGTAAAAACGCAGTTGCAGTACTCTCATACTAATGGGTGGCAAACAGGGATGCGAGTAACCAAAGGCCGCAACCAGCTCTACAGTAATAACCTTAGCATTAACGAAATTGGTAATCCTACTTACCGCACGACACGTTTCTTTCATGCAAACAACCAGCATCAATTGGAAGAATCCTTTTCATACGATGCCTTCAATCGCCTAACAAGACGTGTGGCAAACGTCAGAACTCGTCGTTCATACATGCCAGCGCTGATGAGAACCCATAATCACTATCGATACGATGGCTGGGGGAACCTAACGTACAAATCAGGAGTGGGTAATTACACTTATCACAAGGACAAAATCCATCAACTAACTGCGATTAAACGGGACAGAACAGGTCAACATGGGAATTTCAATTATCGTTATGATAACAACGGTAATGTGACCTCAGACGGAAAGCGTCAATACCGCTATACCGTGTTTGATAAAGTGGCCAATATAACGCAACACAATAATCGCTCTGATTTCATGTATGACGCTAACCAACAATTGATAATGAAAAAAGAGGCTGTACGAGAGAGAGGTAAACCTACCCAATACCAAACAATCTACGCAGGTGCTTATCAACAAGTGAAACGGACGGGTGGCCGAGGCACACTCACGGAGCACAAATACACCGTGTGGGGAGATGTTGTGGTAACTCAACGCAGTAACAATTCACGCAGTATTAACTACCTGCACAGAGATAATCAAGGCTCAATAATTGGAATTACCAACCAACACGGACAAGTGGTGAATTTATTTCATTACACTCCTTTTGGTACAAAAATTACGATTCATCAATCGTCTATGTTTTCTCAATATATCTTGCCACCAATTACAGACCAAGGATTCACAGGGCATAACCATATCAAGGGCGTCAATATCATCCATATGAACGGTCGGATCTACGATCCAACGATTGGCCGATTCTTACAGGCGGATCCTCACATTCAGGCACCTAAAAATAGTCAAAACTATAACCGTTATTCATATGTGTTAAACAACCCCATGAGTTACACTGATCCGAGTGGGTATTTCTTTAATAAATTATTTAGGCCTTTCAAAAAAGTAAT
>CAXRGH010000204.1:0-3567 GCA_964230195.1 Alteromonadaceae bacterium
CTTATTAACTAGGCATAGCAAGCTAACATAGCATTAAAATTTTGTTAACTCGAACGACTGCTTATCGCTCATTAGAGCCCCCTGACAACTTCGCTGATTCAAAAACCGTCAAAAGAGCCCACAGCACATAATACAGCAACCTAACGTGTCGCTTAATCAATAGAAATTCAATGAATATCCCAACGACTTTCTTTAACGTTGGGTTACTTCCAACTCCTTAACTTATGACCTTTCAACGCATAGAAAAGAATAAATAAATAACAAGGTAAGCCAACGGAATAAGCTAGCTGAATGTTACCGGTTGAATGAGAAAGTTGACCAAAGATCAAAGGCAAAATAGCACCACCGGATATGCCCATAATTAATAGTGCAGACCCTTGAGCGGTAAATTTCCCTAAACCGTCCAAGGCTAATGGCCAAATTGAAGGCCATACTAATGCATGGGCAAGTCCCATCATAGCTACAAACGTTAGGGTATTCGGCAATACTTGAATTCCGCTCCATCCCCATAGTGCTGATGCAATTGTGGTAGATTCGTTTGAGCTTAGTAAAATACCTACAATACATAACGAGCCTGCAATAGCAGAACCAATCAATGCCTTTTCTTGTGACAAATATTTAGGAATAGCAACAACACCAATAATGTAACCAATGACCATAAAAGACATGGTATATGAGGTAAAGCCGGCAAAATTATCAAGCGCCAATGAAGAGCCATACAAGCCTATCGTATCTCCTGCGATTACTTCTACACCCACATAAGCAAATAATGCTACTGCACCCAATACCGTTTGTGGAAATTGTAATATTGAGCCGTGTTGCTGCCCTTGTGCCTGCTCTGTTTCTTCAAATTTAATTTCAGGTAACGATGAAAACTTCACTAAGGCGATTAAACCACACAAGACAATTGCCATGTACAAGTAGGGCATGACAAGTTTCATTGAAAGTTCATTTAACGTAGCCGCTTTTTCTTCTTCTGAGAGAACGAGTAATGAACTTTGCGAAATGTCACCAATATCCGCCAAGATCAAGATGGTGAAAACGAATGGAACGAGTACACCAGCCCCCTTGTTCACCAAACCCATGATACTTATCCGCATTGCTGCACTTTCTTTGGGTCCGATATGTACAAGGTATGGATTAGAAGCCGTTTGTAAAATAGTTAAACCTGATGCTAAAACAAACAACGCTACTAAGAAAAATATGAAGTTAGCAGAAAAAGCAGCAGGAATATGAAGCAATGCACCGACAGCCATGATCCCGAGGCCAACTGCCATGCCGTTTTTATAACCTGTCATTTTTAAAACCGACGACATTGGCAACGCCATAACCGTATAAGCAATATAAAATGCAAAAGTAACAAAGAGCGCTTGAAATTCATTTAATTCACATATCACTTGCAAGAATGGAATTAACGCACCATTTAGCCAAGTCACAAAGCCAAAAACAAAGAACAAGAGTCCAATGATGACCATAGGCATTAAACTAGATTGTGAATTTGATTGTTCATTTGATTGTAAAGTTGATGATGTTGTTGCATTAACCATGAGTGTGCTCTCTTTTTATAATATTTCTATGAGACTTTGTGACCTGAAACCCAAGTTTCTTCAACCTTGAGCTCCTGATTTAAAACAATAAAATCAGCTTGATAGCCAACAGCTAATTTTCCCCGACAATAATGTTGTTGAATGTATTTAGCAGGGTTATAACTGGCTAAACGTAGCGCTTGCGCTAAACCAACATTCAAGTGTTGATGGCAATTACGAACAGCGGTTGCCATATCTAATACTGATCCTGCCAGCTCCCCTGTAGTTGATGTTAATTTACCCTCATTGAGAAATACTTGTCGATCAAAAAAGTCAAATACTTGATCATCTGTTCCTACGGGAGGCATCGCATCTGTCACTAAAAATAGTTGTTCGGCAGCTTTGTTTTTTAGCGCTAATTGACATGTTGAAAAGTCAACATGATGACCATCAACAATGATGCCACAACTTGCCTTGTCATTCAGTAGCGCACTGCCAACCGCACCAGGTGCACGCCCTTGTAATGGTGACATCGCATTAAATAAATGCGTAAAGCCATCAGCGCCAGCCGCAATCGCCTGCTGACAGGTATCAAAATCAGCATTCGTGTGGCCAAGACAAACTTTAATTCCCAACGCGACCATTCGTTTAACATCAGATAACAGAACGTTTTCTGGCGCAAGTGTTACTATCATTTGCCCCAAATCTGTTCGCTCAAATATCTGCCATTCTGCATCAGAAATTGGCCGAATATACTGTTCACTGTGAGCCCCTTTTTTCGCCACAGACAGATGAGGGCCCTCAAAATGGATTCCAATAATACCCGGTATCTTTTCAGCAATCGCTTGCGAAATAGCATCTGCAGCTTGTTCCATCACGGTGATGTCGTCTGTGATTATCGTGGGCAACATTGCCGTCGTTCCATACCGCGCATGAGCCAACATTATCTTCTTGATACCCGCAATAGTTGGAGTGCTATTAAAGAGTATTCCACCGCCGCCATTGACTTGTAAATCAATATAGCCAGGAGCGACTAACCCTGGCAGAGCTTCATCAACGCGAGTTGTATCACTATCTAAACCAATTATCTTTTGATCATCAATGACGAGTACCTGATTAGTTAAAAAGCTATCACCAGTAAAAATTGACTCTGCAAGTATCCGTTTCATCACTTAAACCGTTTCCGTTACCTTTTTCAAACCTTGCGGCTGATCAGGATTAAAACCTCTTGTGATAGCAATCTCTGCAACATCTAAATAAAAACGTTGTAAGACAGTAAAAGCCGCCAAACGAGGGTGAATATCGTTATTGATTTGCTTGATGGTCACAATATCCCCACCGCGGCCATTGACTTCGTCTATCTGCTGTTGGTGCGATGCTAAACTTTCATCTCGAACTGAGCAGTTAAGAATTGCTAAACCTTGCTCAACAAGTGTCACTGGACCATGTAAAAACTCTGCACTACTGAATGCTTCCGCATGAATACTGCTGACCTCTTTCAGTTTCAGCGCCATTTCTTTCGCAACGGCGAATCCTAAACCTCGTCCGAGTACGACCATATTTTGCGCACCATCGATTGCTTGACTAGTCAGTTGTGGTGGTGAATTAATCATGTCCGAAAGGGCTTGCGGTAAATCGTTCAGTGCATCAATTAATGCTTGATTTTCTGTCCAGTGAGCCACCATTTGAGTCAGTGCAGACAAGGTTGCTAAATAACTTTTTGTTGCTGCTATGGATATTTCAGGGCCAGCGTTTAATGGCAAAACGTCGTCAACAATGTCGCCAAGTGGTGAGGTTTCATCATTCACTAATGCAATACAGTAGGCTCCCGCCGCTTTTGCCATTTGAGCCTGAGATAAAATGTCAGGACTACGACCAGATTGAGAAATGACAATGACCAATGCTTGCTGTAAATCCAAGGTTTTTCCGTAGACGCTAGAAACAGAAGGAGCCGCTGAACTGACAGGAGATCGGAAGAGCGTCGTGTAGGGAAAGAGTGTCTCTCACTGTGTAGATCTCGGTGGTCGCCGTATCATTAAAA
>CAXRGH010000205.1:0-2837 GCA_964230195.1 Alteromonadaceae bacterium
GAATGGTTTAATGTTTATAATAAAGTTAAGGTCGAATTAACCACCCATGATGTCGACGGGATCAGTGATTTCGACTTTACCCTCGCCACAAAAATGGAACGTTTCTTTGATTAACAGAGGCTGGTTAAATGCCTACTACAATTGATCTTTCACAATGGCCTCGACGCGAACACCTCGCAATGTTCAAGACGTTTGACGATCCAACATTTAGCGTCACGGTTGACGTTGAGGTGACTGGTTTGATGAAAAACAACGGTGTACCAAATGCGTCTTTATTTCTGCGTTATCTTCATGCCACCCTGAAGGCAATCAACGCAACTGACAATTTGAAGTTACGGATTGACGGCGATAATGTCGTTGAGTATGACACTATCCATGGTAATACGACGTTTTTAAACAAAGACAATTTATTCGGTTTTTGTGAAGTCTTGTATCAAGCAGACTTATGTCGCTTCGCCACTGCCGCTCAAGGCCAACTCCACCAGTGCAAACAGAAAACGAGTCAGCTTCTTCAAGTGGCGCCTCGATTAGATGTGGTCTATTTCTCTTGTCTACCGTGGATACAATTTACGCAGTTCAAGCACCCTCACCAGATAGCTCAAAATCACAGTATACCTAAAGTCATGTTTGGAAAATTGTATCAGAAGCATGCTAAGCATTACCTTCCCATTGGCATTACGGTACATCACGGTCTGGTAGATGGATTGCATGTAGGGGAACTGATTGAGCATTTAGAACACATCTGTCATACATCGGTGGGCTAAAGCTCGGTACTTTTAAAATGCTACTTGGTATCGATGGAAATTCCCCTAGCTTCTAGTTCCTTTATTTTTCGTGTAACGGTATTTCTCCCCCACCCCAAGAGCTTGGCTGCCTCTTGCTTATGACCGCGAGTATGGGCTAACGCTTTATTAAGCATCATTCCCTCAACAATGGCATAGGCCTCGTCTGCAATATCATGTTGACCAGAATGCAACTGTTGTTCGACCCAGTCACCAAAGTCCGCACGCCAGTCACCGCTTGTTTCGGTTGCAGTTTTTGCTGCAGTACTATGTAAATCGTCGGGTAAATCTTCAACTAAGATTTCTTTTCCGCTGGCCATGACGGTTAACCATCGACAGGTGTTTTCCAGCTGCCTAACATTACCCGGCCAATCCATAGATTCTAGAATCGCCATAGCTTTCTTTGAGACGGACTTCGTTTCCACAGAGAGTTCGCTTGCCGCACGCTTGAGAAAGTGCTCCACCAATAACGGAATATCTTCTCTTCTTTCTGATAAGGCAGGTGTGTGCACACGAATAACATTTAGACGATGGAATAAATCCTCTCGAAAATCTCCGTCAGCCACTCGTTGCTCCAAGTTTTGGTGAGTTGCAGCGATAATTCTCACATCCACTTTCACGTATTGATGTCCACCGACACGATAGAACTGACCATCAGACAATACTCTCAATAGCCGAGTTTGCACATCCAATGGCATGTCACCAATCTCATCTAAAAATAAGGTACCTCCATCTGCTTGTTCAAAACGTCCTTGTCGACTTCCTTGAGCACCAGTAAAAGCGCCTTTTTCATGGCCAAACAACTCAGATTCAATCAAGTCAGACGGAATAGCTGCCATATTCAATGCAACAAAGGGAGCACTCGCTCTTGGGCTATGTGTGTGCAGTGCCTGAGCCACCAACTCTTTACCGGTTCCCGATTGACCGTTGATCAAAACACTAATACTGGAACGTGATAAACGTCCAATCGCGCGAAATACTTCTTGCATCGCGGGCGCTTCACCAATGATCGGCGTATCAGACTTCAATTTTACAGGTTGATGTTTCTGCTTGTTTTCACGTGCGTGTTTGAGTGCTCTTTGGACTAAACTAACCGCTTCATCAACGTCAAATGGTTTTGGTAGATACTCGAATGCACCACTTTTGTATGCATTGACTGCGCTATCAAGATCAGAATGAGCAGTCATGATGATGAAAGGTAATTCATCATAACGTGCATGTACCTCTTCCATTAATTCAACGCCACTCATTTGTGGCATTCTAATATCAGAAATAATAACCTCAGGTTTGATACCACTATCCAGCTGACGCAAAACATCCGAAGGGTCCTCAAAGCTAGTGCAGCTAACATCACTCGCCATAAGTGCCTTTTGAACAACCCAACGAATTGAGCTATCGTCATCGACAATCCATACTGATTCCGATTGCATTAGTTAACCTCCGATGTTGTCATTGGAATATAGAGTTTAAACACAGTACTACCTGGTTCTGAGTCAACGTCAATCTTACCGCCATGATGCTCAATCAAATTCTGCGAGATAGATAACCCAAGCCCGTTGCCATCTGCCTTTGTTGTAATCATTGGATAAAACAAAGTATCCGCGACTTCCGCCGAAATACCAGGACCGTTATCGACGATGCTGATAACCGCTGTCAGTGGATGACGTTTGCCATGAATCGTTAAACGACGTTCAACACGTGTAATAATTTGAAGGTGCGGTTTTTCTGTATCTTTCAGTGCTTGGATTGCGTTGTTAATAATGTTCAATACCGCTTGTTGGATCATATGTTCATCTATTTGCATATCAGGGATGCTCGGATCATAATCGCGTGTCAGTTCAATCCTTGTTTCTGTTCCCATTAATGCTAATAGACGTGTTTTTTCAATCACTGAATGAATATTTTGCAATTGAAAACTGGATGGATGATTAGGACCAAGGAGTCGATCCACCAACACGGACAGGCGGTCAGCTTGGTCAATAATCATATTTGTGTATTCTTGAAGTGATTCTGAGGGTAACTCTCGGTGCAATAACTGAGCAGCACCACGAAGAC
>CAXRGH010000206.1:0-14972 GCA_964230195.1 Alteromonadaceae bacterium
CAGTTGCGATGGATATCACGCCAGTCAATGATGCTGCTGTTATTGCTGGTGCTCCGTCTGAAGTGACAGTGGTTGAAGACACTGCAACCGTGATTGATTTGTCTGGCATGTCATTGACGGATGTCGATGGTGATAACCTAAGCCTAGTATTATCAGTACCTGCGGGACAGTTGCAGATGAATACCGAGGTGTCCGGTCTTGTCGTTGAAGGTAATGGCACTAACGAAGTGGTCATTACTGGTTCGGCAGATGCTATCAATGATTATCTCAGTACTGATGAGTCTATTGCTTATCAAACTTCTGAGGATAATGACCAAGGGTTTGCACTGACTATCTCGGTTAACGATGGCTTAACCAACACAATAGCTGATGCTGTTAATGCTGATGTCACATCCGTTAACGATGCACCAGTGGCGCTTGATGATGTGGTTAATGCAAGTCGCGACGGAACTAATGTGTATACCTTAGATGTCTTAGACAATGACTCTGACGTAGACGGCGATGTTGTGACTATTAGTGCTGCGTCAGCTCCGATTGGTAGTGTCAGTATCGTAGGCGAACAATTGGTTTATCAAGCCAAAGGTAGCTTCTTCGGCACTGTTGAGATTGACTATGTTATTGCTGATGGTAACGGTGGTACCGATACCGCAACGGCGACACTGGAAATCGAGAGTGGCCTATTTGAAGGACCTACAATTGAAGCACCGACTGATGTGGTTGTGGACGCTGATGCATTGTTTACACGTGTTGATGTCGGCATTGCTAAGGCTGTTGATTCACTCGGCCGAGAAGTCCCAGTATCTTTGATTGATGGCAACTTATTATTTGCTCCTGGTAATCATATTATTTACTGGCAAGCAGAGGATGAAGTGGGCAATCTGAGTATTGCACAGCAACGAGTCGCAGTGCGTCCGCTAGTTTCATTGAGTAAATCAAAAGTAGTTACCGAAGGTTCTGAGCAAAGCTTAATGGTTGTCTTGAATGGTCAATCGCCAACTTACCCAGTGACAGTTGATATCGTTATCTCGGGTTCAGCGGACAGTGATGATTATTCAGAAGTGCCACAAACAGTGACGATTGAGTCAGGAACAGAGGTGAGCATTCCGTTTACTATCTACACTGATGAATTATCAGAAGGTTCTGAAAACTTAGTGTTCACACTTAGTGAAGACCTTAACCGTGGTAGTAACTATGAGTCAGAATATCGCATCGAAGAGGACAACATAGCACCGGTAGTATCCTTGTCTGCCGAGCAGCAAGGTGAAACTCGCGGTGTGATGATTCAAACTGATGGTGATGTCAAGGTGATTGCGATAGCTTCTGATCAAAACCCGACAGATAGTCTAACAGTGGAATGGTTGTTGGCATCGGATATGATTGAAATCCAACGCGATGAGACGAGCATTAGTTTGGATACATCTTCACTGTCTGAAGGATTGCATTCGATTACCGTGCGCGTCACCGATGATGGTGTGCCAGCAATGTCAACGGAACAACAGTTGTTCTTCGAGGTGCAAGCTAATAAACCAGTACTTTCTGCAGAAGTGGACAGTGATGGTGACTTGATACCTGACAGTGAGGAAGGTTTGACTGATTCGGATGGTGACGGTATTCCGGATTATCTGGACGCAATTTCCGAGTGTAACGTTATGCCAGAGAACGGCGATCAACAGACCAAGTACTTGTCAGAGGGTGAGCCAGGTGTGTGTATCCGTAAAGGTGAAATTTCATCTAAAGATACGACCGGTGGTCTCTCGTTAACGGTTGAAAATAACCAACCGCTAGCCGAGTTGTTAGCAGCTGACGAAGTGGCAATGAATGTGGGCGGTCTGTTTGACTACATTGCAACAGGGTTACCAACACCGGGACAAGCGTTCCACATTGTGTTCCCACAAAAGGCTCCAATTCCTGCAAACGCGATCTATCGTAAGTTTGTTAAGGGAGAAGGTTGGTCTGACTTTGTGATTGATGAAGGCAACCAAGTGTACAGTACTTCTGGTGAGCCAGGTTATTGTCCTCCGCCGCGTTCTGAAATTTGGAGTGAGGGACTGACGGAAGGTCATTGGTGTGTGCAGTTGAAGGTTACTGACGGTGGTCCAAATGATGAAGACAGAGAAGCGAATGGTACGGTTGTTGATCCAGGTGGTGTTGCGGTGTTGATTACACCAAATAATCAGCCGATAGCGAACGACGATTCCACAACGCTTCCTTGGAATACAGAAATCAACTTATCGGTATTGGATAACGATACTGACGCCGACGGCGACACATTAACGGTCAACAGTGCAACTGCTGACCTCGGTAGTGTGACAATTGAGAGCGATGGTAGCTTGACCTATACGCCAGCACCGAACCAAGTGGGCATCGATACTGTTGCTTATGGTATCTCTGATGGCAATGGTGGAAGCGCGTTTGCAACCGTCACTTTTGAAGTCATTGGTAACTCAGCTGCAGAAACGGTGACGGATGTCAGTGAAATGCTACAGGCAGGTACGCTTGTCCTAGACGTAACAGCGAACGATATTGATGTGGACAACGACGTCCTGACGGTGGTATCCGCACCACATCCTTACGTTCGTATCAATGATGACGGTACCTTGACTTATGCGCCAGCGCATGGATTTGTAGGGCGTGATGTTGTGATTTACACCGTGGAAGATGAAGGCGGTAACTTCTCAGAAGGTCGTTGGGAAATCCACGTGATTAAAGTCCACAAAATCACGGGTGAGACATCATCCGAAAGCACTGGCGGCGCAATGCAGTATCTACTCATTCTGGGTGTTATTATGACTGCTATTCGCAGACGCAAGCGCACAGTATAGTGAAAACGTGACAGTAAAAACGGGACCAACTGGTCCCGTTTTTTTTGAATAATCAAAGTAGAATGATAACCATCACGCATTAATCACTGTTTCGAGACTTTTGAGTTTCATCTAGAGTTTTTACATTTAAATATTAAAAACAATGTTCTGAATTGAATACTTAATATAATAAAGAGAGTGTCGGCTCATCCCAAATAATATAGGCATCCATTTTTAGATGAGGTGCATTTAGGAAATGTTAAAACACACGAATCAAGTTGCGAATCGCTCAAGCCATAAACAAACTGCTGCCGAACACAGAGCTTACAAAAAGAGGTATTTAAAAAAACGAACGATTAACATTGAACAAACGCTTTTGAGTATCATTTTATTCACACTAAGTTTCTTTGCTAGCAGTGAACCGTTATCAAGTGTCAAACCCTCGGTATTCAAGAATGACCAAGATTTCTTGCTCATGGTTTCTGATTCTACTCTACAAGAAACTCAATATAAGTCCGATTTTGTTGGGCCGAGAGAAAACAGTGATGTTACCGATAATTCACGGTGGCATGAAAACTGGTTTTTAACGGGGCAATTTGGCACTTTGGCTGAAATCCAATATGATGAAACCGATCAAAACCTTTCAGATGTTATCGGGAATAAGGTTAAAGACAGTTTACCTTGGAACTTGGGTGTAGGTTATCAATGGAATGATTGGCTCGCCACAAAAGCTGAATACTGGTCATTCTCCACAGCACGCGGCGTTACTTCAATATCCAGTGACGATTTAAAATCCGCCGTTCAACAGTTGATCCTTCGCAATACCGCTCTTGTTGGAATGAGTATTCATTCATCGATTCCTTTAAATTCCAAGGTGACGCTTGATCTCGAAGCTGGACATTATGAATGGCAGTCGAACGTGTTTATAAATTATGGAACACAAGATCCGTTGACAGGAGCTCAGTTGAGAGGAACAGCCTTGCGATATGGCGCTGGTTTCAGTTACTTGGCGAGACCAAATCTCAAACTGAATCTTATGTTTAACGAGTTCCAAATCCATCAACTAACACAGTCGACGATAATGTTAGGTTTGTCCTACCGTTTTGGTGACACGAGTTCGCAACCGATATACAACAAGCAAACAAGTAAAATAACTGCGCTAAATGCTGATATGGTAATGCAGCTACCAAAAGCAGAGATTGACTCAACGCTAGACTCCAATGCGATTCGCTTTGCCTCTGACAGCATTGATATTGCGGAAACTGACATTGAAAGACTTCGCCGGTTATTGTCGTCGGTTCCGTTGGGACGACTAGTGAACATAGAGCTTAAGGCCTATGCTCAAAAACACGCGATTAACCATTATGAAAAAGTCCTTTCTCACGTACGCATGGTAGCGATTAAGTCAGTCATTGAATCATTTTATCCCGATACAGTTCCTGTTGTGACTCGTCAATATCATATAAATTCAACAACGGACGTTAGCACCGGGGGAAGAGTTGAGGTTATTCTGAACCTATTACCGGAGTAACGTTCGATGCAGTTATACCATTGAGGTGATGTGTAACCGCTTCTTTTGATCTCATTTACGTTTTAGTCGTGTCCAGTTTGCGTCAGTTTGCCTGACTAAAGATGGTTACCAAAGATGATTGCTTACAAAATTAAAACACACTTGTTACTTTTTCTTTTGATTTTCTGACGCTGATTACAGCTAAAGCTGTGGCTAAATCACAATCACGGAATCTGATAGCGAGCGATTAATAATTTCTTTCAGTTGTTTTGCTAAGGTATGAAAAAAAGCGCGTTGTGGCGAGTTCTTGCGCCATACTAATGCGTGATCACGGACCAATTGTGCACCTTCAACAGAGCATAAACGAAGTTCGGACTGATCGCGGATCTCTGATTTGATGTAAAGGGAGGGCAAGAAAGCAATGCCCATGCCCATCACCACCATTTGTCTCAACGTATCTAGGCTTGTGCCTTCATAATCTCGGCGAATATTCGCGCCTACACGCTCACAAAGTTCACTCACTTGACGATGGTATAAGTGATTCTCGCTCAGTGTCAGTACATTTTCTCCGACTAAGTCACTGCGCGTAATGGTGGATTGAGACGCTAAAATATGCTCATGGGGCAGGGCAAGATGCACAGGTTCACGAAATAAAGGCACGACGGTCAGGGTATCTGACATGATTGGTTGAGTACTTAAGATAAGATCATGCTCCCCCGAGTTAACATCATTGAGAAGCTGGGCGGGTGGGTCTTCCCGCACGTACAACTTCAATTCTGTGTATTTCTCATGGAGTGATGGAAGCAAGTATGGTAACAAATAGGGCCCAAGCGTTGGTGTAACCCCAAATCGAAAAGTCCCTGTACCAATATTTTCTAATTGTGATGCTCTTCGCGCAAAATTCCGCACGTTATCCACAATTAAACCTGCCTCAGATAAAAGCTCTCGGCCTTCAACTGTCGTCATCACACCTTGCCGCGAGCGTTCAAATAGCTGTACGCCTAGATGTTCCTCTAAGGTACTCAACTGTGAACTCAATGTGGGCTGAGTGAGATTGAGTTTTATTGCAGCTTGACGGAGGCTGCCACACTCTGCAACTGTCCTAAAATAATGAATCTGCTTTAGTGTGATCTGCTCAATAGGGTCCATACACGTTTCCTTACATTTGTGATAGATAAATACTATCACACAATTAAACTTTTATTTATAACATCTATATAGCAAAACGCAGTAACATGCCTGTGCTTAAAAGTTATTCAGAATAACAACAATCAACGAGTAGGATATGAATACAAAAATTTTCTCAAACATAAAAGGTGATCTCTTTGGGGGATTAACCGCAGGTATTATTGCCTTACCATTAGCACTCGCTTTTGGTGAAGCGTCTGGGGCAGGTCCAATTGCTGGCTTGTATGGTGCAATTTTAGTTGGTTTCTTTGCCGCATTGTTTGGTGGTACAGGAACTCAGATTTCAGGTCCAACAGGGCCTATGGTCGTTGTTTTTGCTGGCTTGTATGCAACCCTTGATGGTCGTCCTGAACTTGTATTTACTGCTGTTATATTAGCGGGTGTCATTCAAATTTTATTTGGTGTGCTTAAGCTAGGTCAGTATATCCGTCTTGTACCATATCCGGTAATCTCGGGTTTCATGAGTGGTATTGGTGTCATCATTATTGCGCTGCAATTGAGCCGTCTATTTGGGCATGAGCCAGAGGGCACCGGTACAATTCCATCGTTAATGGCAGTACCTGGTGCGGTTGCCGACCCCAACTTCATTGCGTTGGGTATTGGTTTATTAACGTTGGCGATTATCTTTTTCTGGCCAAAAGCCTTGGGTAAGTTTGTTCCTCCGGCACTAGCGGCCTTAATTATTGGTACGCTTGTGAGTATGGGATTAGCGGGAGCTCCAGTGCTTGGTGCAATCCCAACGGGGTTACCTGAAATGGTATTACCGAGTTTTGATCAAGATAACCTTCTTATTGTAGTCGAAGCTGCGTTTATTCTTGCACTACTTGGTGCCATTGATAGTTTGTTGACATCTTTGGTTGCAGATAACATGACGAAGACTAAGCACAACTCTGATAAAGAGCTTATTGGTCAAGGTATCGGTAACGCTTTCGCTGGTCTTTTCTCTGCCATTCCAGGTGCTGGCGCAACTATGCGTACTGTTATTAACATCAGAACCGGCGGTCAAACTCAGCTGTCTGGTATCATTCACAGTCTTTTGCTTCTGATGATTGTACTTGTGTTGGCGCCGTTTGCAGCTCACATTCCCCATGCAGTTTTAGCAGCGATTCTGGTAAAAGTGGGTTATGACATTATTGATGTGCCTTACCTCAAACAAGCACACAAAGGTCCTCGATGGGATCTATTGTTGATGGTATTAGTATTACTTCTCACGGTATTCGTTGATCTTATCACCGCAGTAATGGTGGGCGTTGTGATGGCATCACTAGCGTTTGTTAAGCAGATGGCTGATGCACAGTTAAAGAGCGTATCTGAACAATCACCTGCTCAGCAGCTTGATTATTCCGATGAAGAACGCAAGATAATGGAAGATGCTGATGGCAAGATTGTGGTTTTTGATTTTGGCGGCCCTTTAAGTTTTGGTGCAGCTGCGGACTTAAGTCATCAAATCCGTGAGCACTCTCATGAGTTCAGTGAAGTATTGATCCTCAACTTTAGCTCTGTTCCTTTCATTGATGTTTCTGCTGCTCGTGCTGTTGAAACGGTTGGGTGTGATGCTCGCAAAGCGGATATTCGAGTTCTGCTGTGTGGTATGAATGATAAAGTTGCGAAAATCCTTCACGGTTTAGATGCAACTTGCTGTATCAAAGAAGAACAGTATATGAATAGTCGTACTGATGCTATTGTTGCTGCGAAGGACTATATTGCAGCACTGAATGAAGAAAATAAAGACGCATAAACGTCTATCTGTATAAACCATCAGATAAGATAGTTTCAGAGAAATCAAAAACACCATTAGCGCTAGCGTTAATGGTGTTTTTTTATGGGCTAATGAGCGTTAGTCAACAGATGAAATGGCCGTTTTATACTGTGAATTCAGCCGGTAATGACGTCAGTTCATACGTTACTTATCCGTTTTTTGCGTGATAATGTAGGTCTAAAACACGTCTTTTAATTTTCTTATCCCTTCAAAAATCGTCTCATAGGTAATATTTTTTTGTGCAGCGTGTTGTGCCACATAGTGAGCGATTTCTTCGTTGTCACAGCGTAAAAACGGGTTAATCGCTATTTCCTTCCCGATAGTAGAGGGAAGTGTCGGTTGCGACGCTTCACGCAGAACGATAGCCTCTTGCTGATATGCAATCAGTGCCAAATTCGATGGTTCCAACTGTAGTGCAAATGATAAATTCGCCAGAGTATATTCATGAGCGCAGCAAACTTTAATACTTGGGTCGAGAGATGCAATATACTGGAGGGATTGATTCATTTGCTGAGGGGTTCCCTCAAATAATCGACCGCAGCCACCAGAAAATAACGTATCACCACAAAATAGATAGTGGTCATTGTGAAATATGATGTGATCGCGTGTGTGACCAGGTACTGATTTTACTGTCAACCTCATGTCCAGTTCTTCAAGTGTTATCTCATCTTCGTCTTCAA
This sequence comes from Alteromonadaceae bacterium, assembly GCA_964230195.1. Classification (GTDB taxonomy): domain Bacteria; phylum Pseudomonadota; class Gammaproteobacteria; order Enterobacterales; family Alteromonadaceae; genus CAXRGH01. Next base: position 7,939 of record CAXRGH010000206.1, read on the forward strand.
TAATATGGTTGACGTGTGGAAGTCTGTTGGAGCGGATACCAACCACTGAAACATCAGGGAAGTGTTTTACGAGTTCGGCGATGCCACCAATGTGGTCATTATGATGGTGGGTAATCAAAATATAAGTGAGGGATAACTCATGCTCTTCTAAATAGGCGAGTACAGGTTTTGCATCACCTGGATCGACGATAGCACAAGATCGATGGCAATGAATTGCCCAAATATAATTATCTTGGAACGCTGGTATTAGATTGACAAATGTCTTATGTTCACTCATTAAAGGCTGCCTCAGCTACTTGCTGTTCGTTCAATGAGAGCCTAAAGTATATTCGTGCTAAACTCAAATTGCGGAGCCTCCTCGTTCTTATGTCACTTCGGATAACCAGCCAATCACATTTGCCAGCACAATTGAATTGGTCTCAATTTCCTATGGCGGCGGCAATGCAAGATGAGCTAAATCGCTCATTACTGTCAAACACCGTGAATATCTACGGCGAGTACGCACTATCAATCGGTGATTTGTCATCTGAAATTAGGTTACCCGAAGCGATTTATCGCAGTCATTACTGTTATGGTACTAGTGCAGTAACCAGTGACATTGTGGGCGACTTTACTGAATTACCATTTCAATCTAACAGTATTGATATTATTCAATTACCATTAACCCTTGAATATGTTGCTTCGCCTCATGTGTTATTGCGAGAAATTAATCGATGCATAACCGCTGATGGTTGGATAGTGATCACTGGTTTTAATCCACTCAGCATGGCCAGTGGTGCACGGTTTTTGCCATTTGCCAATAATCAACACCTGAAGCAGGCAAGGTTTATTGCTCTGCACCGTCTGCATGATTGGCTAAGATTATTGGACTTTGATGTGTGTTGTGTTGACCGATATTTGGTATCTGATTTGGTATGGCAACAGAAATCATGGTTTACAGAAAGAGTTGGGCTGTGGTGTCAACAGTATCTATCATCGATTGGTACAATGTATACCGTGGTTGCTCGGAAGCGCAGTTATCGTTATGTTACTCAAGGCCAGAGGCTTCGGCCGTCGCAAAATCTAGGCTCGATTGTTGGCCGTATCTCTCAGTAGCAAAAAGTTTACATTTATATACTGATAAATTATGTGTCGTTTAGGTGTAAAAAACTTTCAAAATTAGCGAGTGGGAGGTTTAAACTGCCCGTCTTTAATATCACTGTAATAACTCTCTGCAATATCCTCTAACTTGCTCACTTTGACTCCGTTCTCTTTCAGTGATTTTGATAATTGAGAAAGATCAATATCTGCCAAATCAGTCTTCCTTGAAGCCCGAAATTCTTGGCCCAGATAAGCCCAAATGTAGGCATTACGGTATTGATTCTGGGACATATACAAGGTGCTTAGAGAATCAAAAATTCGTCCATCAATCGTGTCACCCTCTTTATAGAGTTCAAGTGCATGCAAAAGGATATTGATTGTTTTTTTGTAGTCGACTTTATTGTAATACTCAGCAAGGAAGACTTGTAATCTTGGCGTCTCAAGTTTGTTTTCACGCTCAAAACGCAGGAAGCGTTTCAATGCTTGCTCATCCTGAAAGCGCGACCAGTGGTAGTACGACAAGGTTGGATCCGCTGATCTTCGTGTGTTATCAGCGAGTTGTTTTAATTCTCGTTGCGCCATCATATAGCCCTCAACTCGAGAATTCTTCTTTTGCTTTAATTTCAAGTGTTCGATTTGTGATGCTTTATGAACACAATCTCGATAGGATTCAAACAATATGAGCAGTTGGTAGCGATTTTCGTCGGACGGCGATACCAACTGAGCGTAGCGTTTGCGTATAATGTTTGACTTCTCAGTTCTGCACCACGCATCTGTGTTAAAGCCGGCGCACATGCGAGGGTATTCGTTACATATTTCAACTACATTTTTTTCTTTTTTGAAATCACAACCAAACAGCCAAATTGTTGTGATGAGTGCGAGGGTTGAAAGCCGTTGCCTATCCATAAGTAAACATTAACCTGTAATAAAAAAACGAAAATGATTGAAAAAACATGCTGTTTTACGTGATTTCTTAGAGGGAATTGTAACTTAATACCAGATTTGTCTCTAGTTTTCCTTTGTATATTATGTGCGCTGAAATCAATTATTAGCGAATTCAGAGACAAACTGTTTACTTAACGAGGATTTTTCATGCAAGACAATCACGACGTCACCTTATTCAACAGTTGGCAAGAACGACAAGATTATGCCGAAAATATGGTGCCACTATTAGGCAAATTACATAGAGAGCGCGGTATTGATGTGACCGTTTTTGGTCGTTCTATGTATGGTTCCTCAGTCATTGATATCATTAAGGCACATCGCATGGTGCGACAACATACTGGTAGCAAGTTACCTTTGCGAGAAAGTTGGTCAGTACTCAATCAAATTGCGTTGTTGCCGATTGAAAATGTTCAAATTGATATTGGTAAGTTGGCAGTTGCATTTCAGCAGGACGATGCTGGATTATCCGAATTCATTCAACGTGAAGTAACGAATAAATTAAACGCATCTGCGGCAATCCCAAAGACTGATGTTGTCTTGTATGGTTTTGGGCGCATCGGTCGTTTGCTTGCTCGTTTATTGATTGAGCAGCAAGGACAGAAAAATACGCTTCGGTTAAAGGCGATTGTGGTCCGTGGCGGTAAAAATGGAGACCTCGAAAAACGGGCAAGTTTATTGAGAAGAGATTCAGTGCACGGTCCATTTAATGGCAGTGTCACTGTTGACACTGAACGCAACGCTATCGTGGCTAATGGCGCTTTCATTCAAGTAATATACGCAAATTCGCCATCTGAGGTTGATTACACCGAATATGGTATCGAGCATGCTGTGGTCATTGATAATACCGGTATTTGGCGTGATGAAGCAGGGCTATCACAGCATTTAGCATGCAAAGGTGTAAAAAAAGTACTGTTGACAGCACCGGGTAAAGGTGACATCAAAAATATTGTTCACGGCGTGAATCAAACCGATATTGAAGCCACAGATTCAATTTTGTCTGCCGCGAGTTGTACAACTAATGCCATCACACCAGTTCTCAAAGTACTGGACGAGGAATATGGCATTGTTGATGGGCATGTAGAGACCGTTCATTCGTTTACTAATGATCAAAACTTGATTGATAATTTTCACAAAGCTGACCGCAGAGGACGAAGTGCATCTCTCAACATGGTGATCACTGAAACTGGGGCTGCAAAAGCAGTCGCAAAGGCTTACCCTCAACTAGAAGGAAAGCTAACCGGGAACGCAATCCGAGTACCCACGCCAAATGTTTCTTTGGCGATTTTGAGTTTAAACCTGAATACGTCGGTGACTGAAAACACAGTAAACCAATTTTTAAGAGATGTTTCGCTTTACACACCGCTAAGTCAGCAAATTGATTTTACTGCGTCAACCGAGGTGGTATCGAGTGATTTTGTTGGCACCCGATACGCATCTGTTATTGATTCTCAGGCAACAATTGCATCTGGCCAGCGTGTCACATTATATGTTTGGTATGACAATGAGTTTGGTTACAGTTGCCAGGTTATGCGAGTACTTGAGCATATGATGGCAGCAGTGCGACCTTCATTGCCGGTATAATGACGATTACCGCTTAATCGTTGAAAAAACCAGACAAAAAGCGATCCATTGGATCGCTTTTTATTTATGTTGGACCATCTCCACGTTGCATCTCTTTTTGCTAAAAGAAAAACTGAGGTCAGTCTCGAGATGAGCCTTTTGCTTTTTTAGTGTCCTTGAGTCATTTACTTGATGTGAAGTACTAGTAAAGAATCGTTGTTCTCTTCAATTGTTTTTAATTGTTCAATGTCATGTTCTGTCAGGATGTGAGGAGATTGAATATAGTGTTGTCCGTTATGTTTCGCGATGACATCATGATGTAATTCCATGCCCTTTCTAGCCTCACTAACACCAATGGATAATTGGATATTGGATGGATAGTTCAGTAATGCCTTCTCGCGGACTTTTTCAAATAGCGCCAAAATATCGGTATTAATGTAATGATAATGTTTTTTCACAAACGTTGCTGCATCATGGAAAGATAATCTTTTCGACAACACATGGGCATTCATAAGCATGTCCAGTCTGCTGCAGATAAACAATGCATGAGCACTTTTTACAGACACTTCATCAATGTAGTCGAGGTCAGTGTTTGGTTCTCGCTCTAGTTGATGGAGTTGTTGGATGATATCCACACTGGGCGCAAATTCAACAAACGGGCTCAATAGGTCGCAGGTTGACGCTAACGAATCAACCACTTCGATTTGTTGGTCAATATGTAATTCATGTATCGGGGTTGACAGTACTTCATCCGTCAGCCCAATCATACCGAGACGATGGAGTTTTCCCGCAATCACAAGATGACTAATTTGTGCGTTTGAAAACCCTAATGCTTTACCTAATTCACGCAGTTGCGATGCAACGCGTTCAGAATGTCCATGGCTGTATGGTTCGTTTAACGCGGCACAATCACTAAGGACATTAACTGTGCGTTGTAATGTCTGTTTTATTTTTGAGAGGGCGACTTCGTTTTTGTGTTCAGCACGATTGAGTGCGGTTTCGTGATCCAATAGATCAACCTCTAATTCAGAGGCATTTTTTGATAATTGCTGATTTTTAATTTTGATATTGTAAAAGGCATTCCGACGTTTAATCTCTTGATGATATGCGAGGACCGCATCATTTAATGCTTTAAGTATCGTTGTGTTTTGCCAAGGCTTATTAATGTAAAAATTGATATGACCATCGTTAACAGCCCGTGATGTGTCCATTGGATCGGAAAACCCTGTCAGCAATATTTTTTGAGAGGTTGGGGCTAGTCCATGAGCTTTTGATAAAAATTCAGCACCATCCATAATCGGCATTCTCATATCTGAAATGATCACTGGGTAGCTGTTTTCCTCGAGTGCCTTGACGGCATCAAAACCGCTAGTAAAAATGTCTACATCATAATCACGATGCAGGAGACGTTTCAAAGCTTTCAAGATTTCTAGTTCGTCATCTACGATAAGTACTTTAATTTTTTCCATTTTTTGTCTCCCTTGTGCTATTACTAAGCATATCAGAGTAATCATAGGAAACAATTCAATGAAAGGGATTATCTTTGTTAAATTTTGCGAGTTTGTTGAAACCACATGGTCTGACGTCATGCTTGACGACGTGATTGTAAAAAGTGAAGTACCCTCACAAGGTGCCTATGTGTCAACAATGACTTATGATGATAGCGAAATGTTTGCATTAGTTGGACAGTTGTGTGAATTGACTGATATGTCGCTAGACGATGCGTTGATTGGGTTCGGTAAGTGGGTGTTTTCACATTTATATGCGTCGATGCCAGGCCACGCGCATTGTTTTACGGATGTGTTTTCCTCCTTGAAAGCAGTGCAGTCAGTCATCCATGTAGAGGTTAAAAAACTCAACCCTGATGTCATCCTGCCTGAGTTTGACTTTATTTCAGAGACAAAGAATCAGCTCCGTTTTGAGTACAAATCGCCACGTAATCTCAGCCGATTGTGTGAAGGATTAATTTGGGGCTTGAGTGACCACACCGGGCAAAAAATATCGATACATAACTCGAACAGCGAACACCGACCAGGAGAAAACTGCATTATTGAGGTTAATCGACTGAATGAGTGATGTCCAACAGCATGCCAACTTGCTGGAAAGAAAACTAAAGCGAGAAAAATTAGCGAGAATGGCGGCGGAGAAACAGCTCGAAGAGTATTCTCTGCAGGTGTATCAATCTCAAATATCGTTACAGCAGTCCTATCACCAAGCCAAAAAACGTGAGGCTGAATTACAGTTTTTGGCTGATTTGTCGGCTTCCAGTGGTATGAACAACAGCGTTGATGATTTGTTGGCAAAAACGGTCGAGTTAAGCACGTCATTTTTGCAAGGTGTCGGTGGTTACATCATACACCAAAACCAATCCAATCTATTTGATATAAAGCGCGGTAAATGGGAGTACGGTGCGACAAGCATTGAACACTTCCAATCAGTGTTAAACGATGTACTACCAGAGTTGTCAGAATCTTGGCTTGTCCTGTCTGTTGATGATTTAGAGGACGAATTGGCAGAGAACGACACATCTGAATTTGTTAACGTCAAATGGTTACTGTTCATGAATGTTCCTATGCTCGATGGTTCATTGACGGGGATTGCACTGATGCTGCAGTCGGAATATCTCGATGAAGAAAACCTTTATGTAATGGAAACTGCGCGCAGGCATTTATTGAACGGTGTTAAAAGACGTAATAATGAACGTGATATTCTCAATCGTTCACAACAATTGCAGCAAGCGTTGCACGACTTAGAAGTTGCTCAACAACAATTGGTCAATTCAGAGAAAATGGCGAGCCTTGGACAACTGTCTGCGGGGATCGCTCATGAAATTAATAATCCTCTGTCTTACGTAAAATCAAATCTTGAATCATTACAAGAGTACCTTGGCCAAATTTGGCAATATAATGATGATATTCAGGCAGCGCTAAATCGATCAGGTGACATATCTAAACAAACATACGACACGCTTGTTACACGGTACGACGTTGAGTTTCTCAAAGACGACTCAATCGATATCATGAAGTCGCTGTTAAATGGAATTGCCAGAGTAAGAGAAATTATTGGTGATTTGAAAACATTTTCTCACAGTGGGGAAGTGGCGTTTGAATTGTTATCTGTCCACGATTGTATTGAAAGTGCATTGAAAATTGCATGGAACTCACTGAAATATGACTTTACGATCGAAAAAGATATCCAAGATGGCCTGCCGTTGATACTGGGTAACAAAGGACAGTTGCAACAGGTATTGGTGAATTTATTTGTCAATGCAGGCCAGGCGATGGAGCGCGAGGGAACCTTAGGTATTCATGCGTCGCAACAGGGTAAACATTTGGTAGTCAAGGTATCGGATACTGGTTGCGGGATGAGTAAGGCAGTATTGAACAAGCTATTTACGCCTTTCTTTACAACTAAGGCAGTTGGGGTTGGCACTGGATTAGGGCTCTCTG
>CAXRGH010000207.1:0-18098 GCA_964230195.1 Alteromonadaceae bacterium
GGCGACCACCGAGATCTACACAGTGAGAGACACTCTTTCCCTACACGACGCTCTTCCGATCTCAATCGTTTCATGACACTGTAACATCCGTCATCGAAATAGATAGCCACACAAAATCAAAAGGGCAGTATATTCACTGCCCTAATAATCAACGATTTCACTCGAATACTAGGTTATTCAGACGCGAGTCGCTCTATGTGGACATAGTAAGCACCCAGTTGATGCCCTTTAGCATCACTAAAATACGCCTTAAACTCAGTTTTCCCAGTATCAAGTGGCAACATAAAGCTAACACTCTTATCATCGGTTTGAACATCAAGCGACAGTGACTTACCCTGAATATCAATATGCGCAGTACGGGCGTCAAATCCCTCTCCGTTGACGGCTCTGAATGCCTTATCTCCGGCTACCGCTTCGCCTTTTTCTAAACCGGCACGGATTGGATGATTAATTTCTTCCGGCCAACGTCTCAGGGATAGCTTGTAATTGCCAGCCTGGCGAATGTCGAGCAACCAGAAGCTTTTATGAACACCGTCTTTTTCTCGGATGGCTCGGCGTATACTACGCTGATTCCATGGGACTGCGGCATTGTATCCAAGCCAATCATGTGAGGTGATGGTAACAGGATTAGCCTTATCATCTCCAACAAATAATGGTGCCGTCTGAGTGAATGTTGGTTCAATCTCAGTCCACCATTGATTGTAAGCATCTGTGAGTTCCTCAACCACTGCAGGATGCTGCGCTGCAATATCATGTTGCTGCTGAGGATCAGCATACATATCAAATAGCTGTTTGCCGTTAACGAGTCGCCATTGATCCGTCATTACCGCTGATTTTCGCCATTTTTTTGGCATGTAAATACGCTGTGAATCGGTAATCATCACACGGTCAGGCCACTGAGCTTGTGGGTCTAGTAATTGCTGTGAGATGTCCACACCATCAAATTTCACCCCCTCTGGCGCCTCAACACCAGCGAGTTTTAGCAGGCTAGGCATAATGTCCACATGCCCTGTGATTTGATTCACCATGCGACCTTCATTCAAGCCTTTTGCCGGCCAATGAATGAACATAGGCACACGATGTCCACCGTCGTATTCGCTGTTCTTTTTACCTCTCATTCCGGCATTAAACACTTTATCACCGGCAGAAGTTCCATTATCAGTAGTGAACATAAAGATCGTGTTATCAGCAAGGTTATTGACTTCCAAGTAACGACGAAGCTTTGCAACGTTGTCATCAATGTTGGTGATCATCCCAAAAAAATGTTTTATTTTGGTTGGGATATCGTAGTTCTCATATTTTGCAGCATAATCCGCCGGCGCATGCATTGGCCCATGAGGAGCATTGGTACTCAAATAAACGAAGAATGGCTTGTCTGTCTGCTTAAATTGGTCGATATACTTGATGGCTTCATCAAAGAAGACGTCTGTCACAAATCCTTTGGACGGCTCAGGTTTGCCGTTACGAAAGTAAACATCATCAAAATAACTATTATCCCAATAATCCGGCGTTTGACCGACCCCACCAGCACCGTGGTAGTAAGCATGTTGAAATCCTCTGTCATGGGGTCTATAAGGGAAGTTATCACCCAAGTGCCACTTGCCAATCATGGCGGTTTGATAGCCCGCGGAAGCTAGCATTTGTGGTAATGTCACCTCATTATCACGCAATAGTGAACGTCCCATAATGGTATGCCAAACGCCAGTACGGTTGCTTGTTCTTCCCGTCATTAATGCACCGCGCGTTGGTGCGCAGGTTGGTGAAACATGGTAGTTGTCAAGCCGAGTACTTTGTTTAGCCAAAGCATCAAGATGAGGTGTTTTGACAATGGGATTACCGTGAATACTGAGATCACCATAGCCTTGGTCGTCGGTAATGACGAGGACAATATTCGGTGCTTTGGATAGTTTTTCGGTGTGCTCAATTCCTTGTGGTGTGCCGCATGCGGCAAGCATAACAAGAGTGCTAAAAATGATGAGGTTACGCATAGTGAATTCCTTTTTTGGGGCATTGAACCGTATATTGCTTTGAAAATCAATTGAGTGAATTAAAATAGGGATACTGGTCTAAGGTGTTTTTCATAAGGTTCGCTAATGGCTCAACGACGTTCTTATCAGAGGTTGGTCTTATTGCCAGTACTAATCGCCTAGACGGTTGAGGCGGTTCAAAGGGTATACAGACGAGGTTTGTGTTGCTCTCTTTATGTACAGCCGCTGCAGGAAGTAACGTGATCCCTACATTGGCAGATACCATATGGCGGAGGGTCTCCAAACTACTTGCCTTGAAACGCTCATCGTTATTGGCACCGGCTGCAAAACAGTAGTTAAGAACATGATCTTTCAAGCAATGTCCGTCTTCCAAAACCATGACTGATTGTCCGGCTAGTTCACCGACTGGTTTAGAGCAAGCATCCGCCCACGCGTGTTTATTTGATACCGCCAGTAATAGGGGTTCATCAACTAAACAAAACGTGTGTAATTCTTGGGTTGCGTCGACCTCGGCAAGTAACAAGCAATCGAGTTCACCCTTATTCATCTTCTCAATCAAGACATCGGTATGGTCTTCGCGAATAAACAATTTTAGATCTGGAAATTGTTCAGTAATGGGAGCAATGATTAACGGTAAGATATAGGGCGCTATGGTAGGGATGACGCCTAGATGAAATGTGCCTTTGAGTCCGTTAGATTGCCTCGCTAATTGTTGAAAACATTTCACTTGACCAATGATAGTTCGCGCTTGTTCCACTAATGCAAGTCCATGTGAGGTAAAGACGACACTGCGACTCGTGCGCTCAACCAACTGAACATTGAGATGTTCTTCTAGTTTTTTGATTTGTCCACTGAGTGTTGGTTGACTGACAAAGCAAGCCTCGGCAGCCCTTCCAAAGTGACGATATTGCTCGAGGGCAATCAAATATTCAAAGTCTCGTACATTCATACCCACCCCATTAATAGGATAAACCAATCAAATTGATAAATTTAAACAATTTTACCAATCAATGCAATGCAATCATAATAACCATCAATGATGACAAACGAGGACATATCATGACAACAATCAATACTTACCCAACGATTCCTGCAGTGACTTTCAAGCTTCGTGAGGCAGAACAGTGGATCACACGCAATACGGACGACATTTTCAAAGGACGAACCGTTATTGTATTCGCCCTTCCTGGCGCTTTCACACCAACCTGTTCTTCATCACATTTGCCTCGCTATAATGAGCTTGCGCCAGTATTCAATGATTATGGTGTTGACGAAATCATCTGTTTATCAGTCAACGATACCTTTGTCATGAATGCCTGGAAACAGCAACAAGCGGCAGAGAACATTAGCTTCATTGGCGATGGCAATGGCGATTTCAGTGCTGGTATGGGTATGTTAGTGGACAAAGCAGACCTTGGGTTTGGTCAACGTTCATGGCGCTATAGCATGCTAGTCAAAGACGGTGTCATTGAAAAAATGTTTGTAGAAGAAGATGTACCAGGTGACCCATTCAAAGTCTCGGATGCTGACACCATGCTCAATTACATTGCGCCAGAACACCAATTACAAGCGTCCGTTAGCGTTTTCACAAAACCTGGCTGCCCATTTTGTGTCAAAGCAAAAAGTATGCTGAAAGAACATGGAATCGCATTTGAGGAAATCACATTGGGCGACGATGCCACCATCACAAGTTTGCGTGCTATTAGTGGTGAAACAACAGTTCCTCAGGTCTTTGTCGGTGGGAAACACATCGGCGGCAGTGAAGCTTTGGAAAGCTATCTTACAAAATAAATGATTTAAAGCCCTATTGTGATGCCGCACGATAGGGCTTTTCATATTCTGAAAATAGGCGGCCGAGCAATCGACATCTGCATCAACGGGTTCATAACTTTCGGTTGTGATGTTCTTTAACCACCGAAACAACTTTACTAATGAAAGTCGTCATATCAAATGGTTTTTTAAGGTACTCTGTTCCCTCATCTAACAAGCCACGCTGAGTGATGACGTCGTTATCATAGCCCGACATAAACATGATTTTACTGGATGGATAGATGGTTGAAAACCAATCCGCAACATCCTTTCCAGTCTCTTGCCCTTCAAGAATAACATCTGTCAACAGCAGTAAGGGCGTTGTCTGACGATCCGCCATCAGTGTTTTTAACGCACGCAAGTTGTCGCATGACAATACCTCAAATCCCTGATTAGAGAGAATAGAAGACGTTAGATTGCGAACGTTTGTATCATCCTCGACGACACATACCAAACCGCTTTGTTCTACCATGGGAAGCAGTTGTATCAGTCCTTGCTCTGGTGTCATTATCTCAGCAGGATTACGCACATCGAGTGGCCAGTAAATTCTGAACGTAGACCCCTGCCCTAACCGACTCTCTACATTTATCTCGCCGTCATTTTGCGTAACAATTCCGAAAACGGTCGCTAGCCCTAACCCAGTCCCCATTTCCTTTTTGGTGGAAAAGAAGGGATCAAACAGATGGTTCAGTGTGTTTTCATCCATACCGACACCATTGTCGCAAACTGAGATGCAAGCGTAGGCACCTGAGACACAGCGCTTTGATTGATAGGCACGGTTAACATCAATCGTAACCGTGAGTTTTTTGCTACTGCCATCATATGATTTTGCGTTCATTGCATCACAAGCATTTACGATGAGATTTAATAAGACTTGATCTAATTGACTTTTATCTGCATTGACAAACAGTGGCTGTGATTTAATCTCCATGTTGACATCAATATCCTCTTCCACCAAAGATGAAAAAGTATCAAATGATGATCTTAATGTGTCAGTAATATCAATACGTTTCAAAGAAGCAGGTTGCTTTCGACTAAACATTAACAACTTTTCTACCAACTCCTTGGCATTCGTCGACGCGCTTTCAATACGTTTAAGATAGTTATTGTCGGCGTCAGTTGACTTAAATGATAGCAATTGTGTGTAGCCAAGAATCACCGTCAGATAATTATTAAAATCATGAGCTACTCCTCCTACTAAACGTCCAAGAGACTCCATTTTCTGTGCTTGTTGAAGAGAATCCTCCAATCGCAATTTTTCCGCCTCTGTTCGTTTAACGTGGCTAATGTCCTCATAATTTCCAATTAAACCATACGTTACGCCTTTGGCATCTTTGAGTGGGTACAGGAATTCCAGGATCCAGATACTATCACCGTTAGGCAAGGTCAGCTTGCGCTCTTGTGTGTGAAATGAGAGTTGGTCTCTGAGAATGGCTCTTTCAATCTGACGAAAATGCTCGGTATCATCAAACCCTTTTATCACGGACAATTGGTTCTGATAAAACTCTTCAACGGTGGTATAACCAAAATCTCTCGCAAACTGCTGATTACATCCGATGTAGTTAGATTGACTGTCCTTCCAGAAAATCCTTGCTGGCATAGCCTCAATAACATCATGGATCATTTGGTTGGCTAAGCTGAGCTTTTCCTTATTTTCGACTTGTTCACTCATATCTTGCACCATCACCACGTACCCTGTGAAGTGATGGCTGTCGTTAAGTAAATGAATCCTCAACTGACATGGAAAACGCGTTTTATCACGTCTCAAACCTCGGGCCTTCATTGCTTTTACTGACGTATCTTTATCAGCCTTAAGTCGGCGTAAGACTTCGGCTACGGAGCTTGGTCGGCTGAACAGTTGTTGGAAATTTAACGAGTCATTACCTTTTGATATGCCAAACATTCGCACAAAATGTCCATTGCTTTCTTTTACCTCAAGTCGCTCGTCAAGGTGACAAATACCATAAGGAAAGTCTTCGGCCAAATACCCGTTTAACGGCGAATTAGCTTTTTCTGTGCGTAGAGCGGGCTCTGCTACTGCACTAGCGGCAATACCATGAATCGACACAAGCAAGCTTTCTGGTGTCTGCTTTGAACTATTCCGCACTAGTTCAATGATTTCGTTGAGTGCACGGGTTTGCTCCGCCCGAACGTCTCGATTATGCTCGCTTTGTGACATGTTTTTTCCCTGTAACATTCATTGTTGTGATAAGGTATAGTACCTGATTTTGTGGCCATTATGCCACCATCATTTACATTCCATTTACATTACTTTACTTACTTTTTACTTCTCATTTGCGTACTATTTACGGGCATCCTGCATATAGTATTGGCACTAAAATAGCGCAGGAAAAGCCATACTCCATGCGCACTAGTTATGCCAATCAAATAGGAACATAAATGAGACACTCAGTTAAAAAATACCTGTTAAGATGTATCCCCGTTGTATTAGCGGTAACCTCGGTGATGTCGCAACATGCCGTCGCTAGCGAACAAGCTGCTAATGACAAGCCTAACATCTTAGTGTTACTGACGGACGATCAAAGTTTTCGAAGTTTAGGTGCTTACGGCAACAAGCAAGTGAAAACACCAAATCTTGATGCGCTCGCGGAGAAAGGCGTTATCTTTGACCGCGCATACGATACTACGTCCATTTGTATGGCTAGTCGTGCACAAGTATTCACCGGAATGTATGAATTTAAGACCGGTGCTAATTTCTCACATGGTCCTTTGACACGTGACAAGTGGAAAGACTCGTACCAAATGCTTCTGAGAGACGCTGGGTATTTTACTGGTTTTGTTGGTAAGTTTGGATTTGCTGTTAAAGATAGCGTAGACGAAGGCTCCTCGTACAATAAACCGCACCATCTACCGAGTGATGATTTTGATGTTTGGTACGGATGGCCATCTCAGGGTTACTACCCAACTGAAAAAAACAAAACAGTAGCCAAGTTCGCTAAACAGTATCCACACGTGACACAAGCCGTTGGTGCCGCAGCCGTTGATTTTTTCAAGCAAGCGAAAGACAAGAACGAGCCTTTCCTTCTGTCTGTTAGCTTCAAAGCCCCCCACAAAGCATTTAGCCCAGATCCTGCGTTCGACCATGTCTATAAAGACACCGTCTGGGAGGAGCCAAAAAACTATGGCCAGAACGGTGCTGAACACCTGCCGCAACAAGCCAAAAGTGGCCGCCAATACGTCACCATGGCAGATTTCGTGAAAGGAAAATATCAGGAAAACATGCGCAAATACCATCAACTGGTATACGGTGTAGATCAATCCGTTGGCATGATGTTAGAGGCGTTAGAATCTCTCGACCTTGATGACAACACCGTCATTCTGTTTTTGACCGATAACGGCTACAGCCTCGGTGCTCATGACATGAGCGGCAAAGTACTTCCCTATGAAGAGCCGTCTCGTACGCCGATGATAATGTTTGACCCGCGAGTAAAGTCATTGGGTAAGAACAACCGCGTCAAAAGCGTCACGAGTAACCTTGATATTGCGCCAACGGTTTTTGAATTGGCCGGCGTCAACATTCCAGAAAGCGTTGATGGTAAGAGCTTAATGCCGTTCTTATCAAATCCTAATGGCAAGACACAAGACGCCGTGATGCTAATCAACGCGTGGGGAAGCCCGGCAACTCATTCATTAGCGGTAGTCACCGATTCTCATAAATATATTTACTGGCCATACGCCCACGAGATGGAGCCAGCAGAAGAATTGTATGACCTATCTGAAGACGCGTACGAGATGAACAATCTTGCCAAAAATCCAGAATACAAAGCCCAACTGAGAATGATGCGCGCAAAATACGACACGGGTGTTAAGAAGTGGCAAGCGGAAGCCGTCTCAACAGGTCATTATCCAGAATTTGGTCGCATTTATGACCGACAAATTCCATGGGCTGACAAGATTTCTCAACTCGATACTCGCATGCAACGCCTTTATCTTAATTGGCGATCAAAGATTGGCATTACAGATGACGATGTTTTAGTCAATGGTAAGCGTGTGGCATCCAAAGCAAGTAAGACGTCCAACAAAAAAGCGAAAAAAGAAAAGAAAGATAAAAAGGACAAGAAGGCTAAAAAAGGTAAGTCCAAAAAGAGCAAGGGCAACGAAGACTCAGCTGTCATGACGCAGCCAGCCGCTTAAGCCCAAACAACAAAGATAGAATAAGAGATTGACACAATGAAATTATCAACATTATCACGCAACATTAGTCTAGCCATTGCTGCTGCGGCTTCTTTATCTGCATGCAACAGCAGTGCAGAATCAACAGCAGTCGAAGCCCCAAAAGCAAAAGCCGAAGCAAAAAAAGCGGACGTAAAAGCCACTAATGGTAAACATGTTTCTCGTTCAGGTAAGCAATTCCAAAGTGATTGGGAATCCTTAAAAAATAAGGAACTACCTGAGTGGATTATCGACGCTAAGTTCGGTATTTATACTCACTGGGGCGTTTACTCCGTTCCAGCACACGGTGGGCCTGATTACGCACCTAACATGTACAGCCACAAACGTGATATCAAAGGCACCTACAGCTATCACAAAGAGAAGTACGGTGATCTAGCTACCGTCGGTTATACCGACCTAGTGAAGCAATTCACCGCACCTAAATTCAATGCTGATGAATGGGTAGGCTTAATGCATGAAGCTGGCGCGAAATTCGGTGGTATCAGCGTTGTCCACCATGATGGTTTTTTACTATGGGATTCTAAAGTAAGTCGTTGGAATGCGAAACAAATGGGTCCAAAGCGTGATATCTACGGCGAGATTGCAGAAGCCGTTCGCAGTTATCCTGACATGAAGTTGGTCGCTACTATGCACCATGGTCGCTCGCCCGGTTGGAAAACTAAGTTTTTACCAAAAGCTGCAAAGAGTGAATCATTGAACTGGGACATCAATAACCCAGAATACAGTGATTTCTTCTGGAACAAAGATGATCCTGCGGTGATTAAACAGTTTGGCTTAGATTGGAAAGGTAAAGTAGCCGAAATCGTTGATAACTATCAACCTGACCTTTTGTGGTTTGATGGGCTAAACCAGTCAATGAAAGGCGACCACCCTTCTGAAGATCAAGTCACAGAAATGCTCAACTACTACTACGACCAGGCTGATAAGCGAGGACAAGAAGTGGTGTTGGCCAACAAGCACGCGGGTGACTTTAACTTTCCTGCTGACGTCGGCCTGCGCTCATACGAGGGTGGTCGAGATATGCCAGAGCACGTTGAAGGTTATTACCTAACAGACCGAGCCATTGGTTACCCATGGTCTTACGTTAACAACAAGACTTACCGCGACGGTGCGCGCTTCCACGTTGGTTTCCTTGTCGATAACGTGTCTCGTGGTGGTATCTACTTAATGTCATTTACGCCAAAGGGTGACGGTTCTATTCCTGAGGGCGAGATTGAAATTGCTAAGGGTATTGGTCGCTGGTTAGATAAAAATGGCGAAGCAATCTACGGTACTCGCCGCTACTCGGTGTTTGGCGAAGGCAAGCACCTCATCTACAAAAAGCTGAAAAAAGGCAAAACTATCTACGCTTGGGACTATCGTAGTTTTGATGCCGGCGATATCCGCTTTACTCAGAAAAATAACACCCTTTACGCAACGGTTCTTGGCTTACCTGAAAGCCGTCAGTTAACCATCAAAACGTTAAATAGCGGTTACGATATTTCAACCAACAATGCCATTAGTAGTGTGAAATTACTTGATAGCAACGACAAAGTTGAGTGGACTCGCGATGAATCCGGTCTTCACCTCACCTTCCCTGATGGCTATACCGGCGAATTTGCTCACGTCTTCAAGATCAATGTTGATGGCGAGTTAATTGTGACAAAGCCTGACGAAGAAAATCGTTTGAAGCTAGAAAAACTGGGCAAGCTCACACTTGAGCCAGAAGACAAAATCAAAACTGTTGTCGTCAACAAGTAAGTGCCGAGAGAAGGAAATAAACGAATGGATTTAATGAAATCAATTGTGATGGTTGCAGCTGCTTTAGTTGCAACTGTATCCTCTTCGACAGTTGTTGCCGATGACAAGAAACGTCCAAACATCATCTTAATGATGGCTGATGATCTCGGCTATGGTGACACCGGTTTTAATGGCAACAAGATCATTAAGACCCCGTACCTTGATCAAATGGCGAAAGATGGCGTTATTATGTCAAACTTCCATGCGGCGGCGCCAGTGTGTTCGCCTACCCGTGGTAGCGTCGTGACAGGCAGACAACCTTTCCGTTACGGTATTTTTGGTGCCAATATTGGTCACTTACCAACGGAAGAGATCACACTGCCTGAATTGTTGCAGGCCGAAGGCTACGCGACAGGCCACTTTGGTAAATGGCATTTAGGTACGTTAAGCAAAACAACATCGCCAAAAGGTCCGAGCAGAAGACCAGAAGATAACTACTCAATCCCGTCTATGCACGGATACGACCACAGTTTTGTGACTGAGTCGGCTGTTGCCACTTGGGATCCAAGTTTTGGTGGACGTGCACAAGATAATCCATTTTGGTTAGACGGTAAGGCACTTCCCGCCGAAGACCCAACACTCAAAGGTGGTGCTGGCCGTGTTGTCATGGATCGCGCACTCAGCTTCATTGAGAAAAGTGTTAAAGCAGACAAGCCTTTCTTCACTGTCATTTGGTTCCACGCACCACACGCGCCTGTAGTTGCAGGTCCAAAGTATCTTGCCATGTACCCTGATCACGGTCAGGCCGCACATTATTATGGTGCTATCACCGAGATGGATGAACAAGTTGGCCGTCTCAGAGCGTTATTAAGCACACTAAACGTGGATGACAACACCTTTATCAGTTTTACCAGTGACAATGGCCCTGAGGGCAAACAGGTCAAAGGTAAACACGCAGGTGTGACTGCTGGTTTGCGTGGACGTAAGCGCTCTTTGTTTGAAGGTGGTGTCAGAGTGCCAACACTGATGCTTCATCCAGCAGAATTACCTGCTGGTAAAGTGATTGATGCACCAACTTCTACCCTCGACTACTTGCCTACAGTACTTGCAATGACTGGTACTGCGTATCCGGATGACAGACCGGTTGATGGCAACAACATTGTAAATGTAATGAAAGGTAAAACGCAGCAAGGAGAGCCAATCCCCTTCTATCACAAATCAAAGTTAGTGTTGGTGCAAGATCATTTCAAATACATGGTCAATGGTAAAGACCTCAATTCAGAAGAACTGTACGACTTGAGTAAGGATATCGCAGAAACCACCAACGTGATAAAGCAACACCCTGAGTTAGCGAAGAAAATGAAGGCCACTGTTGTTGCATTCAGAGATTCATTCAAAACGAGCCATAGTGGTGTGGATTATCCTACTGCAGCAAATTACCAACCAGTTGACGTTTGGCCGAGCGACAAAATGGCAGCTGATGGCAAATCGAAGGCTGAAAAGCTTCAGAAACGTGCCGCCAAAGCCAAGAAGAAAAATAAGAAAAAGAAAAATAAGAACAGCTAAATCAGCATGGACTGTAGCCGCCCTTTGAGGCGGCTAAATTGTTTTACCGTCAGACTTCTGGCACGTAACAACAGCCACACGACAGAGATTCGGGTGCCTTTTGGCCTCAATACCCGCGGTGTTTGAACTCGTTCAAATACCGCGAAAAACAAGGGAAACAAGGGAAGAAAAATAATGACAATATTCAAGCTTAATAAGCTCACCGGAGCATGCCGATTAGCGCTGCTCAGTTGCGGTGTATTACTACCTAGCGGTCTGGTTCTTGCTCAAGAAGACGTACAAGAAAAAGATGACGTAGAAGTGATTGAAATCCAAGGTTACCGTATGTCTGAGCAAAAGGCTCGTGACATAAAACGTAACGCGACAGGTGTTGTAGACGCTATCATCGCCGAAGATATCGGTAAGATGCCAGATGAAAACATCGCAGAAGCGTTACAGCGTATGACGGGTATATCAATTTCTCGTGATCAAGGTGAAGGTTCAACCATCAGTGTACGTGGTATTGAGCCTGACTTGAACCGTATTAGTATCAACGGTAAAACTCTAACTTCAACAGGCGACGCTCAGGGTGTTGGTCTTGAAGCGTTCTCAGCTGGTCTTCTTGAACGTGTTGAAGTATTCAAGACACAAAGCGCGAGCATGGTTGAAGGTTCACTCGGTGGTGGCGTTAACTTAAAAACTCGTCGTGCCTTGGATCAGAAATCACGTAAATTTGTGGTGGCTGGAAGTGGCGTCTACTCTGACCGAGCAGATATTTGGAACCCGAAAGTATCCGTCAACTACATTGACCAATCAGAAAGCCGTAAATTTGGTATTGCAAGCTCGGTCACCTATGAAAAGCGTACCTTGCGTCAAGATGGTTACATCAATGAAGGTTACTTTTTACCGACAGATACCAGCAATGGTAAGATTGTAAAAGCGAATCAATTGAATACTGACGCAGAGTTGGGGCCATTATTTTCTTTACCTGAAGGCAGCCCTCATCGCATCCTCAACGGTGTAGATTATGGTCCTTACGGTGTGGCTCGTCCAAAGAACTTCAAGTTCAATTTGGCTCAATCTGAACGTGAGCGTATTGGTGGCTCATTAAGTTTAGAATATCGCCCTTCACCAGACACAGAAATTGTATTTGATGCAACTTACTCACAATTCAATGTTATATCAGAGAGCCATAAACTCGGTACCAATCTGATAAACCTTGAACCAACCACCATGGTGGTTAACGAGAACAATACCGTGGTTGCAGCCGGTTCTTACCTGCTACAGAACGGCGAAATCAAAAACAATTCACAAGGTAAATTCAGTAGCACCGGCGCTTGGACTGAACAACAAAATGACACTTATGTTGTTGGCCTTGATTTCAATCACCAGTTTGATTTCATGAAGTTTGAATCGTCAATTGGCTATTCAAGAGCTGAGCGTTTCACCCCCCTTTCCTACCGTTTTGCTTACCAGAACAATAACCGTGAAGACGATTTCTTGCTATATGGTTTTGACATGACACAGGGTGATGTCGTGAGTATTGTCCAAGTAGGCGAAGGTAATCCGCTGGCACCTGATGCCTTTAAATTGAATGCCATCACATCATCAACTGACCTCACTGTTGACGATGAGCTTGCAGCTAACATTGACCTTGACCTATACACCGGCATGGATTTTTTCCATACCGTTGAAGTAGGTGTTCGTGCTGCGAAACGAACTAAAGACCGTGCATCTGACCAACCGAGATTTAATGCCAATACAGCAGAAGAAAGCGGTGAGACAGACATAGACTTTAACGTCACTTTAGATGTTGCAGGTAAAGAGTTCCTTGTTGATGACTTCTTGGAAGGTGCATCAGGCAACACAATTACTTCGTGGCCAATCCCTGATTTAGACGCATCATTTGCAGGTATTGGTGTAACGCCAGAATACCTACAACAGAGCGACCTTTCTGATCCTGATCCAGCACGTTCATATGAGATCGAGGAGCTGACCGGCGCTGCGTACATTCAAGCAAACTTCAACTCTGAAGATGACGCTTGGGCAGGTAACATCGGTGTTCGTTTTGTGACCACTGAAACTGAAAGTGTCGGCGCAATTCAAAAAACAGTTAACACAGATGACGGCAACGAGACTGTCTATGAACTGACAACATGGGAAAATGATTACTCTAATATCTTGCCTTCATTGAACGTAAGATACACGGTATCAGAAGATGTTGTCGCTCGTTTTGGTGTCGGTCGTGCGATGTCTCGTCCTTCAATGAACAACTTAGCACCTCGACTGACGGTAAGTTTCGTTAATGATACCGTAAGAAGTGGTAACCCAAATCTGAAACCATTGGTTGCTGATTACGGTGACTTGTCCATCGAATATTACATGGGTAAAAAGGGCATGATTGCCGGTGGTCTCTTTGCTAAGCGTATCAACAACTACACGCAAAAGACCATTTTTGAAGACATCTTGAATTATGGTGGCGTCTGTGAGGGGCAAGAGACCGAGTGGAGTGAAGGCTTCCTTGCTGAGACTTACCGGGATCCCAACGACTTAAGTGTTGTTCTTGATCAAGATCCAGCTGCACACATTCCTGGCGCAGCGGGCTGTCTCCTGTTCCAAATCAATCGTCCTGAAAACGGTGCATCTGCGGATATACACGGTGCTGAATTCACCTTCTTCCGTGATTTAGATTTCTTACCGGGTTTCCTTGAGAATCTCAGTGTGAAGTTTAACTACACCTTTAGTGACAGTGAGACTCAAATCATTGATCCAGAAACTGGTGACGGTGTTGAAGATGCAAGCTTCACATTGCCGGGCCTTTCAAGACACACGTACAACTCAACTTTGTCGTATGAGACCAAAGGCTTCAATGTTCGTTTATCTCACAACTACCGTACACGTAACGTAGAACGTGTTTTTGGTCCTAACCAAAACGTGGTTTATGTTGACCCTTACGGCCAACTTGATTTGTCGGCAGGCTTTAGTTTGACTGATAGCATTAAAGCATCAGTACAAGTCGTTAACTTAACGGATTCAATCAAGACCAAATTCCTTGATAATCGTCCTTACTGGCCACAACAGTTCTCAACAGAGCGTGTTCATGACTGGAAAGCAGATGGTCGCAGAATCCGTATTGGTATCAATGGTGTATTCTAAGCAACCTATAATGCTTGATTGTTGAAAAGAGGCCTTAGGCCTCTTTTTTTATAACTGATGAGCCGATATAAATTGCCATAATCGTTGATTAAAAGTGTCATCTTCAAACACAAAGTTAAACCAGATATGCTCTCCTCCTTCCACACGATAATGTGCCACTTGAGAGTCTGCTGCTCCGTTATCATACAGTTGGTAAGTGATGGTTTGGCCATTATGAGAAACAGACTTTTCTGACGCTGCTACGTTTGTTTGGTTAGTGGTTTGCCAATAGCTCATTAATTCAGATACCGACCAATACCCAGAACCGCCATTATAGGGAATAACGCCGTCATTCGTGCCATGAACATTTAATATGGCGATGGGTTGTGGTGGACTGCAATTATCACCAACGTCTTGTAACATAGCACCAGATACCGAAACAGCGGCGGCAATAACTGAATCAGGGTGACAAGCTAATCCTAGGGCCATCATACCACCGTTGGAATAACCCATGGCGTAAATACGTTGGGGATCAATAGAGTAATCTAAAGCAAGTTGCGTCAGCATCATCGCCACGAAGCTATAATCGTCTGCTTCACTCTTATTGCCTGGGCCGATTGCACTCGGGTTCCAATGAGTAGCTCCACCTAACAAGCTGCCCTGAGGAAAAACGAGTAAGAACGACGCTTCATCAGCCACTGATTGCATATTGGTATAGCTAGCGTGATCACGTGCGTTACCGCCAAAACCGTGAAAATTAAGTACTACGGGAAAGGAAAACGAGGATTCAAAACCCGAAGGAATGTAAACGTAGTAACTGCGGGCTACACCATTGACATCAAGGGTTTTGATTGGCTGTAAGCCCGTTGACACAGATTGATTCGAGTCTGCCGAAGTGTCAGTTGTATCCGTTGCCGTTTCAGTTGAATCAACCACGGTCACCGTACCACTTTGATCGGCAAAATCATTATTCTCTACACCAGTGCTCTCATTTTCATCAGAACACGCGACTGTGAATAAACACACGATACATAGGATAATCAGAGAACTGCAGAGTTTCATTTTGACTCCTAGCAATAATAAACGCTTGAGCTAAGCCTAATACAAAAAAGGCACAACCGCTAAGTTGTGCCTTTAGAGAGAATAGAAAATCTCTCAGTGAGATTAATAGGCTTGTGACGTAAAACGATTAGACGATGCAGCACTATATATACGAACTCTGACATTATCTCTGGCAAGTACCAAATCACCCTCGGTTACCCTTAGGTTAAACCGAGCTTCATGCATCCAGTCATAGACATTATCTTTAGGTGCATGAATACTAATACACGACTCAAACTCGCCTTGGGCAAAAACAATTTCGTTGCTGGATAACTCAAAATCATCCTCAGTTGCCCCCCTGCCCGGACGGTCCATGAGTTCAAAGTCAATTGCAATTTTACCAGCATTCAAATTACCCGCGACATTTCGAGTAAAACAAAGTGATTCAGTATCGCCTTCGTATACATCGATATCGTCGCCTTCAATAGGGAATACAAATGTATTGCTCGTATTGAAGCTACCCATCAATTTATTAGCACTGTTCCGATCATGGTCAATGAACATCAAATCACTGTCTGAGATAGACAAGCTAAAGAAGTACGAGGATTCTGTGGCAAAGAATGCCGTTAATTGCTCTAAACCATCCGCATACGCCGGTGCAAGTACATTCACAATACTGAATGCTTGTACGCCATTTGCAGAAATAGCCATGGTTTCAAATTGTGCGCCGCTGAGCTGTTTTGTAAACGTGTTCGCTCCATCAGTCAGGGTAACCGTGACTGCGCTGTCAGGAACTACCGACAGTGACAATACACCATCCGCATTTTCGGCTCTTACCGACAGTTCAACCGAAATTTTCTGTTCTGCGCCTGAACGCACCGCGTCATTACCTTGGTACAATTCAACTAACACCGGAAAGTCCCCTGCAACACTATCATCATTGTTAAACGGCACTAAAAGCTCAAGCGGCAGCTGATTTGAATCTAACACACCAGTAATTGCATCTTGGATTGATTGTGGGTTGAGAGATGCGCCCTGCAGATTTAATACCACAGCACGGTTGTCTTCAGAATAGGTTGAATAGGTCGGTAAATGGTGCGTATTTCCCGCGTTATCACGAGCCACTACCTTAACCGTACGAGCGGAAATACGCCCTAATACATTTGACCCCGGTGGCTCTGCATTGACAGCTTCAGTACCAAAAGTCTCTAACAGTTTAGCATGCGCCGCATCACGAGCAGCTTGACCAAAGATAGGAGCTGAATCAAAACTGTCTTTGTACATATCGTTCCGAGGGAAAGTACCAAATTCGAACAGACCGTTATCACCACCACCGAGCCTAAATAGAACATAGTCGTCTACGTTAAACATTGCTCGGATCTCATCTACCTGCTTAAAACTACCCGGCAATTCTGTAATCTCTTGAATATAGGTAGTAGGGTTGATACTCAGTTGATTGGCAATAAAATCGTACGGTGTTTCGGACATGATTCCAGTGCGAACAATATCAGGAATATAGTAATGAGCCTCTAATCCCCCCTTGCTGCGAAAACTACTGACAATGGTATTAGGGAAATAATAATGAGTTGCATCGCGACAATCAGCAATACCGTAGGCTTGGGAATAACTGGAATAATGGTATTCAGTCTCCTCGTTCCTCAATGTGATTTCATTGTTGGTTTGGCACTCTCGCGCTCTATTATCAAGCTCTTGCCAGTTGAGCGATTGATTTCTCCAGCCGCGATTATCCACCGCCTGCACCTGAATATCTCCATCAACTCCATCAATAGAAATGTTGTCTTTTACAAAGGCACTTTGATGTCTAAAGTGTGTGGATACATTACCTAAACTTTCTAGGCTCAATTCGTTTTGATCGCAAAGGACAGTGTCTTCCTCACTGCAATGTTCGCGAGCCAAGGTACCTTCTCTGTTCATAAAGGCGCCTTCAGATTCAATACTTTCAACCTGATACCAGCCAAATTCGTTTGGTTCAGTCACGTATTGCGCACTGAAAGACAAAGGTAAACGTGTCCAATCATCTTCTTGAAACAAGGTTTCCATACTTTCAGAACCAAGGCTAATGTTTACCCTAATCTCTTTATTAAAGCGATCTGACAGATACTCATTAATGAGGTCTTCAATACGACCAATATATGGCAGCATATCCACTAAGTTTTGTGCAGTCTTCTCAGTTACTTTCTCTGGTGTATCAGCGATGAAATCACCAATCAGGTCGGCGTAAGTAATGCCAAAATTGGTCGTTAGGATATTTTTCAACTGGACGAGCTCAGTACTGACACTCGCGGCAACCGCATCCCCTTCTGCTGAACACCCTTGTTCCAGCGTAAGATTTTCTACCAAAGAGGATTTGCCTTCAATAATGGCATCAGATAGTAACGAAGTGAAAGGCGATATGACTACGCGATATTTTTGATCAACCCCTTCACCCAATGTGGTCTCTGCATCCTTAATGGAAGGCAAAACCATAGTGTATGCTTGTTCCACAACACCACGAGTTGAGTCAACGGCACCTACTGGGACATCGGCAATAATTGGCCGATTGATGAGACACTCGTACACATCCCAGTCAATTTCGTAAACCACTTCTTCAATGACTTCACCGTCAGTACCTTCACCGTCAGTACCTTCACCATCAGTGCCTTCACC
>CAXRGH010000208.1:0-11461 GCA_964230195.1 Alteromonadaceae bacterium
ATGGTGAGCTCAATAATATCGCCCGCTTGCGCATTATCTGGCAAAGTCACTTCAACTTGAACACCATCGGCAACATTCGCTTCATCAATCACATCATCTGAATCAGCTTCAGGGATTGCGATAATGGGTTGGTCAGGCGCAGTGGTATCGTTCAACTCAAGTGTAAATGGCTCAACGTTTGACGGTTCACTAGTATTGCCAGCACTGTCAGTCAAGGTGGCAACGGCTGTGTAATCGCCATCATTGAATGCTGGAACCGTCACCGTAACGGGCGCCTCACCATCCCAAGATGTAGGAATTGCGCTGCTTACTGTGGTCTCGTCACCATCAGGTTGAGTAATCACTAAGTCGATCACATCCCCTATTTCAGCACCCTCTGGAATAGTCACCAGTACCTGCACACCATCACTCAATTCATCTTCATCAATCAAAGTATCTGGCTGAGCTTCTGGAATACTAATGGTAGGCGCATCAGTGGCGGTCGTGTCGTCGAGTTGTAGTTCAAATGGTACAGTATTAGACGGATCACTGGTGTTTCCAGCATCATCAGTTACGGTCGCAACAACCGTATAATCGCCGTCTGTGAATGCCGGCACTGTAACCGTTACCGGATCTTCACCATTCCAATTGTTAGGCACTGCACTGGTAATGGTTGTTTCTTCACCATCAGGCTGTGTCACAGTGACATCAATCACGTCACCGGATTCAGCATCCTCTGGTAATGTCACTTCAACTTGAACACCGTCCGCAACATCATCGGCAGATAGCTGGCTGTCAGGCTCTGCTTCTGGGATTGTTACAACGGGGGCTGACGGGGCATCAGTATCCTCATCTCCAAGGATAAATGCTTCTGTGTTTGATGCCTCACTCTGATTGCCACTGGCGTCAGTGACGGTAGCCACTGCGCTGTACTCTCCATCAGCGAAAGCGGGTACCGTCACTGTGATTGGATCTTCACCGTTCCATCCGGTGGGGATTGCGCTACTGACAGTCTGCTCATCACCACTCGGTTGAGTGATGACAATATCAATCACATCGCCAATGTCAGCACCGTCTGGTACCGTGACTTCAATTTGAACGCCGTCAACCACGTCCTCTTGGTTAATCACATCATCGTCTTGAGCTTCTGGAATGGCTATCACAGGCGCATCTGGTGCCGTGGTATCTTCAAGATTTAACGTAAATGGCACTGTGTTTGAAGGATCGGTTTGATTCCCCTCATCATCTGTGACAGTAGCAGTGACTGTGTAGTCGCCATCGTTGAATGCAGGAATAGTCACCGACACAGGCGACTCGCCATCCCAATTACTGGGAATCGCTGAACTGACCACTGTTTCTGAACCGTCTGGCTGAGTGACTGTAAGGTCAATAATATCTCCCACCTCAGCCAAGTCAGGTAATTCGACCAAGACTTGAACGCCATCAGCCACATCTTCTTCGCTTACGCTGTCGTCGTCTTGTACTTCAGGAATGCTGATCACAGGGGCATCAGCTAATACATCATCATTCAGTTGAAGAGTAAATGGCACTTCATTTGATGGGCCTGTTTGCTGGTCATCATCATGAGTCACTGTTGCCGTTACCGTGTAATCACCCTCTGAAAATGCGGGAACGGTAACGGTAATGGGATCACTCCCGTTCCAACTTGCAGGTACCGCGTTGGTCACTACACTGCTAGAACCATCAGGTCGAGTGACAGTTAACTCAACTAAATCACCTGATTCAGTGTTTTCAGGTAATGTCACTTCTACTTGAACACCGTCAGCGACTTCATCAACATCAACAATGTCATCAGGCTGCGCTTCTGGAATAGCAATACTCAACTCACGATCCACTGGGTTGATGTCTAATCGAATCGTGTCATTAATGACTGATTCATTAACATCCCCTGTGTCCTCGTCAATATCTTGAACGGTAATCTCAACATCAAGCACAATATCATCTTGCTGATCGTCTGGGGGTGTGATTTCGAGCTCGTCAAATTGCTCTGGAGTGAGGGTAAAGGTGCCGTCACCATTATCAGTACCGGTTGACAGATCTGTCCCCTCAGGAATGTTACTAATGACAATTTGAGTCACCGTCTCACTGCCATCGGTATCTTCTAACGTAGGGGTAACATCAACAGATACCGGGGCTCCAGCATCCGCATCAACAACTGGGTCAGGCAAACTGGGTGCATCAGCAACCGAATTGACCACAACCTCGATGGTGCCTGTCGCTTGGTTTGTTGTTATATCACCAGTTTCTGGATCAACATCTTGATTCACAACGGTGACAAACAAGGTGAAATCGTCTGCACTATTCGCTGGCGGCGTAATGGTTAACCCTGCCAGTTCACTTGGCTCTAAACGGAAGCTTCCGTCGGCTTGTTCAACACCTGCAGACAATACGGCTCCCGCTGGAACACCAGTAATTGAAATAAATTGAACACTTTCACTGCCATCATCATCGCCTTGATCATCCAAACGTTGACGACTGTTTTCATTGTCAAAGCGAGTATTTAATTGATCGAATAATGAGGAATCAATGTTCAATTCAATAGGTGTATCTTCATCGCCTTCAACATCACCGAGTTCAAGATCAGGTACGTCTGCTTGAGCACGGACTTCTACGGGTAAATTAGCAATGGTGGTAACCGTGCTGACATTCCCGGTATCTGGGTCAACCAATTGGTGGTCAACAGCGACGGTTAAGACAAAATCAGTACCGCTATCTTCGGGTGGTGTGAGGAATAAATTGTCGAGTTCTTCGTGTGCAATGATAACACTACCATCGTCTTGAACCTCACCGACGCTTAACGTTGCACCGTTCGGAATATTGTCTATCTGGATACGAGAAACTGTCTCAAATTCGTTGGTTTCAAAAGTGGTAATAGAAAGCTGGATAGTGCCATCTTCTTCAACTGATGCGCCAGCGGTAGCCACAATAGGTGCCGATGCGTCACCGGACACAATGACAGTGAGTTGTCCCGTGTTGCTGTTGAACGTAACTTGCCCTGTATCTTCATCAACATCTTGGTTATTGACGGTTACTACAAGCTGAATGTCAGCAGGATCGCCTGGCGCAGGCGTAATTGCTAGCCCCTCCAGTTCCTCTTCTTGCAATGTAATGCTACCGTCATCGTTAACAATACCTGCAGACAGAGAAGCACCTTCTGGGACACCTTCAATCACGATATTTACAATAGATTCGCTGCCCGATGTATCGGTAACTCCTGTGACTATCGTTAGCGGTATAGGGTCATTGATACCCGTTGTACTATTAAACGCTTCCAAGATCGGTGTATCCGCCTGAGCGTCGACTGAAACTCCGATGTAACCAAAGACTTGCTGTAAAGCCCCAGTGTCATCAACGTAATTAAGCACCGTGGTTAAAGTGAAGTCTTCTGCGAAATCAACTGGAGTTGTTACGGTTGCAGCCTGTAACTCTTCCAATGAAAAACTCCATGTACCATCCTGGTTGTTAACACCTGTTGAAAACGTGATGGTCTCAGGTACATTGGTTAAGGTGATAGACTGCAGGTCGGTGGTATCAATGGTCGAAAGGAACAGGTTAAGGGGACCATCTTCTACTGCGTTTATTTGACCATACAGGGGTTGCAGAGATTCTTGCGGAGCAGCCGCATTTTGCTGTAAATCATCTTCATCAATGGTCGGAGCGACCGAAGATGCAGGTGCTCTTGATGCTGGCTGAACAGGTGTTCTCACCTCATCAACCACATTGGCTTCTTCTGGGTTGATGGGCGTATTTGGATCAATGTCTAATGGACGCAGTGCTTCAGATGGCGTTACTGAACTGCCTGGCGAAATCGACTCACTACCAATGGGCGCGCTACTCACTGGCGGAGGCTGCGGTGTATTGTTCTGTGCCGGCGCGGGTGAAGTCAATTCACCTTGAGGCGCCGCGCTTCCTGCTTGCGGTGTCACATTATCAGACGGTTCAACCAGCGGCTGCTGGGTCTCATCAGAAATGTTAACGTTTTTATCAACGTGTTGAACACTCGTGAGGTGTTGATTGGTACCTCTATCTCCCTCAAGTGCTTTTGCCTCATCTGATACTGCGTTTAGAATATCTCTAGTAGTCTTATCAGCCATAACCTGCTCCTTAGTCACCTTAACTTAAAGTGTAGTAATCATTTGAATACAATGTTATTTTTTTTGTTACCTTTCACTGAACGCCTGTCGCTGAGCGACCCTAAATGGTTCCAGTAAATAGTCGGCGACTGTTTTTTCTCCGGTTAAAATATCTGCCTGTAATACCATGCCAGGCATCAAATAATTATCGAGTTGACCCACCCACTGCTGTTCCAGTGAAATGAGAGTTTTGAAATAAGGATTTCCTTTTTCATCAAGGAATGAATTGCTTGAAACGTGCTCTAAAGTGCCTGTCACCGTGCCGTGTTTTGAGAAATCGTAAGCGGTCACTTGAACATTCACTTTTTGTCCAACTTGAACGTGAGCAACGTCTTTTGTGTCGATGCGAGCTTCGGCAATTAAGTTACCCTCCATTGGAATGATTTCCAGCAGGGTATTTCCGGCCGCGGCCACCTCACCTTTCGCATCAATGGTCAGTCCCTTCACGAACCCGGCAATGGGGGAACGAATAGTCAGGTTGTTCATACGATGCTCAACTCGCGCCAATGACTGTTCCACCTCATTTTTTTCACTTTCAATGGCGGTCAACCGTGATTGGTTGGCGTTACGAGTATTGGAAGCTGCTTCGGCTATCAAAAACTTGGCTTCTTTAATTTGCTCAGCTGACTCATTGAGGCGTCCGCGAGTACGCTCAACATTAGTGATCATGGTGGCACGTTCTTGATTCGTTTGAATCATCTGTAACTTACTGATGTCACCTGTAAGTTCTAACTCACGGAGCATGTCAAGTTTGTCATCCACCAGACGCAGCTGACTTTTCATTGTGCGCAACTCGGCGTAGTAGTTGTTGTGCTCTTTGGTGCGCTGATTCAACCGTGATTGCAACGCGTCCATTGTGGCTTTCTCTTTCTGGTTTTGAGATTCCAACACATTGACTTGCTCATTTACCAGCGATTCAAACTCGGGCAAAAATGCCGAAAAGTCGGGACTCTCATTATTCAAAAATGCATTGATACGGACTTTTTCTATTCCGAGTGATGCAACACGCGCATGCAACTGATCGCGCTCTGATTGAATGGTCGTGGGATCAAGTGTTATCAACACATCCCCCTCTTTTACCAACTGCCCTTCCTCGACGTTCACATCTTGTACTTCGCCGCTTTCAGGATGTTGGATTTGCACCACGGATTCTCTGGGGATGATTTGTCCCTGCGCTTTGGTGATTTCAGCTATTGGCATGAATGATGCCCACAACAGAAACGCAAGGATCAGTAGAAAGAGTACGATGGGTGTTCTGCGACGAACAATACCAACATCCTCACGGTCGAATTCTGAACTTAGGGTGTTCATTTGGCTTTCATCTGCAGCTTGGTAAATCGCACTTCTGATTTTCCGCATGTATGATTTGATGATCATGTTCCTTCTCCTACTTCGCAACTTTGACCGACTTTGAAATCCCGTTCACTCGGGCAATTTGTCCTTCACACATAACAACTTCCTTATCCGCAATGCGTTTGATCGCCGCGTTATTTGTGATGACTACGATGGTTGAACGTTTTTTCAAAGTTTTTAAAATGGGGACGAGCTCATGAACCCTAAAATCATCAAGGTGATTGTGTGGTTCATCGAGTAAAATTAATTTTGGTTTTTTCAATAAAATACGAGCGATACCGATACGCGTTGTGAGACTTGCCGAATAGTCTTTGTCGTCGTGGAACCAGGTATCTAATCCCTCTGGCAAATCGGTTGAGTTTCTAGTGAGATTGAGTGCTCGACAGACGGCTGAAAGCTCTGCTTTGGTCGCTGCTATGTTGGCCATAATAAGATTTTGGGTGAGTGTGCCGTGAAAGATGGACACTGTGTCAGGCAAATAGCCGACTTCTCTTCGGTATTCCGATGGGTTAAAGCGACGAATATCAAATTGATTGACTTTGACACTACCCGAGTTTGGCTGCAGCATGCCTGCCATTACTTTCATAAGCGTTGATTTTCCAGCGCCGCTGTCACCACTGATAACGATCATTTCGCCATGTTTAACTTTGAGGTTGATATTCATCAGTGCAGGTTGACGTTCCACTTCATAGCGAAACATGACATTTTTCAATTCCATTTCACCTTGAACACCGTTGGCACTGCGCACTAATCCTTGCGTATTGGTTTCTGGTGGAATACTGAATAGATCATCAATACGGGCTGCCGCACCACGAACCTGCTTAAGCTTAGCTAGACCAAGAGAAACTGACTGGAGGGGCGTTAATGTCCGCCACACTAAGATCATCGCCGCAATTAATACACCTGGCATCAGATTGCCCGCCATGACCTCGAGAGCACCAACAGCAATCACACAAACGCCACCTGTCATAATGATGGCATACGAAAAATTAGACACGAGAGAAGATTGCTGAGTGGCTGTCATTGAGGCTCTCGCTGACAAAATAGAACGCAACTGGAAAGCCTTTTGCCACTTTGGAAGACGACCCGAAAAACGTAATAGCTCGTTCTCTTCGAGTATTTCTTCTCCGAGTTTATGTTTCATTGAGGTGATAGCCGCAGTTGCCTGCGCAGATTCAGCGAATGAACGTCTTGCTAGCCACCCCGCAGTTAACAGAAGGAACGCTGCCAAGAATATAATACCGCCCAATTTTGGCGACAGTATAGTCAACACAATGGCAAACAAAATAGAGCTTGGAAAGTCTAATAATGCTTGGGTCAAATTACTGCTGATAAACTCTTTTATGGATGCAATATCACGCCAGCGGTAAAGGTGAGTATGCGGTTTTGTTGCTTCTAGCGTCACAGGATTGAGGCTGAGTAAATGACGTAAAACTTTCTGTGATACTAAAAAGTCAAAACGATTACTGATATCAATGAGTAGCTGTGAGCGCATGTTACGCATCACAAAGTCTGCAAGTAACGCGATACCGACTCCCACCGCAAGGGCAATCAAAGTAGATGTTGATTCTGCTGGAAGCACTCGATTGTAAATGGACATCACGTACAACGGCATGGCAAGTCGCACGAGCATCAAGACAACACTCAGTATGATCAAGTGATTACGGTGCTCTTTAAAACGTCGCATTAATTTACTGACTGTGTCGACGCCCATTTTATTAACGGGGTGATCATGTAAATCAAACTCGCTCGAGAAATAGAAGATGGTCATGCCAACACATTCGTTGACATGCACACGATTAAGGTGGCCATCACGGTGAATTATCAATTTGTCTTTTTGTGAGCGGCTTTGTCCCAGAACAACCAGCGATTCACCGTTGACATCAGTACACAAATAGGGAAACCGAAAGCACTCATTCTGCTTCTCAAAGGTTGCCGTGTAATTTAATTTGTAGCCAAGGTTTCCAATGGATTGAATGAAATTTTGAGTGGTAAAATCATCAATTTGATACGGGGTTGCTTCACATAGATGACGACTGTCACCTTCAAAACCAAGTCCTGTCAGGAGAATTTGAAGATCTTTAAAAAGACTGTTTCCCTCTAGGCGGTAAGTACTAAACACATTATCTATAAATGAATCCTGCAAACGATCCAATGAAGGATCGTTTGCGTTACCGGTATCGTTATCGAGCGCGTAATTTTCTGCCATGATTGACTCCGACTATCCGTTTGGTTGCTACACAATGTCGACTTTGTGTGTGCAATGGTATCTGTCTGCAATATTAATAAATTCAGGGATCTGACTAATGATGACCAAGATATGGTTCTGCTTGCGGCGCTTAAGTGCCTCAAGTAATAGTTGATTGGATTTTTCATCAAACTGCGAATTGCACTCGTCAAACACAATGACTGGAGGTGCCAGCGTTAATGCACGTGCAATAGCAACTTTCTGTAGAATGCTGTTTTGAATTTTTCCATGAAGGCTATCGCCGATGATTTCATCATAGCCTCGCGGAAACGTTGAGATGGCTTCGTTTAAGCCTAGCTCTTCACAAACCTGATATGCTTTCCCTCGCAATCTGGCATCTCCCATTGTGATGTTGTCAATAATGTTGCCGTTGATTAAAGCCCCTTGCTGGGGGATGTAAGCAATACCAGACGCTAAACTCTTATAATTCAATTGAGATACATCAGCACCGTTGAGGGTAACCACACCTGAGTTTGGACGCATCTGGCCCGCAATCAGTTTTCCTATAATTGACTTACCTGAACCATTTCTTCCTGAAATGGCGATTGACTCTCCAACCCTTAAAGTTTTAGAAAAGTTTTCAATAATTGCCACATTATTTTTGTCAAAACTGATATTTTCTATTTTTAATGTCGGTGTCTTGGTGTCTTTTATTTTCAATGTACGATTTTCTTCTGCTTCCTCGAGTACTTTTTTCAACTCCGCGATATCACCCGCTAATTTGCGACGCTCCAAAAATAAATTAAAGTTGGTTTGGATTGGCGCAATCATACGACCCGCAATCAATGTGGACGCTGCAATGGCACCGATTGTCACAGCACCTTCAAAATATAAAATTGCTCCAAGGGTGACGACGCTGACAATCATGACTTGAGAGAAAAAGTTACACAGATTAGAGAATAATGCGTTAGTGCGTTCACTCTGGTTATCACTGACCACATGAGCTCTTTTAAGACGCTCGTAACGGTTAACCATCTGTCTCTCGCACGACAGAGACTTAATGTTGCGGATACCGGACACTGCTTGAACAATGAAATTGTGACTCGCTTGAGTTGTAACCGCAGATTTTTCTTCGGCAGATTCTGTTTTGAAACCAACAATAATTGAAAGGATCAGGTACAAGCTAACCACAGCGATTGGCGCCAATACCAAGGCTCCACCCACTAACCAGATAACAGCACCATAGATAAATACAAAAGGAAGGTCTGAATACGACACTAGCATTTTGACGCGATTCACATTTTTAATGCGATCAACTGACGTCAGTGAATTGATGTTTTTGCCGACACCTGTTCGGTTATAAACTTGAATATCTTGACGGTTCAAGTTATCAACAATTTTGTTCGTTGTATGGTATTCATAGCGTGCGGTGAAGTGCGCCACAGTATGGTCACGCAAATACTTTAAAATACTTTCCGCGATGACAGCACCAATAACAAGCGAGCAAATCGCAAACAAAGTTGATACACCGTTGTTTGGAAGTATTCGGTCATAAATCTGAAGGATTGCGACAGGGAGAGCAAGACCTAACACATTAATCATTAATGTGAAAAACACTAGCTCTAGCGTGTAGAGAAAACTTGGATTGGTTGCTTGAGTAATTGCGTTATTATTCATGGTACACCTCAATAAAGCGAGTTATTTATCTAATCCATTAGCACCGTTTGGCAGGCTAACTCACTTTCAACCTTGCATAAGGCATGCCATAAAAATTATATCTACAATTCAATTACTTATACTTTTAAGGTGTGATATTTGATACGCTGTTACATTGAACTTGTAACAATTACCGTGTAACAACAATGGTGTAACAGAACAGACGTATCATCGAGGGATAGATTGTGAGGTGATACGTATTTGAATACTCATTAGATGGACCGTGACTCAGTGCTCGCAATACTAAACCGCCAATTGCTTCGATATTCAGAGCACTATCACAAAAACATAGAGAACACCAAAGTGCCCTCCAAATTTTGCACAACTTTTTCATGACCTGTGAGTCTCTCAAAACGTCTTTTTAGGGTTGGCCTAGTACAACAATGATTTGATTAGTGATGGATTTGCTGGCCGGAGACAACACCCACAGTATAAGATCAGACGATACCCGTGCAGTTTTGTGTAACGCATGGTTTTGTACGCACACGGTTGTCATATTCATCGGCGAACTGCCGTTGAGTGATTTGTTTTTTGCTTCGATTTTTGAAATCAACAGCGATATCTCGTCATAACCGTGATGTTCGGCTAGATACATTGAATTGAGGTCGCCACTCTTTTCATTGACCACAATATGAATCCAACGAAGGTCTGATTTATCCCTAAAACAACGCCGAATAGTTGGATAAAACTGAGTTAACGTTTGTTGGACAAACTCAATCTTTCCTTTTGATTCAGGGTTATTTTGGTGACGAATAGCATCACAAAAAATAACACCCGACACACTACTGAAAAGCACGTGATGATTAACCAGATATTGTTCCAATGACGCATTATTCTGCAAATTGGCAATCGGCAAGAAGATAAATTCTTCACTCTGCATTGAGAAAAGCGGATCGTCAACTGCAAGGTCTTGGCCAGTGTAAAGCCAAATAACAGCGATACGTTGGTCTAAGCATGCGACTACCAGTTGAGTTAATAATGCTTTGTCTGAGCCAACGAATAATACGGTACCGTTAAATTGATTGTAGAACATCATGTTCCCTCCCATGTAACTCAGAGTCATTGCATCAAATATTAAGAAAACAAAAAACATGAAGAAATATCTAGCCGTATTACAAAATATAAGTTACATTTATACTATAAATAACATTGTTTATTTTTTATACAACAAATGAAATGTCGGGCAAGGATGCCTTCCGAATAGAGAAATAATAGTACGATGCTAAAAACACCATCAAAACACAACTTGACCCATCAACTGACTCATACCCTTGGCACTGCTATTGTGAACGGTAAATATAAAGTCGGCGAAGGCTTACCGTCAGAAGCTGATATTTGTATTGCAGAAGGCGTGAGCCGAAGTGCCACTCGTGAGGCCGTGAAAATGCTGTCGGCAAAAGGATTAATCAGTTCTCGACCCAAACAAGGGATCCGTGTTTTGCCAGAGAGCAGTTGGAACATGTTTGACACTGACATCCTGGGTTGGATACTGAATAGCAAACCCTCTCTTACCTTGCTCCTCGAGTTTACTCAAGTACGCTCTGGCATCGAACCTCTCGCCGGCTCCCTTGCTGCACAAGTTGCATCCCCGGAGCAGCTCAGTGAAATTGAAGAAGCGCTGCAAAGAATGATTGATGCGAATGATGGGCTTGATGATCCGTTAGACGCCTGTATCTCGTTTCATGCGGCGATTTTGAAAGCGTCGGGCAATCGCTTCTTTGCACAGTTGACGGATTTCATATCGACAGCGCTTCGCGTCAGTATTCGCTATACCAATCGTTTAACTGGAGCGTCAAATACGGACGTTTCAAAATACAAACAAATCTATCAAGCATTAGTGAAAAATGATGCACAAACCGCGAGCCGCCATCTAACTACATTGCTGAATTCCTCGTTAAGCGTGATTGAGAAAGAGCTTCAAAAGCAGAAATAATACGTCACTGCCATGTAATTAAACCAATCTATCGAGTGACGAGTAGTATTCTGTATTGCGTTCAAATAGGGGCAAGTTGCCGTGTCGTCATTTTCCACTTACCGGTATGGTGCATTGGCATGTACCATCGCTATCATG
>CAXRGH010000209.1:0-13282 GCA_964230195.1 Alteromonadaceae bacterium
GAGCTGCACGCAAAAGGTGCAACAAACCGTCCATTCTTTCTTGGTATCAATGGATGTCAAGGCGCTGGAAAATCAACATTGTGTGGATTCATCACCAAATATTTGAATGAGGTTTGCGGGTTGCGCACGGTAACAATGTCGTTAGATGATTTCTATCTTACCCACAGGCAACGCCAAATCCTTGGACAACATCATCCTTTATTTAAGACGCGCGGTGTTCCAGGCACTCATGACACCAAGCTTCTGCGCAACGTACTTGAGGATCTGCAACGCGGCAAACCAACCCAAATCCCACGCTTCTGTAAAGCAACAGATGATCGCTATGAACCGTCAAAATGGGAAACCGTGGACGGCCCTGTCGATGTTGTCTTGTTCGAGGGATGGTGTTGGGGAGTATCTCCCCAAAACGACAAAGAATTGAGATACCCAATCAATGATTTAGAAATGCAATTTGACAAAGCAGGTGATTGGCGCCAGAGCGTCAATCGCAGCCTCAAAACTCATTATCAACCTCTGTATGACATTATGGACAAATGGCTAATGATTGTTGCCCCTTCTTTTGGCTCTGTGTACAAGTGGCGTCTTCAACAAGAAGAGCAGTTGCGCAAAAAGTCGCCCGATGCGAGTCATTTAATGAGTGATAAACAAATAGAAAACTTTATTCAATATTTTCAACGTCTGACTTTACACGCTATTGAGACTTTACCAAAGCAGTGTGATTGGCTGCTAAAAGTGGATGAGTGCAGAAATATTGTCCAATTCTCGACTCGCTAACGGAGAGATTATGTCGTCAGATCCAAATACAATCGAAAGCATGGATAACAACGAAATGACAAAAATAGCGTCGCACGCTGGCGAGATGGTTACCCCTCATATAGTAGGTTCAACAATGGACAAACGGACGCCGATTATTTTCACGGACTTAGATGGTACTTTGCTTGACCATCATGATTATACTTTGACGGCTGCCGAGGCTACGTTAAAACGGATGGCTGAAGCCAATATTCAAGTCATCCCAAACACGAGTAAGACCTTTGCTGAGGTCAGTTTGTTTTGTCAGCAACATCAATTCAAAACACCATTTATCTGTGAAAATGGCGCGGCGGTGTTTATTCCACTCAATCTTTTTCCACAAAAGCCAAAAGGCACGCTGGTGTACAACGGCTATTGGATGAAGGCGTTTACTCATCCAAGACAATACTGGCTAAATTTATTGAGCCAACAATCTGGACGCTATCAATTTTGTTATGAAAACTTCAATGCAATGTCTGTTGATCGCTTAGTTGAATTAACAGGACTAGCACCAGAAGATGCATTACGTGCGCAGCGCAGAGATTTTGGAGAGCCTCTCTATTGGGTAGGAACTGACGAAGAAAAAAGTGCCTTTGTGGATATGTTTACAGACAAAGGTGCAAACGTCGTGGCGGGTGGCCGCTTTCTGCATGTTGGAGGGCAGGCGTGTAAGGGTGATGCAATGAAATGGTTAGTTGCAGAGTTTGAGCGCCAGTTCCCAGATCAACAGTTCGCCAGTATCGCCCTCGGTGACGGTAACAATGATATTGGAATGTTGAACGCGGCAGACTACGCCGTCCGTGTGAAATCACCAGTCAATCCTTTTCCTGTTTTACAACGAGTTAAACACATATACGACAGCACATTGACCGGCCCAGCTGGGTGGTCCGAGTGTCTAGAGAATTTATTCACATCACAATTTGGGGGAATTTCAAATGGCTGATTTTTATCAAAATGGAACGATTACCACGCTCCATAATTTATCGAGACGCCCAGTCGAGTCCATTGAAAAAGAGCTACTCGAATTTTCTAAAAAGCGACCTATGGGGCTCATTCTTCCATCTCTATTTTCAGAGTTAGAAGGTCCAGCACTTAAAAATATCGTGCAACATATTGCCGAGGTACCTTATTTATCTCAGGTTGTTGTGGGGTTAGATCGTGCAGACGAATCTCAATACCGTTACGCGTTGAAATTCTTTGAGGATTTGAATCAACCGCACGCGGTGTTGTGGAATGATGGTCCTCGACTAAAAGCGATTGATCGTAAGTTAGCTGCGTTAGGCTTGGCACCGAAGGAGTTGGGTAAAGGGCGCAATGTGTGGTATTGCATGGGGTATATTCTTGCATGTAATAAAGTGGAATCAATTGCGTTACACGATTGCGATATTTTAACTTATGACCGGAGTTTACTTGCTCGGCTGATTTACCCTGTTGCCAACCCTAACTTTCAATATGAATTCTGTAAGGGTTTCTACGCGCGAGTCGCAGATGGAAAAATTAACGGGCGGGTATCACGCTTACTTGTGACGCCGCTACTAAAAGCGTTAAAGCAAGTGGTAGGTAACAGTGAATATCTTGAATATATGGACAGCTATCGCTATCCACTGGCTGGAGAGTTTTCTTTCCGACGTGATGTGTTGAACGATATTCGAATTCCCAGTGACTGGGGACTGGAAATTGGTGTGCTCTCAGAAATGCATCGAAACTATTCCCACAACCGCTTGTGTCAGTCAGATATTGCTGACATTTACGATCACAAGCACCAAGATGTATCACTGAATGATACTTCGACGGGGCTATCAAAAATGTCCATAGATATTGCAAAAGCCTTGATCCGCAAACTCGCTACTCAAGGCTACACATTCAGCACTGAAACGATCCGAACGTTGAAAGCAAGCTACTATCGTATGGCATTGGATTTTGTGGAAACTTATCATAATGATGCCATTATTAATGGACTGCACTTGGACATCCACAGTGAAGAAAAAGCCGTAGAAATGTTTGCTCAAAATATCATGATTGCCGGGCAAGAATTTTTAGAAAAACCAATGGATACGCCATTTATGCCATCATGGAACCGTGTGGTGAGTGCGTTACCCGATATTCTCGACGAACTGAAGGAAGCAGTTGAGTTGGATCGAAAAGCATTTGCGGATGGAGAAATAAGCTCGTGCAAATAGTATCAGAATCGCCTTCACACCAACTCCAAGTAGAACACCAGTTGTCGGTTATCTATGACGGGGTTGAGTTATCTGAAAGTTACGAATCAATAGCGTCGCGTTTATTACAGGCCATGAAGATATCTTCGTGCAATCGTGACGCTATTGACCAGTCAGCTTTGTGGTCGGAGAATGACGTAATGTTAATTACGTACGGGGATTCAGTGTATCAAGAGGGACAAAAACCACTGACGACTTTAAAGTATTTTTTGACCGAATACTGCCAGGATGCCATTAGTAACGTGCACATATTGCCATTTTTTCCCTACAGCTCGGACGATGGCTTCTCGGTTATTGACTATTCGAGTGTCAACGAGTCGCTGGGTTCGTGGGAAGATGTTACTGCGATTGCCAAAGACTATCGAGTAATGGCTGATCTTGTTCTCAATCACTGCTCTGCTCGAAGTGCCTGGTTTCAAAACTTCTTACGTGGCGAGGGTAAAGGGTGTGATTTTTTCTTCACTGCTGAAGCTAATGCCGACATAAGCCAAGTGGTGCGTCCAAGAACCTCAGACTTACTAAAAGAAGTGCACACTGCCAACGGTGAAAAGCATGTCTGGTGTACCTTCAGTCATGACCAGGTCGATTTTGATTTTAGAAATCCCGAAGTGCTGATCACCTTTGCTGAGGTTATTCGTCTTTACCTTGACAAGGGAGTGCGGGTGTTTCGATTAGACGCTGTCGCATTTGTCTGGAAAATTGAAGGTACAACGTCCATCAACCTTGAGCAGACGCACGAAATTGTTCGCTTGCTGCGCAGCTTGATTGAATGTGCTTGCCCTGATGCGGTCATCATTACTGAAACCAATGTACCTATGGCAGAGAACCTGAGTTATTTTGGAAACGGCAATGAAGCGCATGCGGTGTACAATTTCTCGTTGCCTCCTTTGTTGTTGCATACGTTGACCAGTGGTGACAGCAAACACTTAACGGATTGGGTGTTGGGTATGCCTAAAACTCAATCAGGGACAACTTATCTCAATTTTATTGCTAGCCATGATGGTATTGGATTAAGACCGGCGGAGGGACTGCTGACGCCTGACGAGATTGACCGCTTAGTGAATACAATGCAGCTATTTGGTGGCAAAATTTCATGGCGTCAGGGCGAAAAGGGTATTCCAAAGGCTTATGAAATTAATATTTCTTTGGTGGATGCCTTGTCTGGAACGTTGAGAGGGCAAGATGATTATGCCACCGAGCGTTTCTTGTGCGCTCATGCCATCATGTTGTCTCTAGAGGGGTTACCTGCAATCTACATCCACAGCTTGCTTGGTACGCCAAATGATCACAAGCGAGTGTTACACACAGGACAAAACCGTTCCATCAATCGGCATCGCTGGGAATACGGCGAGTTATCAGAAAACTTGAAGGACCCAGAAAACAGGCAGTCCCATATTCACAAAAAGATGAAGGCGTTGCTTGCCATTCGGAAACAACAGGCGGCGTTCCATCCCAACGCACTACAATTCCCGTTGCATTTAGGAACTTCGTTGTTTGGTATTTCGCGCAAGTCACTTGATGGTCGTCAAGAAATCGTATGTATCAGTAATGTCTCTGATTGGAGTCAAGAGCTATCACTGTGTGAACTTAACCTCGATGCTTCTCAAACTTGGATTGATTTGATTTCAGGTCAACAGATATCTGATGTGAAAGCATTGATTGGTTTACAGCCATATGAAACGATTTGGTTATCTTCCGTCTCTTAAGTACTATCGTTTGAAGCATTGCATGGATGCAATGTTTACCAAAACGGCGAAAAGCCCCGCAGCTTGCTGCGCGGGAGTATGTCAAACACCTCGTGTTTCACTATCTGTTAGTTGACGAACAGCGATACTCTCCGGTTCAAGTTTTCCTGTAAAATACAATTGACTGGCTACCTTTTGAGCCAATTCTCGATACAGCAAGGCAATGGGGTGTTCTGGCTGATGATTGACAATTGGGCGGGCATCATCAGCGGAACGACGAATATCCATGTGTAAGGGTAACTGAGCTAAGACCATTGTACCGCAGGTGCTCGCCAATTTGCTGGCCCCCGAATCACCAAAGATGGGTGTTTGATGACCACATGCTTCGCATATGTGCGTACTCATATTTTCGATGATTCCGAGTACAGGGATATCCAATTTTTCAAACATGGCCACTCCTTTTTTCGCGTCAATTAAGGCGAGATCTTGGGGAGTAGTGACAATCAACGCCGCCGTTACAGGGAACTGTTGGGCAATGGTCAATTGAATATCGCCTGTGCCGGGCGGCATATCAACAATGAGGTAGTCCAAATCTGGCCACAGTGTTTCGTTGAGGATTTGTTGTAGTGCCTTTGAAGCCATGGGACCACGCCATATTGCAGCATCCTCTTCGGGTACTAAATAGCCCATTGAGTGCGAATATATTCCCATGGCCTCAATCGGATGCATGTTCTTATTGTCTGGAGATTCCGGAAACGCCGATTTCGTTGCTAACAAATGAGGGACGGAGGGACCATAAATATCGGCATCTAAAATACCCGCTGTTGCGCCTTCAGCGTGCATGGCGAGAGCTAAATTGACAGCAGTTGTAGATTTTCCTACGCCACCTTTTGCAGAACTTACTAAGATAATGTTTTTGACACCCTTAACACGTTGATTGCTCGTTGCTTTTAGGGTGGCAACCTCGTCCACAATGCGTATAGACAAGGATTGTTCCGAAGGTAGATTTTGATGCATCCACGCCCTGAGTTCGGATTTAAGGGATTGATTGACGAACGGCAGACTAACCTTAACTTCGTCATCATCAGTGCGAACCCATTGTTCAAACCAGTGAGATGGTAACAGCGGATGTTCAAACTGTGACAACCACTGTGTCACTGAAAAATCTTTCTTTGATTGAAAAAACATATTACCCCACGGTGTATTAATCGTCTGTTGGCCACATCATAACGCTGATTGCGAGAAATAGGATGACCTTTGTTTGAGAGTATATCATTACAATAACTTCACCTCGCTTACGTCAGCTTCATTATTGCACATGGACAACATCGTTGTATCGCCTCACATTCTCTCGCAAAAATATGTGTAGTAAAAACAACCGTCAACTGAATTGAGATCATAAAAGTTCAAAGATAGGAAAGGTTATAGATCAAAAATTGCCGATCAAGATGTTGATTTTAAACAAAAAACATACTTCTTCTGATGACTTTGTAAAAAAAATGTGATCATTCGGAGAAACGGCCCCGTAACCACCTCTGATTTTTATACTAATAAATTGCAAGGATACGACGAAATGAAAATGTTAAAAAGTGGAATAGTCGCTTGTGCCATTTTGCTGATGAGTGCATGTGGTAGTGACGATAATGATCATTACAATTCTGGTGACGCAGGGTACGGGGATGGCACGACCGAAACGAAAAATATAGCCGAGTTAGCATCCGCTACAGAAGACTTGACAACGTTAGTGACAGCGCTAGACGCCGCTGGTTTGGTGGATACATTAGCGGATGAATCATCGATGTTTACTGTGTTTGCGCCAACGAATGCTGCCTTTGCCGCATTGCCGGATGGTGTGCTCGACGGCTTACTAGCTGACACAGACGCATTGAGCGGCGTACTGACTTACCACGTGCTAGCAAGCAAGGTGGAAGCAGCAGGCGCAGTGGCGGCGGCAGGTTCTACCGTTGAGACCGTTAACGGAGCATCCATTGGCTTATCATTAGATGGTTCCAATTTACTGGTCAATACAGCGACTGTTACCGTCACAGATGTTCAGGCATCAAACGGCGTTGTTCACATTATTGACGCTGTGTTACTGCCACCTGAAACAGCCACGCCAACCCAAACCATCGCTGACATTGCGATTGGGACAGATTCACTATCCACATTAGTTGATGCGCTGACTGCAGCGGACCTTGTCTCTGTGGTGAGTGATGAAACTGCTCAATTAACGGTGTTTGCTCCGACCAATGATGCCTTTGCAAAGATCGATGCTTCTTTGCTTGATGAAATATTAGCGGATACCGACGTGTTGACTGCTATCTTGACGCAACATGTGGTTGAATCAAAAATTCCATCTATCAACGCATATGCCGCCAACGGTACATCGGTAACCACAGCGAGTGGAGCTTCTATCCCGGTGAAAATTAACAGCTCGACTGATACGTTAACCTTCGGTGGAGCAACGGTCACAATAGCAGACATTCAAGCCACAAACGGTGTGGTTCATGTGATTGATACGGTTGTGATAGCGGACGTCGAATTACCAGAGGTGCCTCAGACAATCACAAGTATAGCGAGCAGTAACGGTAGCTTTGACACCTTGACCGCTGCGTTGGAAGCAACCGGTTTAGACGCAGTATTG
Source organism: Alteromonadaceae bacterium (assembly GCA_964230195.1). Classification (GTDB taxonomy): domain Bacteria; phylum Pseudomonadota; class Gammaproteobacteria; order Enterobacterales; family Alteromonadaceae; genus CAXRGH01. Next base: position 7,341 of record CAXRGH010000209.1, read on the forward strand.
GACGACGCAAGCGCTTCTTTCACTGTATTTGCGCCAACTGATGATGCTTTTGATGCGCTAGAGGAGGGTGTACTTGAAGGTTTATTGGCTGATCCTGACGCCTTAAAAGAAATTCTGTTATATCACGTTGTGGCTGGGGACCCTGTGCTGTCGGATGCCGCTGTGAGTTTGGCTCAAGGAGAAAATAATGTGGTATCAACGGAAAATACGGCCGGTGATAGTTTTGCCCTCAGCGTTGTTGATGGTCGTTTGTTTGTTAATACAGCTGAAGTGACTAGCGCGGATATTCAGGCAGAGAACGGTGTTATCCATGTGATCGACAAGGTGTTAATGCCAGTGTCGAGTGCTGACGGTAGCCAAACCATTGCGGCCCTAGCGGGCGCCACTGATTCGCTTTCAACCTTAGTGACTGCGCTGACAGCAGCAAACCTAGTCGATACATTGAGCGATGAAGACGCAACATTTACTGTGTTTGCCCCCACCAACGATGCGTTCGATAAAATTCCAGACGATACCCTTGCTGGACTTTTAGCCGATACTGATGCGCTTTCTACTGTTCTACTACAGCACGTGGTTGCGAGCGAAATTGATTCAGTTAACGCTTTCGCTGCGTCAGGAAAACAAGTGACAACAGCGGCAGATAACACCTTGACAGTGCAGTTGATTGACTTTAAAAATGCAGCAAATGGCGACAATGATGCTGTGGCTTACGACGCGAGTAAAGGGATCTTAGTCGCGGGTAATGGTGATACCAATGCCGGGTTTGCGCTTTATGTATTTGATTCCGATTTAGGCTCAGATGGTAGTGAGTGTAACGATGCTTGCGCAACTGCATGGCCGCCGTTACTCGCCTCAGATGAGACAACCATGGCGAACATACCGGGACTCAGTACTGTTATACGAGATAATGGTGACAAGCAATTGGCTTATTTAGGTCGTCCGCTTTATTTCTACCAAAATGACACGGTGGCAGGTGCAACTAACGGCGATGGCGTGAATGAGAAATGGTGGTTGGTTGAATTACCAGCTGTATCACTACAAGTGATGGGCAGTAATGTCACGACATCAGACATCAAAGCGTCAAATGGCGTCGTACATTTGATAGACACAGTGATTGTGGAAGCCAACGATTAACCTAGGGGTTAGAAAGATGAGACGTGTTTGTTGAATTGCGCGTCTTGTTTTTTCGCTGGATTTTAAAAAGCCAAGCTTCGGTGTTTCCCAAAGCTTGGCTTTTTTACGATATCAACATTAATTTCACGAGTAGGAGAAATTCTTTTGTGGAAATGCCGAGGAAAAATAAAGTGTTAGCTATGCTGTATTGATGCGTACTCATAGAGTATTCTATACCACAACACAATGAATCGGTTTAACGGCAGGAGTTGTAATGGAAGTCACCAAACGCGTAGATAGTCGAAAACTCACCTTTGACCAATGGATTGAAGCTATCTCCGTATCACCTGATAGCGAGCAAAAAATACGTCAGTGGATGAAAGCGCCTGACTTCCTATTGGCAGAGGGACAGCACATGATTGAGGTGCTGCTTGATCTGCATATGGACGACGCAACACTACTCGCCGCTTTCACATTACCATCCGTCATTGCTAATGCCCCTTCTGAAGAGCAACTGCTCAAACGCTATGGTACTGAAATAGTTGAATTACAGAAAGCCGCAATGCGAATGGATGCTATTAAAGCGCTACAGGGTGGCTCAAAAAGCAAATTAGGTGAAGGCCAAGTTGATAATATTCGTCGGATGTTATTGGCGATGGTTGAAGATGTGCGAGCGGTTGTTCTCAAACTCGCTGAACGCTTGTGTAGTTTGCGCCATGCAAAACATATTGAAGAAGAAAGCCGAGTTTTGATTGCCCGTGAATGTGCCAGTATCTATGCACCATTAGCAAATCGATTAGGCATTGGTCAGTTAAAATGGGAATTGGAGGATTTGTCCTTTCGCTACCTACATCCTGAGACTTACAAATCAATCGCCAGCTTGTTGGAACAAAAGCGCACTGAACGTGAGCGCTACATGGTCAACTTCGTAGCCGAACTTGGACAATTAATAAAAGACGAATCCATTCGTGCTGATGTTCATGGCCGTCCAAAGCACATCTTCAGTATTTGGAAAAAGATGCAGAAGAAGCGTCTAACGTTTGATCAATTGTTTGACATTAGAGCAGTACGTATTATCGCTGAGCGGTTACAGGATTGTTACGCTGCACTTGGCACTGTTCATGCGCATTGGAAGCATATTTCCAGTGAGTTTGATGATTACATAGCCACGCCAAAACCCAATGGTTACCAATCAATACATACCGTAGTACTTGGGCCTGAAGAGCGAACTATCGAGGTCCAAATTCGTACGGAACAAATGCACCAGGATGCTGAACTTGGGGTTGCCGCTCACTGGAAATACAAGGAAGGCGGTGGCACTCGGTCTGGTTCAGAAGATAAAATCAATTGGTTGCGTAAAATATTACAGTGGCAAGAAGATATGTCGGATGCTGACGACGTTGTTGAAGAATTACGCAGCCAAGTATTTGATGATCGAGTTTATGTCTTTACGCCAAAAGGTGATGTGATTGATCTACCCGTGGGCTCCACACCATTAGACTTTGCTTATTATATTCACAGTAATGTTGGTCACACCTGCACTGGGGCAAAAGTGGGGGGACGTATCGTGCCACTCACCTATCAGCTCCGCAATGGCGATCAGGTGGATGTATTAAGAGGATCCAAGGCAAATCCAAGTAGAGACTGGATGAACCCATCCAGTGGTTACATTAACTCATCTCGGGCACGAGCCAAAATACAAACTTGGTTTAAACAACAAGACAAAGAGAAAAATCATCAAGCTGGACGTGAATTGTTGGAAAGTGAATTACAAAGAGCACATCTTGATGGCAAAGATATTCATGAGGCGGTCGAAAAGTTTAACCTACATGCATTAGATGACCTTTACACAGCGATTGGCGCGGGTGATGTAAGGATCAATCAAGTGATACATTTCTTACAACAAAAAAATGCCCCCAAGTCTGAGATCGATCCGCGCCTCAAGCAAAAAAAAGCACCGTCTGAGAGCAGTAAAGATGCTGTTGTAATCGAAGGCGTTGGTAATTTGATGAGCCAAATGGCGAAATGTTGCAATCCATTACCCGGTGATCAAATTCAAGGTTACATTACTGTGGGACGGGGAGTAAGCGTGCATCGTCAGGATTGTGAGCAACTTGAACATCTATCTCAACAACACCCTGAACGGTTAATCGATGTGGCGTGGACTTCTCAATTGAGAGGTGCGTTTGAAACACGAGTTCGGCTGATTGCCGTGGATCGGGATGGCCTAATGCGCGACCTCACAACGGTGTTGGCAAACTACAAAGTGACATTATTAGGTGTTAATAGTATCTCAAATCGCAATGACAACACTGCTAAAGTCGAATTGAATATTGAGGTAAGAGATTTGGAAACTTTATCAAAAACAATCCATCACTTGCGTACCGTTGATTCGGTGATGGAAGTGAAACGCGCTGATCACTAGCGGTACTTGACTTGGAGTTATGATGAGCGATCAAAGAGCAGATATGAAATTAGCAGGAGTTCAGCAACTGTTGTCAGTGATGGAAGCGTTGCGGGACCCGGTGACTGGATGTCCATGGGACCAAAAGCAAACGTTTGAATCCATTGTGCCGCATACTATTGAAGAGGCATATGAAGTGGCGGACGCCATCTTTCGAAATCATACTCAAGATATAAAAGAAGAACTAGGTGATTTATTATTCCAAGTGGTGTTTTATGGGCAATTAGCCAAAGAGAATGGTGATTATCAGTTTGATGATATTGCTCAAGGGATGGCAGATAAACTAATTCGCAGACATCCACATGTGTTTGGTGACGCTATTGGAGAGAGCTCGGATGAAGATTTGAATGCACAATGGGATGCCATCAAAAAGCAAGAAAAAGCCGCTCGCAAACACGTTCCTTTCGACGGTATCCTCAGTGACATCCCTCTTGGTATGGCACCACTAATTCGAGCTAATAAAATACAAAAAACATGTGCCAAGGTTGGTTTTGATTGGCCATCCGTTGAGCCGGTGGTTGAAAAGATCCAAGAAGAGATAGCGGAAGTCATCAATGCACACAAAACAACACCAAGGAATGCAGACCATGTTGAAGAAGAAGTCGGGGATTTATTATTTGCTGTGGTGAATTTGTCGCGACACTTGAACGTTAATCCAGAAATAGCGCTGCAGCAGGCAAATCAGAAATTTGAAAGACGTTTCAGTGGTATGGAGAGGTTAGCCACTGAGCGACAGATTGAATTTTCGACGCTTCCTTTGTTAGAGCAGGAACGCTTGTGGCAGTCAGTAAAATCTCAGGAAAAAGAGTAATGATGATGCTAGTCTGTATACACCCTCCATTCTTTCATGTAATGACTAAATCCTGATAAATAGTGTTGATTATTTCTTTTTTGTATATTAATTTCGGAGCTGTTTTTTATCCTAAGACCCAAATGGCGGTCTCAATTATGCAAAGCAAAAGTAAAGGTTGTCTCCGATGATGAGAGCATGGGCAGGTGGACAAATTATCTCCCGTATTGTGCTAGTGATAACTATGCTTTCTATGCATTGGGCCCATGCAAGTAGCAGTGAAACGTCTCAAGCTCTTTCGTCACAGCAACTATCCCAGAGTGTTAAAGATCTACGTTCGCAGTATGAAACTGACATTTACAATGATCCCGCTGCCGTTGAAGCGTCTGCGCTATCCCTGTTGAAAACCCAACAACAACTTCCTGTTGAATCACGCCAGTTATGGTTAGATGTGATGGCATATTACAGCGAATCTCTGATTATGCAGGGTAAGTTGGAGTTGTTGAATAAAACACTCAATCAACACCTGAAAGTCATCAACACCGCACAGCCTTCAGGGGCCCTGGCCATTTTGCTTAACGCAAGAGGTTATGCGTGTATGTATCTGTATGTGTGTGACCCTGAGCCGTGGTTGCTTCAAGCAATCCAAGTGGCTGACCAACAGAGCGCGATTGATCCCCTATTGACAGGCTATTCTAACTTGTCGTCTTTTTATATTGATAACGACCGATTGGAGGAAGCGTTCAAATACTTATTGCTAGGGATCGGAGTCGCTAAGCGTAATGGAAAGGGTGATCATGAAGCAAACTTTTATGCTGCCATTGGTAATCTTTATCATCTACTTGGCGGTCGCGAGCAATCCCTCACTTACAATCAAAAAGCGGCTGATATGTTTGAATCACAAGGCTTGATTGAACAAGCCAATCGAGCAAAACTGATACTGATTGCAGAAAATATTGAAGATTACCCCGATGTTGCAGAAGGCTTGATTAGTGAAGTGATGAAGGCAACAAACGATCCCGCTGTCATCAGTATTTTGCGTGTCGACCAAGCAGACATAGAGTGGAAATATCACAAAAATTATGACAAAGCATTCTCTTTATTTAGTAAAATAAGATCTTCGTTCTTTGAGGAGCTGCCACTACAGCAAGCGGTGGATTATGTCGCTCGATATGGAATCTTTTTGGTAAAGCAAAATAAAACCAATAAAGCAGAAGCGCTGTTGAAGGATTTGCTCCAACAAGAGTTGTCGCCGACAGCTGAATCCTTTGTTCAGACACATTCCAAACTCGGTTATCTGCGCTCGCTCATTTATGAAGAACAGGGGATGTACGAGGCGGCTTTTTATGCATTGCAATCTCACGTTGAGTCTGAAATCAATCGCTTCCAAGTATCCAGCAGAGGAGAGTTCTCAAGCCGGCAACTCCTAATTGAACTTGAACGGATGAAATCCGAGCAACAAGCATTAACTAATTTAAATGTCATGCAAGGCGAGAATATTGAGGAGCAGCAGAAAACGTTAAAAGCTCAGCAATATATGGGGCTAGCGCTTGTAGTGTTACTAAGTGTGACTAT
>CAXRGH010000210.1:0-14844 GCA_964230195.1 Alteromonadaceae bacterium
CTGAACAGTACAACCATTGATTCTCTTTTGGATTTTCCAATAGTGCAAGGAACTCGTTGGGTAGATACTCGGATCCTAAGAGCTAATGGTTTTGATGTGAAAACCTCTGAAAACTATTCAGAGCTTTTCCTTTTGACGAAAACCCTTGAGGGAGCATTGTTTCCGCGTTCAATTGTTGAAATTGATCAAGAGTTGTTGAGTCCACTAGCGAATAATCTAGAAACGACGAGTCGTGTTGGTATTGCTTATCCACTCGCCTTTTATTTTTTTCTCAATAAAAAAGATAAACTACTGGCGAGAGTGATTGAAGATGGGCTACAGAAAGCCATGGATAAAGGGTTGTTTGATGAAGTTTTTTACAAATATCATAAACAATACCTTGAAAGATTTAACGAAACGAAAAATACTTTCATCCAGCTGGATAACCCTTTACTCCCCCGAGAAACTCCCCTTGCACGTAAAGAGTTGTGGTATCAGTTTGACTAATACTATGGAAATGAGGAATGTGTGATGATAATGACAACAACGTCAACAATTGAAGGTCGCCCTGCGCGTCAATATATGGGTATAGTGGTTGGAGAAGCGATTCTCGGTGCAAATATTTTTAAAGATATGTTCGCGGCGATACGAGATGTGGTTGGTGGACGCTCAGGCTCCTATGAAGGTGAAATGGCACGAGCTCGCGAAGCCGCCTTTGGCGATATGCAAGCTCAAGCGTCAGAACTAGGGGCTGATGCAATCGTAGGCATAGACATTGATTATGAAGTTATTGGAGAAAAGGGATCAATGATTATGGTGAGTGTGAGCGGAACCGCAGTTAAATTATAAAACCATGTGGTCAATCGCCTAGACCGCAGGTTGCCATTCACTAACCTTAAGATCTGCTGCTGAGTTAACTCAAAACCCGTGTTTGGTGATGAAAAAAAGGAACCTATTGGTTCCTTTTTTGATGTTAGGGACTATAAACATTAACCTTTGTGAACGCTAATCACTGAACGACCCGATGGGTCAGCCATATTTTTAAAGCTTTCATCCCATTCGAGTGCTTCAACGGTGCTACAGGCGATTGACTTACCGCCAGGGACACATTTAGCGGCACTCTCTTGAGGGAAATACTCCTCAAAAATACTACGATAGAAATAGCCTTCTTTGGTATCTGGAGTATTCACCGGGAAACGGTATTCGGCGGTAGAGAATTTTTGATCGCTGACTTCTGCGTCAACATGATCTCTGATGGAATCAATCCATGAGTAACCAACACCATCTCCAAATTGCTCTTTCTGACGCCACAGTACTTCTTCAGGTAAATATTCACCGTTATCAAAGGCTTTACGCAATATCCATTTTTCCATTTTACCGTCAAGACACATTTTATCTTTCGGATTTAGGCGCATGGCTACGTCAATAAATTCTTTATCAAGGAAAGGTACACGAGCTTCAACACCCCATGCAGAAGTCGCTTTGTTTGCGCGAGCACAGTCAAACATGTTTAAGCGAGACAGTTTACGCACAGTTTCTTCGTGGAATTCTTGCGCATTCGGTGCTTTATGGAAGTACAAGTAACCGCCGAATATCTCATCGGCACCCTCGCCAGATAGTACCATCTTGATACCCATGGCCTTAATTTTTCTGGACATAAGGTACATTGGTGTAGCAGCTCGGATAGTCGTTACATCATAGGTTTCAAGGTGGTAGATCACATCTCTGATTGCATCCAAACCTTCTTGTATGGTGAAGTGACATTCGTGGTGAACAGTTCCAATCATGTCTGCTACTTGACGCGCCGCTACAAGATCTGGTGCACCTTTCAGGCCAACTGAGAATGAGTGTAATCGTGGCCACCATGCATCCGATTGATCTTCATCTTCAATACGTTTTGCAACGTATTTTGCTGCAATGGCAGATACAAGTGATGAATCTAAACCGCCAGACAACAATACCGCATACGGAACATCTGACATCAGGTGAGACTTCACCGACTTTTCAAACGCTGCTTTCAATTGGTTAAGATCAGTCGTGTTGTCTTTAACGTTTTCGTAGTCACTCCAATCACGAACATAATATTTAGTGAGCTCACCGTTATCACTCCACATGTAGTGTCCTGGTGGAAATTCTTGAATCGTTTTACACACGGGAGCGAGGGCTTTCATTTCTGATGATACGTAGAAGTTACCATGTTCATCGTAACCGGTGTAAAGAGGAATAATACCGATATGATCGCGCGCAATGAGGTAAGCATCTTTTGATTCGTCATAGAGCACAAATGCAAACATACCGTGAAGACGGTCAATAAAATCTACACCATGCTGCTCGTACAACGGTAAAATGACCTCACAATCAGACTTTGTTTTAAAGTCATATGCAGGGCTTAGTTCGGTTGCAAGTGTTTTGTGGTTGTAAATTTCACCATTAACCGCCAATACATTACCGCTGTGGCTAATTAACGGTTGCGCACCGGTATCAACATCAACAATGGCCAAGCGCTCATGGCAGAGGATGGTATTATTATTATTCCAAATACCCGACCAGTCTGGGCCACGATGGCGCAACAATTTTGATAGTTCCAAAGCTTTAGTACGAAGCTCTGAAACGTCGGTTTTGATATCTAGAATACCGAAAATACCACACATATTTCACATCTCTCATAGTAATTAAATGTCACCGCGACAGCCCTACCTTGGGCGGATAAACAATCGCGATTGCTAAACAGGATAATTCCCTTAGCTGAATGTGCCATGCTGATGAATAAAATCAAGGAAAAATATAACCAACACTTAATTATTTTGGTTACAGATATAATTTTTGCTAATAACGGTTCATCGCTGGTATCAATCGTTGGCGGGTAGATATTGGAAGTGTGGCCTAAATGTAAAAAGCCACTCGTGTAGAGTGGCTTTCTATCCGGAACAATAAATTGGCTACGATTCGTATTCCGCAAACGGGTTTTCCACTGCTAATGATATCGTGTTTTTAAATGCAGTGAGTGAAACGCCTTCGAGAGTCATAGTGACATCATGCTCTGTCATCACGTTTTCACCGAATGAATAAATCATAGTTTCATTACCTTCGGCAGCGGCTTTATCGTAAGCAACCGTTTTCTCAGTAACGGCTTTATTCTTCTCCCAATACTGGCAGATGGCTTGACTACCATACTTTGCCTCTAGCATTTTGAGGGTTTGCTGTGGCGACAAGATCAGCGCTGATGCGTTATTCCCGCCAAAACCTTTTGAGTTAATAATAGAAGCCAACATGTCTTCACCTTTTTCACCGGCGTAATGGTGATCCATCAGAATGTTGAGATTACTGTTGTGAACATCTTCCGCAATGTGATCGATGGTTTTAATTCCCGGCAACCAACCATACTGCCAGACGCCTAAGGTGCTGAGTAGCTGGTCACCAGCGGCTGTACCAACAGAGTGACCAACATAGCTTTTCACCGCACAAACCGGCCATGCTTCAATACTAAATGTCTTTGCTACTTCATTAAGGATATGACTTTCCGTCACCCGATTCTGTGGTGTCCCCGTACCATGAGCTTGGACAAATGTCTTTTTCACACCATCCTCACCCAAAATAGCTTTCGCTAATGCTGTCGCTTTTGCAACAGTGACATAGTTACCAACACCCGGAGCTGAAATGGATTTTTTGTTCGCGTCAGCATTAATAAAGACATCTGCAACCGACCCATAAACCGTCGCGCCAAGTTCAAGTGCTAACGACTCTTCCATAACAACAACGAACTGACTCGCTTCTGCAATGGTAAAACCGGCATTGGTTGAAAATGGGCGGCACGCTCTGCGGTTGTCCGCCGTGTCTGAATCGTCAAGTTTGCACAATTCTTCATCTTGTGTCAGCGCGCCCATGATTCGGAATCCTTCCATTATTTCTGGGTTAACCAATGCTTCAGCACCGCCAACAACAGCCACTCTCGATGCACCACGTTTGATATCATCACAGGCCTGACGGAGATTGTACAAGAAGGTTGCGCACGCGCCCATGTTGGTTCCCGTTGTCCCTACGCTGTCAATAACGTAACCATTAATGAAGTCGGCTGGCATTTCAGCCAACGACATGGCAATCATTTTAGAGCTCGCACGTTCACCGAGCAGTGGAGCAGCAATCAAACCACGCATAGAATAGTCATCCATCTGACAGAAGGCAGTACCCGCATAAACAGAGACTTGATCTGGATTGATTTCAGCCATCACTTCTTGCCACTCGAATCCTAGCGAGTTCAAGGTGTCCGAGACGCCGTAGATAGTCATCGCCATGCCACGAGGATGATATCTTGAGTTGTATAACTTTGCAGGATCAAAGCCGGTTGGGAGATTACCGGCACTGGTGACACCAAATTTATAAGTTCCAGGCAAAAGGACATCGTGTTCTTCGTTGATGCTGATTGAGACATTGCGAGTCCCTTCAACTGGATCAATAGACCAACTATCGGGGGCAGACTCCGGCGCTTTCGATTTCTTCATGACAAATTGAGCATCGCTGTTGGCTGACAAACTGGCGCGGTAGTGATACGGAACATTATCAGGATCAAAGGTTTCGAGGCGACGAATTAATGTTCCTGCTTTTATTGTCTCAATTGTCTCTTGAGTGACAGTCTCATCAGCAAGTCCCATGCGGTTTGCAAGATCCTGCCAAGTTAATGCTAATTGCTCATCTGACAGTGCAGATTCGATCATGCGTTTGTACGAGTGAAAACCAGAACTTCTGCCTGCCGCGTTAATACCGCCGAGACCAACAATAAGAGGTAAAGATGCCATTGAGATAAACCTTAATTGTGAATTTTTGTGAATTCTAACAATAGATATACAATTGATTTATTGTTATTGTGCCATTATCTTGTTTTTTTATGCCACCTGCGGATGTGTTATGAAAATTGGTTTTATTTTTTATCCCAAAGCCCTGATTACTGGTGTTTCATTGTCGGCTGAGATGTTGCGCTGTGCTGCTCAATTGCGCCCGCGTGCTCAGCAACGCAGCGAACCATTGGAAATTATGTTGTTGGGCGTTAATAATGCTCCTGCTGTGGATACTATTTCCGGATTAAAGCTGCAATCTGATGGACATTTCTTGACAGCTCCTCAACTTGATTTGTTGGTGGTTCCTCCTATGTGGGGGAATCCGTTCCCGGTGCTTGGAAAATATCATGAACTAGTTCCGTGGTTAATTAAACAATATGTGGGGGGTGCAAAGCTCGTGGCTACTGGGACAGGCGTTTGTTGGCTTGCCGAGACTGGGCTTTTGGATGATGGAGTAGCAACAACACATTGGTATTTTCTTGATAAGTTTCGCCAACATTACCCGCAGATCAGGCTGAATTCGCAAGCAACAATAACAGAATCAAATCATATCTATTGTACTGCGAGTATTAACTCTCAAACTGAAATGGTGGTCTATCTTATCAAGCGCTTGTTTGGCGCTGAGATAGCGTCGGTTATAGAGCGACATTTTTCTCACGAAGTATCGTCATCATCAGAACAACCTTTTTATCAGCTTGGTGGCGCTCTGCAATATGATGAGTCTATTGCCATGATATTGGATTACATTGGAAAAGATATGTCGGGGGATTTGAGTAACACAGTGTTAGCCTCATCGGGTGGGTTATCATTGCGCACGTTTAATCGCAAGTTTAAAGAGCAGGTCGGTCAGAGTCCCCATGTTTATGTTCTCGGCAGGCGGATGGATGAAGCAAAACGTTTACTGCGAGACTTGAGTCTAACGGTCGGGGATGTTGCGAGTCTGGTTGGGTATCAAGATCCCGCACATTTCTCTAAAGTGTTTGTCCGTCATTTTTCCGTGACGCCCACCGCGTATCGAAACATGACAAAACTAAAAAGCTATACCTCAGAGTAATAAAAAAGCGCCTAGCGGCGCTTTTTAAGGTTTGATTCGGTTTATATTAACCTTTCTTCTGACCTTTAATTGTGTATTCGTCACGTGACAACTGACCATCTTTGTTTTTGTCACGGTTATTGAATACTTTTGTCATACGTTCAACCGCTTTTGGTTTGATATAAATCATGAACTCATCTTTAGATAGCTTCTGGTTACCATCAACATCAAGCTTATCAAAATCACGTTGTCCTGCAGCGGCGCTACCAGCTACGATTAGAGAAAGTAATACAAGCGCTTTTTTCATAATATCTTCCATTCAAGTTAAGTTATGTTGGATGTATCATATGTTAATCAAACAGTATTGTCATTAAAAAATTGTAAACAATTTGCATTTTGAATGTCATCTTTAATAACCTACTAAAATAACAGCCTTTTTTGACTCTGTGGTAAGCAATACTGCTTTACGATATCCAGTTTCTAACGTTTTTCACTACGCCTAATTGACGAAAGCGTCCGTACCGACGAGGCTTAAGTGTCGAATAGACGCGTATGTATTGTTGTGTGACTTTGGCCGAAAATAATCAGTCATTTGATAGAATGTTTGCGCCTGATTCTGCGGGTACCAGCCGGGGATGCCAAGCAACGGCAATGGTGCAAATTTTCCTTTGTCCTGAAACAACTGGGTTGTTTGAAGTTGCTGATAGAGAGTTTCATCAATGGATTGATACTGTTGGTGGAGCGGTTTATTCCAAAAGTCTTGTGGGACTTGCACGGCTAACCATTTGCCCGTTAAACCAATGTGTGGCTCCAACATCATTTCGTAATTTGCATGACCAAACATGAAGGGCTGAATTTGCGTTCCCCATTGCTCTCGATGTTGCCAAAATGAAGCTTGCCATTGATGTTCAATTAATAAACTTGGGACCGTTGGAGATGAATACGCCAATACCACGCCACACTCATCAAATTGTGTCATACGATTACGTTGATGGGTGCGGGGAGATAGCCCATGAAGATTGATATCCTCAACATGGCATTGATTGATAAGGCGTTTGGTTTTGGGAAAAAGTGTCCAGATGAGGGCGTTAAACAAGTCATGCCAATTATTAGGACGAGTCGGAATTTTACCCGTTTCATGGATATATTGTTCATAATAAAGCGATGATGTGACGTTTGAATCACAGATAAATGACATTTCATCGGCTTTTTTTCTTTGGTTTTGGGACACTTCCGCCAGTGTATTTAACCACTGGAGCGTGGGCCAATCTGTGACATTTTGTAAATCAAAGAATTCAAGCAAGTGTGAAAAGCAGTTGGCATCTAATTTGTTTGGTTGCCAAGGGCTTTGTGCTTCTGGCATAGTGAGGATCGCAGCGTAATTTTCATTACCCACTATAATAAACAAACCTCGCGTTACAGCAAAGGAATAAAAATGAAAACAGTATTGGCCCTCGGGCTCTTATCACTGACCATTGCGGGATGTGGACAAAGTCTATCACCAACCAATAATTTTGAATCTGTGTACAACAGCATTGATGTTCAAGATTTACGTCAACATACAAAGACACTAGCTTCGGATGCCTTTGAGGGGCGGTTACCTACCACTGAAGGTGAAAAGAAAACTCTCGCTTATCTCACTGAACACTTCACCAGTTTAGGTTATCAACCGGGTAATAGTGGTTCATTTTTACAACCCGTTGGTCTGACTGAAATTACCGCAGATCCGAATATGGTGTTAACCATGGGGGGGGAAACCTTTGAATACAAGAAGAACATGGTGGCTGGTACTTCAAGAGAACAAGCTGAAGTGACATTAAATGAATCAGAAGTTGTCTTTGTGGGCTATGGCGTTAATGCACCTGAATATCAATGGAATGATTATGAGGGTGTCGATGTAAAGGGCAAAACGGTTGTTATTCTGGTTAATGATCCCGGTTTTGCCGCCCCTGACTCAGGAAAATTTCAGGGTAAAACCATGACCTACTATGGCCGTTGGACCTACAAATACGAAGAAGCGAGTCGACAAGGGGCTGCGGCAGCCATTATTGTTCATGAAACAGCACCTGCATCTTATGGGTGGTCAGTCGTCGCCAATAGTTGGAGTGGTCCACAATATGGGCTGGTGACTAAAGATGGCAATAAATCTCGTGTCGGTATCGAAGGGTGGATATCCGTTTCAGCGGCGCAAAAAGTATTTAAGAACGCGGGACTTGATTTTAACGAATTAAAACAAAAAGCATTGCAAGGTCCTTTTGCACAGGCAGTTAATACTTCAGCATCAGTGACGGTCAAAAGCACTATCAAAACGTCAGAAAGTTATAATTTTATTGCCACATTACCTGGTAGTAAGTATCCAGATGAGCATATTATCTACACCGCACATTGGGATCATTTGGGTAAAGACGAATCACTAAAAGGCGACCAAATCTACAACGGTGCTCACGATAACGCGACGGGGACTGCTGCTTTATTAACCATAGCCAAAGCGTACACCCAGTTAAATCAAGCGCCTGAACGTTCAGTGACTTTCTTAATTGTTACGGCGGAAGAGCAGGGCTTGCTGGGCTCAAAATATTATTCGTTAAATCCTGTAATAGCTCTGGATAAAACGGTCGCAAACTTAAATCTTGATGCCATGAATGTATTGGGTAAGACCAAGGATGTCTCAGTGGTGGGATTCGGTAAATCTGAATTAGAAAACTATTTGACCCTTGCGGCGAAACGTCAAGGACGATACATCGTTCAAGAAGGTAAACCGAGTGCAGGTTATTATTATCGCTCAGATCACTTTAATTTCGCCAAGCAAGGTGTTCCGGCTCTCTACGCGGGTGGCGGCAGTGAACCATGGGATGAGGAAACCGCAAAATATCGGAAACGTGCAAACGTTATTATCACGGGCTGTTATCATCAAACCTGTGACCAGTTCCGTGAAAACTGGGACTTTGGTGGTGTACTTCAAGACACACAACTAGCGTTTGATGTTGGCTATCAGATTGCCAATACTCGCGATTGGCCAAAATGGAATACGTCCAGCGAGTTCCAGCGTAAATAAAGGTTCCGTACAACTAACTTTCATTGTTATTAACGCCAGCTTTTCACCGATTGTGAAGCTGGCGTTTTTCATGTTTACAGAGAGCTTAGTATACCGACATCAATGATTCTACCTAGCCTGAACTAAAACAACGACTTGATACGTACAATCGCTTGTATCAATTTAGCGTAAGTACTTATCGGTTTTGGCTATGTCTAGAAATTAAAACTGCTATACAAATGAACTAGAAACGTTACAATGTTGCGCCATAAAATTTCTTAAATTTATCCAGTAAAGAGGAATGAAGATGTTATCCAGTAAGATGAACATTGCGGACTTCGATCCCGAATTGTGGGAATCCATCCAAAAAGAAACAGTACGTCAAGAAGAGCACATAGAATTGATTGCATCGGAGAACTACTGTAGTCCTCGTGTTTTGGAAGCGCAAGGCTCCCAATTAACCAATAAATACGCAGAAGGCTATCCAACCAAGCGTTACTACGGTGGCTGTGAGTATGTTGACGTTGCAGAACAGCTGGCGATTGACCGTGCAAAGCTATTGTTCGGTGCCCACTATGCTAACGTTCAACCGCACTCAGGCTCACAAGCAAACTCTGCGGTATTCATGGCATTACTTGAAGCTGGTGATACCGTGTTAGGTATGAGTCTTGCTCACGGTGGTCACTTAACTCATGGCTCTCACGTTAACTTCTCTGGAAAAACATACAACGCCGTTCAGTATGGCTTGAATGAAGAAACGGGTGAAATTGATTATGCTCAAGTTGAAGCCTTAGCGGATGAGCACAAACCTAAAATGATTATCGCAGGTTTCTCTGCGTACTCAGGTATTGTTGATTGGTCTCGATTCCGTGCAATCGCAGACAAAGTTGGTGCCTACTTACTGGTTGATATGGCTCACGTTGCAGGCCTTGTGGCTGCCGGCGTCTACCCAAATCCACTACCACACGCACACGTAGTCACGACTACCACTCACAAAACCTTGGCGGGTCCTCGTGGTGGATTGATTCTTTCTGCCTGTGAAGATGAATCACTTCACAAGAAATTTAATAGCGCGGTATTCCCAGGTGGCCAAGGTGGCCCGTTATGCCACGTGATTGCGGCTAAAGCAGTAGCATTTAAAGAAGCACTCGAACCAGAGTTCAAAGTTTATCAGCAACAAGTTGTTGAGAACGCAAAAGCCATGGTATCTGTGTTCCAGAGCCGTGGTTATAACGTTGTTTCAAACGGCACCGAAAACCATCTATTGCTTTTAGATCTCATCAATAAAGACATCACAGGTAAAGACGCTGACGCTGCATTGGGTCGTGCAAATATCACAGTGAATAAAAACTCGGTACCGAATGATCCTCGTTCACCGTTTGTCACCAGTGGCCTTCGTATTGGTACACCGGCAATTACTCGTCGTGGTTTCAAAGTTGAGCAAGCAGAGCAAGTCGCTACTTGGATTTGTAATATCCTTGACGATATTGAAAATGAGCAAACCATTGAGCGCGTGAAATCTGAAGTGGTTTCGCTGTGTGGTGACTTCCCTGTTTATCCGTAAATCAATAGACAGGTAAAAAAGGAGCCAATTGGCTCCTTTTTTGTTGCCTGTACGTTAGATATAACTAGCTACCTATTAAAGCGTTCTGGCGCTCTTCTTCAGTTAGTATTCCGACAAACGGGGTTTTGCGGCGTAGCCTTCGCATGTGGGGGGTATCGGCTAATACTGCCTCTTTAAATGCGCGAGGGTGGGTGATGAGTTCTAAAATGCAGTGCCAAGTTAAATGTCCGCCATGACGTATTTTTCCCATTTCTAGGCGGTTATCCAGCGTCACTTTTATCTGGTCAATCAGCTCAGGTTGAGCAATTATTTTATCCACCATGGCTGCATGGAGTTGCAAAATACGATGGTCTGCGGGGGAGGGCGTTTGAAATCTGCGTCTCAAGCCTGTATTACTCACGATTGCGATTAGATGACATTCATAACGTTAAGGTGCCTGACTTTGATCACTCCATTGTCATATTTCGGAACATTTCTAGCATCAATTTAAGTAACGCTATTCTGTGTTCACGGCACTACCATTACTTTAATAACGGTTTTAGCATACCTTCTAGACCATTGACTTTTATTTCGTGGATCAAGGCAAGTTGCTGGCCGAGTTTATTGTCGGGAAAACCTTGCTGTGAAAACCATACCAAATAAGGCTCTGGTAGCATGAGTAAGGGGCGGCCAGCGTATTTTCCAAAGGGCATGATCTGGTTGACAGCTTCTACCAAAGCATCAGTATCAGGCATCATGCTTTGTCTCTCCATCGGCTTGTTGTAATTGCCACATCTTGGCATAGTGTTGTTGATTTGAGAGTAGTTCGGCGTGGCTACCTTGTTCGATAACCCGCCCTTTTTGCATGACTAAAATCTTGTCAGCATCGACAATGGTTGAAAGCCTGTGAGCAATCACGAGGCTGGTATGCCCAATTGCAATTTCGTTCAATGCGCTGAGAATTGATTGTTCCGCATGACTATCCAATGACGATGTGGCCTCATCAAAGACAAGGATTGGAGATCCTTTTAGAAGTGCCCTGGCAATAGAGACACGTTGTTTTTCACCGCCGGATAATTTTAGGCCTCGTTCACCAACTTGAGTATCGTATCCGTCAGGTAAGGTCTCGACGAAGTGGCTAAGGTGGGCCATTTGCACCGCTCTTTCTATCTCTTGCATGCTGGCGTCAGGTCTGCCGTATCGGATGTTTTCCAGAAGGGTGTCGTTAAACAGTACTGTGTCTTGCGGAACAATAGCGATATGTTGTCGCAAACTATCTTGTGTCACCGCTGTTAATGCTTGACCGTCAATCTTGATGCTGCCTGATTGGTAATCATAAAAGCGAAATAACAGTTTTATGAGAGTTGATTTTCCAGAACCGCTCTCGCCAACAATGGCCACTTTTTCACCTGAGTTAACCGTGAAGGATACGTTATCCAAAATTTGGCGATTGTCGTTGTAACCAAAACTCACTTCTTCAAACGCCATTGAGCCTTTGTTTACCTTGAGTGGTTGTGCATCGGGTGCGTCCACCACTTTTGCTGGGGTTTTCAAAAGCCCAAACAATTGCTCAATATTGGCGAGTGAGCCTTTAATTTCGCGGTACACAAAACCAAGAAAGTTCAATGGCAGAAATATCTGGATGGCGAAGGTATTGAGTAAGACAAAATCTCCAATGGTGATTGAACCTTCAGCTACTTGTTGAGCAGCTATCCAAACCATGGCTGTCATAGCAACCGCAATAATCAGGGCCTGACCGCCGTTAAGTGCAAATAATGACAAGCGGTTTTGCTGTCGAGCCAGTCGCCACTCGGTGAGGTCCGTATTGTATCGTTCAGATTCAAATTGTTCGTTGCCAAAATATTTTACCGTTTCATAGTTGAGCAAACTGTCAATGGCTCGAGAACTACTATTCGAATCCGCTTTATTCATCAACTTAACATATTGTGTGCGCCAGTCAGTTGCCTTCACGGAAAAGCCAATGTAGAGTACAACGGCACTAAAAATGACGGTTGCATAATTGACGCCGTATTGCGTCAGTAGCACACCAATAACAAACAAAAACTCCAATAAAGTCGGGACAATATTAAAGACCATAAAGCGCATAAAAAAGGCGATCCCAGAGGTTCCCCTTTCAATATCGCGAGACAACCCACCTGTTTGTCTATCTAAATGAAACGCCAAATCTAACCGATGCAAGTGATTAAAAACTTTCAAGCTCAGACTTTGCATGGCTCCTTCAGTAACATAACCGAACACCGTATCCCTGACTTCACCCAATAAGGTGGTAGCAAGTCTAAGCACGCCGTACATCACAATCAATCCAATCGGAATAGCAATCATTTGTTGTTGGGGGGAATTAAGGCTATCTACAAGGTATTTCAACACAAATGGCATGCCGACCGTGGCGATTTTTGCACCTACCAGACAGAGAAGGGCAATCAGTACTCGTCCCTTGTAACGAACGATAAAGGGAGCGAGACTGCCAATTACCTGCCAGTGAAATGGAGTATCTGATGTGACGGGAAAGCGATTTCTTCGCATAGTCTTGTTAACCTGAGTGATGTTAGTGACTCATTAAACTCGTTGAGCCATGATGTCTTGTAATTTGTCGAAGGTACTTTGCTGTTCACTACTCAATTCAGTAGATTCTAATAACTGTACACAGCTACTGACGACGTTATCCATATTCAGTTTTCGAGGGTATTTGCTCTGGGGTAGATACGCAATCGATTGCAATAAGTTTAATGCAATGGATACACGTTTAGGTAGCAAGGTGTGTGCACGCCAAAATTGTTTAAACGCATTGAGGTAATCGTGTTGATTAAAGTATTTTACGCCAAGATCATTTAACTCCCGAGGAGATTCAACAATTGACTTTTGCAGTTTGTACTGCTGTTTGATAACGCTCTGTATAATCGGATCATCACTGTGTTCTTGTTTGGCTCGTTTGGCAACATGTTGCATAACAGCCTCTGCATTATGCTGATCATTGATGTGGTGATAGGCTTTGGATAAATCTAATAAATCATCCATCGTTGGCTCATCAAAATCACTCAACGAAAGGGCGTTTAAAAAAGCTTTGGCTTGGGCTTGTTTATTCTTTAAATAGGCAAGCCGGCTCTCCAACACTTTAATTTCAGGGATGATCCCGCTTTTGTTACACTGACGTTGATAAGCATTAATCTGTTGCTTAACCTGACGCTCAATGAGGTTAATTTCGTCACCGTGTAAAAATTGACCATGATCAAGTCCGGCTCTTGCCACATTGAGCAAGAGTTGCGGCGAGTGGTGCACAGAATCTTTAGTCAGCTTGAGTAACATCTGCGCCGATTGATACTGAGCTTCAGTATCTCTTACAACACGGGACAGCTCAAAAATCTGCTGCTGCCTCTGACGATTTAACGGGGAAAGTTCAGCGGCCATTTTTGCGCTTTCTAAGGCGTCGTTGTATTGCTGGTCATCAATGTGGCGTTGAGTAAAAATATCTAATGCCAATAATTCATTTTGAGGTGCGAGAGAAAAGTTAAATAGTTGTTGTTCGGCTTCCTCAACACGTCCCAATTTTTCGAGAGACTGTATAACTCCTAAACTTGCCCAAGAATTGTTTGGGTTTTGTTCTGCAGTAAAAAAAGCATGGGCGTCTTGATAACGTTCAAGGGTAAGTAGCAATAAGCCCTTTAATCGTTTTATGCTATCCCGATATGGATGTGAGGCATATTTTGCCAGTAATTTATTTGCTTGAGTGAGTGCTTGCTCGGGTTCATTGTCATCCATTAATCTCAGCACAGATTGACTAAATTGAAGACGCGCACAAACACGGTGTATTTGGATATCAAATTGTTTGACAGAATAGGGTTTAATTATCAGGCCATCTGGCTGTAATTCAATGATGCGCCTCACGACGGCACGCTCATTATCAGCAGAAACAAATATAACGCTCGTTTGATGGGGCAGGGACTCTGTGTGTTTCAGATCCTCAATCATGTGGAAGCCATCAGCATCCGTCTTGGCTGAGTATGCACACAATACGATATCGAATTGCTTGGTTTTGATCAGTCGACTCGCTCGCTGCGGATGACTTTCATACACAATATTGCGCAATCCCACGGTTTCGAGGGAGTACTTCATGTAACCCTGTGCGAGCTCAATGTCATCAAACACGAGCACGCGCAGAGAGCGCTTGAATTCCATATCCATTTTATTTTACTACTTATTTCAATACAGAATGATTTAACCACACATGACGAAACAAAACATCACAATAATGGATTTTATTTTAGCTATGAAATTAGGTTGGATTATCAGAATAAGAAGAATTGGTGGATGATACTGGGCTTGAACCAGTGACCCCCGCCTTGTAAGGGCGGTGCTCTCCCAACTGAGCTACTCCTCCATATTGTGCTGCGAAGTGGTGGATGAT
>CAXRGH010000211.1:0-15390 GCA_964230195.1 Alteromonadaceae bacterium
GTGGACGATGGGGCTCGAACCCACGACAACCGGAATCACACTCCGGGGCTCTACCAACTGAGCTACGCCCACCATAGAAGGTGGTTTTTGAAAGATGGTCGGTGAGACAGGATTTGAACCTGCGACCCCTTGGACCCAAACCAAGTGCGCTACCAAGCTGCGCCACTCACCGAAAATAACCTTTCAAAGAAAAGATGGTGCGGAAGGAGAGACTTGAACTCTCACGCCGTGAAGCACTGGAACCTAAATCCAGCGTGTCTACCAATTCCACCACTTCCGCAAGTGGGGTGGACGATGGGGCTCGAACCCACGACAACCGGAATCACAATCCGGGGCTCTACCAACTGAGCTACGCCCACCATAGTGTTACTTTAATTTGCTAGACACTGGCGCGCCCGGCAGGATTCGAACCTGCGACCCACGGCTTAGAAGGCCGTTGCTCTATCCAGCTGAGCTACGGGCGCTCTGCAAATCCGAAATTAAAGTGGTCGGTGAGACAGGATTTGAACCTGCGACCCCTTGGACCCAAACCAAGTGCGCTACCAAGCTGCGCCACTCACCGACAATATAACCGCGACGCTTGCGTCACTGCTATGGGACGCGCATATTACCGACCATATAGAGTATCGTCAAACAGTTTTTTTATAAATTTGTTTGTTTGTTTAAAAATGCGCCTACCGCTGACAAATAATCTTTATAAAGGTCTGACAACGCGTGTCAAAGTTTCCTATCCGGGCATGATGTGAAATAATATGCGGTAGATATTTTTCATGGGGATTAAAACATGTCAGCAAAAGTGATTGACGGTAAGAAAATAGCGAAACAAGTTCGTGAGAAAGTTGCACATCATGTAACGACGCTTGTAGAGGCAGGCAAACGCCGCCCAGGTCTTGCCGTTATACTTGTCGGCGCCGATCCTGCCTCTGAAGTGTACGTTGGCAGTAAACGCAAAGCGTGTGATGAAGTTGGTTTTGTCTCGAAATCCTATGATTTGCCTTCCACCACAACCCAATCTGAGTTGTTGTCACTAGTGCAAGAGCTGAACAATGATGACTCGGTTGACGGAATACTGGTTCAATTACCGTTACCGGCGGGATTAAATGCTGAAGAGGTTCTTGAAACTATACATCCTCACAAAGATGTGGATGGCTTCCACCCATACAATATAGGGCGCCTGGCACAGCGAGTGCCAGCCTTAAGACCTTGTACACCAAAAGGTATAATGACACTCATTGAGTCTACTAAAGTGCCGGTCAAAGGATTGAATGCAGTGATTGTTGGCGCTTCAAATATTGTTGGTCGCCCTATGTCGCTTGAGCTACTTTTGGCTGGTTGCACCACCACTGTCTGCCACAAATTTACTAAAAACCTCCAGTCGCATGTGGAAAGCGCAGACTTATTGGTGGTCGCGGTCGGAAAACCTGAATTTATACCGGGCGAATGGATCAAACCAGGCGCATTGGTAGTCGATGTTGGTATCAATCGAACTCAAGAAGGCGGACTCGTCGGCGACGTTGCCTATGAAATCGCACACCAACGCGCAAGTTGGATAACTCCAGTGCCGGGTGGCGTTGGGCCAATGACAGTCGCAAGCTTGATTGAAAATACATTAGAAGCTTATGTAAAGTATCATAGCTAAAGTCATGGCAGAGTCATTGGTGCCGATTGCTTATATTCGAACACCGTATAAACAAAAATTTTCTATCCCTCGGCAACCTGGACTCGTACCTGAAGCCGAGGGGCTGATACAATTTACTCCCAGCTACAGCGACCGTCGTTTTTTTGATGGCATTGAAGCGCACTCTCATCTTTGGCTAATTTTTGAATTTCATTTGCATAGTAATAAAAGCAAGTCTCCCTCTGTACGCCCTCCACGATTGGGTGGGAATAAAAAAGTTGGCGTGTTCGCAACACGAAGTAGTTTTCGACCCAATAACCTTGGGATGTCGGTTGTTAAATTTGAAGGTCTATCATATCAGGGGGAACAAGCAGTCCTTCATGTGAGCGGTGTTGATCTCGTCGATGGAACACCTATTTACGATGTAAAACCCTACATTCCTTATGCGGATGCAATTCCCAGTGCAACCTCTGAGTTTGCGAGTCATGCTCCTGATATGCCTTGCCAGGTAAGATTTTTATCAACAGTGATGCCAACATTAGCACTTATTGCTAATGACCATCCTAAATTTCAATCCCTTGTCACTCAGGTATTGGCGCAAGATCCAAGACCTGCCTACAAAAAAGCAAAACAAGATACGAAACGTTATAGCGTTCAACTTCATCAATATGACGTCAAATGGACAATCGATAATAATGTCATCACAGTCGATGAAATTGTCATCATAAATCCATAAAATTTCCCTTGGTAACTCTTCTTCCCTTGCTTCACTCCTGTTAAACTATCGCGCATTAATCAACAGGATATGAAAACACGACATTATGCGTACGTCACAATATTTACTCTCGACTCAAAAAGAAACCCCTGCAGATGCAGAAGTAGTAAGCCATCAATTGATGCTTCGTGCAGGTATGGTACGAAAGTTAGCATCAGGACTCTATACTTGGCTACCCACTGGATTACGCGTACTAAATAAAGTCGCGGATATTGTGCGAAGCGAAATGAATCGTTCAGGCGCGATTGAAATTTTGATGCCCGTAGTGCAGCCTGCGGACCTTTGGCAGGAGTCACAACGTTGGGAAGAGTACGGTCCCGAACTGTTGCGTATTAAAGATCGTCATGAGCGTGATTTCGTGCTGGGACCTACCCACGAAGAGGTCGTCACCGAGTTAGTAAGAAAAGAGATCAGCAGTTACAAACAACTGCCGTTGAATGTGTACCAGATTCAAACCAAATTTAGGGACGAAGTTCGTCCTCGCTTTGGTGTCATGCGTGGCCGCGAGTTCACTATGAAAGATGCCTATTCTTTCCACCTAGGGCAGGATTGCTTGCAGCAAACTTATGATGTTATGTATCAAACCTACTGTAATATTTTCGAGCGAATTGGTTTGGAGTACCGTCCCGTCATTGCAGACACAGGATCGATTGGTGGCAGTGTTTCTCACGAGTTCCACGTATTAGCTGATTCTGGTGAGGATGACATCGCATTCAGCGACGCTTCTGATTATGCTGCTAATGTCGAAATGGCAGAAGCACTGGCGCCAACACAATCAGCACCAGTGGGTACCGAAACTCTCACCAAAGTGAAAACACCAGATACAAAAACCATTGAAGATGTTGTGAACTTCTTCAACTGCAACCCATCGGATGTAGCAAAGTCAGTGGTTGTTACTACCGAGAACGAAGACGGTGAAACCGGTATTGCAGTACTCGTGGTTCGTGGTGACCACCAGCTAAACGAAATCAAAGCAGAAAAATTACCGAATGTTCAGTCACCGTTGACCTTTGCAACCGAACAGCAAATTCAAGATATTTTAGGTTGTGAACCAGGCTCAATTGGACCAGTGGGTGTTGACTGTCCGGTCTTTGTGGATCGCAGTGCTGCGGTCTTATCAGACTTCATCTGTGGTGCAAATGAGACAGAGCATCACTTAACAGGTGCTAACTGGAGTTCTGATGTGAATTCGTTTGACGTTGTTGATATTCGCAATGTTGAAGTTGGTGATGCTTCACCGTGTGGTAATGGTACGTTAAATATTCGCCGAGGTATCGAAGTTGGGCATATATTCCAATTGGGGGACAAATATTCTTCCGCTATGAACTGTGGTGTTCTGACCGAGACGGGGAAACATGAAACCATGACGATGGGCTGTTATGGTATTGGTGTATCTCGTATTGTGGCCGCAGCCATTGAACAAAACCATGACAAGTACGGTATCATCTGGCCTGACGCAATCGCGCCATTTAAGATTGCTATTGTGCCAATGAACATGCACAAGTCTCACCGTATAAAGCCAATTGCCGAAAGCCTGTATCAACAATTAACAGAGGCAGGTATCGAAGTATTATTTGATGATCGTAAAGAACGTCCAGGTGTGATGTTCAATGACATGGAGCTCGTGGGTATCCCGCATACGATTGTCATTGGTGAACGTAACTTAGACAACCATCAAATTGAATATAAGAATCGTCGCACTGGCGAGAAACAGTTGTTAGATATCGATAGCGCATTTGACTTTATCCAGACACTGTAAAACATACTCAACTCAACGCCGCTCCAGCATGTAATCACGCATGCCGCGGCGTTTTTTATAACTTATCATCCTGAAAGCTGCTTAATAAAATCAAAAATCAATCAATATGCCCCACTGTAAGTTTGCGATTTCCATTTAAATACATATAGTTAAATTAAGGAAGACGATAGCGAGGCATTCATGAAGTTATTCAAATTATTTGAGGACGAGAACTCAGTTGCCACTCAATCACCACCGCTAACACCACGAGATCAGCAGGGTTTATTGTTAACCGGTGGTGGTGCTCGCGCAGCCTATCAGGTGGGAGTGTTAAAAGCCATTGCTACCCTACTCCCCAGAAATCAATCTGTGCCTTTCCCAGTCATTTGTGGTACGTCAGCAGGTGCGATAAATGCCACGTCCCTGGCTTGTTTTGCTTCATGTTTTCATTTGGGGATCAGAAAACTGGATCATGTGTGGCGTAATTTCCATACGGAACAAGTTTACGAAGCATCGTTCAAGCGGTCTCTTGGGCATATTGTTTCTCGCTACATGAAAGGTAAAAGTGACGACGATGCAACCTCCGTTGGTGGCAGTATCCTCAACAATACACCGTTAGATAATCTATTAACCCGACTGTTAGACTACGACAGAATTGCCACTAATATTCAACGCGGTAAACTAAGGGCAATCAGCGTTAGCGCATCATGCTACAGCACCCACCAATCGATTAATTTTTTTCAAGCACATCCGTCAGTGGAACCTTGGAGCAGGGCCAAAAGAGAGGGGCGCCCCGCTAATCTGAATACACAACATCTACTAGCATCATCGGCAATCCCCTTTATTTTTCCAAGTAGACAGCTCAATAATGACTTTTACTGTGACGGGTCAATTAATCAATTATCACCTCTATCAGCTCCCATTCATTTAGGCGCGTCCAAAGTGTTAGTCATTGGAGTCGATCCTCATGACAAGCATCAAGGTAAACCTCTACACCAAGCACCTGATAATTCAGCAATTATTAGTCATCTTTTGGATACCGTCTTTGGCGATACGTTGCAGTCAGACTTGGAGCGTGTTCAACGGATAAACCACACCATAAACCAAATCACTCCAGAGCAACGAGAAAAGCTAGGTTTAAAACCGATCGATTGTTTAGTGATATCGCCTTCTGTGGATATTAATGCAATTGCACCCGATTATTACTACGAGTTACCAATGGCCATCCGGCTACTACTGAGAACACTTGGTGTTTCTCAGCACTCTAACACCAGTATTTTGAGTTACCTGATGTTCGAAGCTGCCTATTGCCAAAAACTCATTGAACTTGGCTACCAAGATGGATTGGAAAAGACCCAAGAACTGAGACAGTTTTTACATCTTTAGTTGGCTGAATCCACCTGACTTTCTACGAAGCAACCGACGCATATAATGACTAGAAATAGATTTTGAATCCATTCAACCTTTGGTAACGAAGAACAATGGATTCGAAAGCTACCCTCATCAATCATTTCACGTATATTAACATGTGAAACGATTGGTCTTTAGCCCTTTAATCGGAGGATATGGGCTCTATTGGGCCAGGGCCAGGAAAAGGACAAGGGTCAGGATCTGGGGGACTAGGAATTGGGGGGCCAGGTAATAGATCTGGTGGTAGCGGTACGACTTCCGGCGCCTTTACAGTTGGTATTTGCGCGAAAGTAGACGATTCTCCACCTGCGGCCGTTGCCCCAGATATTACTGACACGTCAGCTCCTCCTGCCACAGCACTGGCAAGGATAACATTAAGATCGACTCCCGCTTCAACTGCAGCTTCGGTAATTAAGGGGGCTGATTCAGGCGACAATATGATAGCCTTTGTAATGAGTTCTGACACTGACTCTGGGCCAATCTCAATGGCAATGGCGAACAGCTCATTAATCGCACTGGGTGCCTTCATAAACGCAAGAGCCAATATTTCACTCGCTAATTTGGGGTCGGCAACTGCCATATCCTTAGCAACAACCGCTATGGCGTCACCGTCTGAAAGACGTTGTTGAATACTTTGGCTGAGATAGTCGACATCGATTTCAGATGCACGAGTATTAGAAATACACAAGATCGTCAGAGCCAAAGCGCTGGCCAGAAAGATATTACTCATTTTAAACCCCTGTTATATATGGCAATATTTAAAATTGTAACAACTTGCATCAAACAATCAATCGTTTTAAATGAGAAAGTTGGGATTAACTTGCACACATTCAAGTATTAAATGATTTGCAAAACGGAATGAAAATACTGTCTATCGACCTTCCAGCATAATCCGTTCAAAACGTTCAACCGCTCTCGGTTTCCCGCTGATCACGACAACATCGTTTTCTTGTAATGTTAAGTCTGCTGACGCTTCTATTGAATCTTGTCCTCGTCTGATCTCTTTTAATTCCACAGAATTACTTGAGAAATCAATCTCAGTAGTTCGTTGTCCAATACCGTTTGCGTTGTGGGTCATTCGAATCGCGTGCATGAACTCAAGTTTTTCCTGCTTTCGATAAGTGAGATCGGTTGCTTCACCAGGGAAGAATCCATGTAAGTGACCGTAGTGGTTCTTTCGCTCAGTGCGAATGGATTTTAAGATGCGCGACATGGGAATGCCAGAAAGATGCATCACTTGCGAGACTAACATCAAACTGCCCTCTAGCAGTTCTGGAACCACTTGCGTAGCACCAACAGATAAAAACTCATCGAGGTGTTTATCATCACGTGCCCTCACCACTACGGGCAATGACGGATTAATATCTTTTAGTGTTGTGATAATAGACATTGCTTGATGTGGAGCATCAAAAGAAATGACCACGAGTTTCGCTTTATCTATACCAACACTTCGCAACATATCTTTCTGCTTCGCATGTCCATAATAAACCGGCTCTCCCGCTTCACGACTCTCACTGACTCGAATGGGGTCAGCATCCAAAGCAACATAATCAATATCTTCCATCTTTAACAATCTGCTGATGGACTGCCCTACACGACCATAACCCAATATAACGACATGCTCTTTGTGTTCAACTGATTCTTCGGGGGCAGCCGCCACTTTCGGTTTTTTACCTGGAAAAAAATGTTTCGCAATGGGATAACTTTTATGAATTAAATAAGGACTGAGAACCATACTAATGATCCCGACACTCACCAACAAAGAAGCAAGTTGTTCAGACAATAAGGCATGATGGGTTGCCAATGTGGCAATAACAAAGCCGAATTCTCCCATTTGGCATAATTTCAAAGCAGTTGCTAATGACTGTTTATTGGATACAGCAAATAATTTTGACGAAATAAAAATCACCAACGCCTTAACCACCATTAAGCAGACCACACACAACAATACCCAGTGTAATTGCTGTATCAGGAAATACACATCTAGACGCATACCAACAGTGACAAAAAACAATCCCAACAAAATATCTCTAAATGGCCGAATATCAGCCTCAAGTTGGTGTCGATACTGACTTTCTCCGAGCATCATGCCGGCGAGAAATGCACCTAATGCCATTGACAGTCCGAAAAAGTGAGTCATGGCAGCGGCCATTAACGTCACTAAAATCGTCGTTAATACGAACAGTTCATCAGTACGTGTTGATGCCACAGCAGAAAAGATTTTTGGCAAAAGGTGTTTTCCTAAATACATGAGAATGGCAAAGACAGTAATGCCTTTTATGGCCGATAGACCAATTAAAGTCCACATGTTGTCGCCATCTGAGGCACCACTCAGCAGCGGAATAATGATCAATAAAGGCACCACAGCGAGATCTTGAAACAGCAATATGCTTACCGATATTTGCCCGTGTCGATTGTGCAGAAAACCCATTTCAGCTGCTTGTTTGATCACAATAGCCGTTGATGACATCGCCCCCATAGCACCAACCACAAAAGCCGTTTGCCATGATAGTCCTAGTAACATGGATAATCCCATGACAAGTAGTGCAGTCAGAATGGTCTGAGATAAACCGACTCCAAATACCAGAGTGCGCATCGCAAACATTCTCGGTAACGAGAACTCCAACCCCAGAGTAAATAACAGAAATACGATGCCGAGTTCAGCGAGAAAGTCCATTGCTTCTGGCTCGCCAATTTCCATCAACGATGGACCTGCAAGGATACCCGCAAAAATATAAGCAAGAATGGGCGGCAGTGAAAGACGTCTGAAACTCCAAACACAAACCACGGCAACCGCCATCAAGACCATAATACTGTTAAAGTGTTCAGCCATCGCTAGTTCCTTATTCCATGATTTGGCACATAGTTTGCTAACTACTTATCAAGCTGGCTACACCGTAGTCAAGTGAAGATTGAAAGGGCAAAAAGCGGCAAACTTTTTCCACCCACGTTTCGTCATCACTGGATGAATGCTTGGAGAAGTTAATACATGGAACAATACATGCTTACTAGCAATAACACAACTAGCGAAAATTCGTCGATTTTTCAGACCTCTACAGAATCTTCGCCGACGGTTAAATCGCTTCAAATTGTTCAGCACATGTTGAGGTGTACTGACATGGAAACATTAACGTCTGAGTATTTCTACGGCCTACGCGATCATTTTCAAATGCAGTGCGTGGAAGTGATGTATAACGACAAAAAATTGACGTATGGTTCGCCATCAGCTTACGCTGTACCATTAATTGAAGAGATGGGTTCAGATATCAGGCTGGCTTACTACTTTCATTCTCCCCTTAACCAAAAATTACGATGCGAGTTTCAGCAACTGCAAGCGATAGCCCGACTTGCCATTTCAAATTGTATTGCGCATCAACAAACAATCGAGTTAGCCCGAAAGGACCCAGTCACTGGCCTTGATAACCGTTGTAGCTTTGATGAGCATTTTCTTCGAATGTTAAAACACAGCAAACGTTATCAAGAATCGCCATTTGGTCTCCTAATTCTAGACTTAGATAACTTCAAAACGGTTAACGATACTGATGGCCACCAAATGGGCGACAGAATTTTGACAACATTTGCACAAGAAATAAAAAATGTTGTCAGAGACACTGACATCTGTTTTCGCTTTGGCGGCGACGAGTTCTGTTGCCTATTACCAGGCTCTATCCCAACAGTAAATGAGGAAATCAGTGTGCGTATCCATAATGCTGTACGCCGCAATCCGCTTCTGCAAAAATACAACGTAAGCTGCAGTATTGGCAGCGCATACTCGCGCCATAATGATACTGTTGATTCATTATTCAAACGTGCAGATGACGCCCTTTATCAGTCAAAACAGATACAGGGTAATAGCGTCAACTACGCCTAACTTATAAGCGCGGAACAGCGGCAAAGTGCAGGTAGTACTTTGCCGACAATTGCTCGTTTGTTGGGATGTGCTCTTTGGCTTTCGAATGTCCCAGCAACCCCATTAACTTATCACCTTTCAACACCTGCGGTATACTTGAACGCTCCCATGGCGGGATCTGCCATTGTTTGAACCACTGGCTAAGGGTTTTACTATGCGGTGAATTTTCTGGCTTATAGCGTTGTGCGTAATCACCATTCTTTATCACTAATGGATATTCGGTCACATCCCAAGTGATTGGGAAATCATTGATGGATAAGGGAACTTCATGGATTTCAATTTGATGGAATGGTCCCCAAGGTATCACTCGTTCTCCAAACCATTGATGATGAATACATTTCAATGGCGGTGTAACGCATAGTACGAGGTTATCTTGATAACGACGAATAACACACTGTTTCAATTCAACATGCGGTTGTGCATCATCTCGCGCCGAAATCACATCAGTCAGTATTCGTTCAAGGTTGGCTTCGGAAGGCATATCAATATCGTGATGTTGAAGCCATGCACGAATCACTTGTTTTTGCCAAAGTGGACTGAGACCGCCTAAAGACGTTAGCGATAAACCGTCATCATCAAGGCAATGTTTCAGGTAGTCACTCGTCACTTCATCAATTAACGCTTGCTGTTCACCACAAAGTTTTGCTGAGCGAGACACGGTTCTGGCGAATGATGGCCACCTTTCGGTTAAGGTTGGTAGTACATCATGCCGCAAAAAATTTCGGTCAAACACTGTTGAAGCATTGGACTCGTCTTCAATCCACTGAAGTTTATGGTGCTTGGCATAGTTTAGAATATCGTTACGACTGATAGATAACAAAGGTCGTACAAAGGTTACACC
Source organism: Alteromonadaceae bacterium (assembly GCA_964230195.1). Taxonomy (GTDB): domain Bacteria; phylum Pseudomonadota; class Gammaproteobacteria; order Enterobacterales; family Alteromonadaceae; genus CAXRGH01. The sequence goes on from CAXRGH010000211.1 coordinate 10,293, forward strand.
TCGAATCCTTTTTTCCTGCCCCATAGCCGACAACCCCGAGGGTCCTGAACCACGCTTTAGTTGTAATAAAAAAGTTTCAACCTGATCGTCTTGGTGTTGGCCGAGAAGTACGATTGTTCCTTCCTTTGCATCAATCGTTAATGCTGCGTAACGTGCATCTCTGGCGGCAGCTTCAAGCCCCAGTCCTTGAGTTTGGTCAACTTTCACCTGTCGTGAACTAAAAGAAACATCAAGGGCTTGGCAGACCGACTGGCAATGACGTTGCCAATCACTCGCATGAGCGCTAAGCCCATGATGTATATACTTAGCTGAAATACGACTGCGCTGTTCTCCATTACTGTACTGGTGTAAAGCATGTAACAACACATGGGAGTCAACACCTCCGCTGTAGGCAACAACGATTGGCCCAGAGGGGAATGTTGTTAGAAAGTGTTCAATAGCGACTTGGATTGACATCAAACAAAAAAAAAGCCGTGAAACACGGCTTTGTTATTAACAATAACCGAATGACATGAGTCTGTCGTAGCGTTGCTGCAACAACTCTTCTTCTGATAAACTTTTCAGTTGAGACAGTTGCTGTTTGATAGTCGCTTTGAGGTTAGCAGCCATACTATCAAAATCTCTGTGAGCACCACCAAGTGGCTCTTCAATGATAGCATTGATCAGTCCAAGCTCTTTAATCTGTGGCGCACTGACTCCCATCGCTTCCGCCGCTAACGGCGCTTTTTCTGCGCTTTTCCACAAGATTGAAGCACAGCCTTCTGGTGAAATAACGGAGTACGTGCTGTATCGCAACATATTTACGCGGTCACCAACACCAATTGCCAATGCACCACCAGAACCACCTTCACCGATAACAGTGCAGATAATCGGAACAGACAACTCAGCCATCACTTTCAAGTTTTTAGCAATTGCCTCACTCTGACCACGTTCCTCGGCACCAACACCTGGATAAGCTCCTGGTGTATCAATGAAAGTAACAATTGGAAGACCAAAACGCTCGGCCATTTCCATCAAACGCAACGCTTTACGATACCCCTCAGGCTTGGGCATGCCAAAATTACGCATGACTTTTTCTGGTGTGTCACGACCTTTTTGATGACCAATCACCATTACTGGTTGACCATCGATATCAGCTAAACCGCCTACGATGGCCTTGTCATCGGCATAAGCACGGTCGCCAGCGAGTTCGTTGAAGTCATTAAAAATTCGTGGAATGTAATCCAATGTGTAAGGGCGCAGTGGATGGCGCGCTAACTTTGAGACTTGCCAGGCGTCAAGATCAGAAAAGATTTTGTTGGTCAAAACTGCACTTTTCTCACGCAATTTATTAATTTCTTCTTCGAGCCCAACATCAAACTGACCACTTCTGTTCACAGAGCGAAGCTCTTCAATTTTGCCTTCAAGTTCCGCAATCGGCTCTTCAAAATCTAAAAAATTTAAATTCATCTTACTACCCAGTTTCCATTTACACGTATCTATTCGTGCTTACTAGTGAAATTCCAATGTTACGCTGCTCTCGTTTAATAACTGCTTCAGCGCGTATAATAATTGATCGTCAGGTGTTACATACCATTGAGGAGCTACTGCTAGCCTCGCTGCGGCGTCTGCGTGCTCATATTTCAGCTCTAGTGGACAAGTCCCTGATTTAAAAGGTTCAAGTGCCTCAGTGAGCTGTTGAAGATTGCCAGTTGTACACCATTGCGCATTAACATCTAATACCAGTGCACGTGCAAATTTTTCGCGCGCTTGGTTAATATCCATAACTTCTCTTGCGGTCATTGTATTACCACCGGAGAAATCATCAAAGCTGACCTGTCCTGTCACCATTAAAATAGCGTCATTTTGTAGGACTTCTTCGTAAGTTTCAAGCAAATCGGGGAATAGGCGAACATCCATTCGAGCACTTTTGTCATCAAGAGTGACAATCGCCCACCGGCGTCCCTTCTTATTGACCATAATACGCACACCAATCACTAAGCCCACAACGCTGACGGTTTGGTCTCGATTAGTTGGAACAACGTCATTGATTCGACGTTTTGCGTAATGGCTGACTTCTGCCAAATATTGATTGATAGGATGTCCTGTTAAATAGAGTCCAAGGGTTTCCTTTTCACCATTTAACCAAATCTTTTCTGGCCATTCTGGTACCTCAGCGAATGATTGTTCAGTTTCGGCTTCATCATTGTTAAGCAAGCCAAACATATCTGTTTGTCCGAATGATTCCGCCCTAGCGTGTTGCTCTGCAGCTTTAATTGCCTCTGGAATAGTTTCCATAAGTGCAGCACGATGTGGCCCAAGGTTATCCATAGCACCCGCCAACACGAGCTTCTCTAATACACGCTTGTTAATTTTCTTCAGATCAATCTTGGCGCAAAAATCGAATAGGTCTTTGTATCCTCCGTGAGCTTCTCTACCTTCAACTATGGCTTCAATTGGGCCCTCTCCGACTCCTTTAATAGCGCCTATTCCGTAGACAATACGGCCTTGATTATCAACCGTAAATTTGTGACTACCGACGTTCACATCAGGTGGTAAAATTTCGAGTCCCATTGCATCGCATTCATCAACCAAAGTTACGATTTTGTCGGTGTTGTCCATATCCGCAGACATAACGGCAGCCATAAACTCCGCAGGGTAGTGACATTTTAACCAAAGCGTCTGATAAGACACCAATGCGTAGGCGGCAGAGTGTGATTTGTTAAACCCATAGCCGGCGAATTTTTCAACCAAGTCAAAAATCTTCATTGCCAATTCTGGAACAATATTATTTTCCTTGGCACCTGCTTCAAATATTGCGCGTTGCTTAGCCATTTCTTCGGGCTTTTTCTTACCCATTGCTCGTCGCAACATGTCTGCCCCACCAAGGGTATAGCCAGACATTTCTTGCGCAATCTGCATCACCTGCTCTTGATATAGGATAATTCCGTAGGTTGGGGTCAAAATTTCCCGTAAACATTCATGTTGATACTCGGCGTCCGGAAATGAGATGTCTTCACGACCGTGTTTACGGTCAATAAAATTATCAACCATGCCTGATTGCAGCGGTCCGGGACGGAATAGCGCTACTAAAGCGATAATATCTTCAAAGCAATCTGGCTGAAGACGCTTTATCAGATCTTTCATTCCACGGGATTCTAGCTGGAATACTGCCGTTGTCTTATAAGCCTTCAGCAAATCAAAGCTTGATGGATCTTCCAGGTTGATGGCGGCAATATCGATGGTCTCACCGCGAACCTCTTTGATCATATCAATGGCCCACTGGATAATCGTTAACGTTCTCAAACCGAGAAAGTCAAACTTGACCAAACCTGCTGTTTCTACGTCGTTTTTATCAAATTGTGTGACCGGGTTTAGTCCTTCACTGTCGCAATAAATAGGTGAAAAGTCGGTAATTTTAGTGGGCGCTATCACAACACCACCGGCATGTTTGCCCGCGTTTCGAGTGACACCTTCCAAAATTCGAGCCATATCAACGAGATCTTTGACTTCCTCATCTTCAGCGTAAGCTTCGGGTAGACGCGGTTCAACGTCAAAAGCCTTGGCAAGTGTCATTCCAGGGTCGCCGGGAATTAACTTCGAAATCCGGTCAACAAAACCGTAGGGATGTCCAAGCACCCTTCCCACATCGCGTATTACCGCTTTAGCCGCCATGGTTCCAAAAGTGATGATTTGCGAAACAGCATTTCTTCCATAAAGTTCCGCTACATGATCAATAACTTCGTCGCGACGTTCCATACAAAAGTCGATATCGAAGTCAGGCATTGATACTCGCTCCGGATTAAGGAATCGTTCAAAAAGGAGGTCAAACTCTAACGGGTCTAGGTCGGTGATATCTAATGCATAGGCAACCAAAGAACCTGCTCCTGAACCTCGTCCTGGGCCTACAGGAATACCGTTATCCTTGCTCCACTGAATAAACTCCATAACGATCAAGAAATAACCGGGAAATCCCATATCGTTAATCACTTTGAGTTCAACTTCTAAACGTTCATCGTATTCGGGACGCTTTTCAGTTCGCGTTGCTTCATCAGGAAAAAGTGCTAAAAGCCTGCGTTCTAGGCCTTCTCGGGAGACTTTAATCAGATAGTCAGGTTCGGTAAGTCCATCTGTTGGACATGATGGTAAAAAATATTCACCTAACCGAACGGTGACATTGCATCGCTTAGCAATCTCAACTGAATTAGCGAGGGCTTCAGGAATATCCTCAAACAAGGCACACATCTCATCTTCGGTACGAAGATATTGTTGCTCACTGTACAGTTTGGGGCGACGTGTATCTTCTAGTGTATAGCCTTGATGGATACAAACCCGAATTTCGTGGGCCTCAAATTCTTTACTATCTAAAAAACAGACATCGTTGGTTGCTACCACGGGAAGATCAGTTGATTGGCTGTGAGCCACCGCAAGATGAAGATAATCTTCTTCATTTGCACGATTAGTTCGCACCAGTTCAAGATAATAACGGTCAGGAAAATGCGCTTTATAAAATACAGTGATGCTTTCGGCCAAGGCTTGATTACCCTTGAGTAACGCAATACCGAGTTCACCATCTTTTGCACCGGACAAAACAATAATGCCACTGTTATGTTCAACGAGCCATTCACGGTCAATAACCGCGCGATCGTTAATGAAACCGCGTTGATATCCTTTGGACAATAATTCAGTGATATTTTTATAGCCCTCATTATCACTTGCAAGAAGGGTTAGCCGGGTAATTTCACCATCGAGTTCAGGGCTTTTAACCCAAAAATCAGCACCAACAATCGGTTTGATACCAAGACCGTGTGCAGTGCCGTAAAAACGAACTAAGCCACACATGTTCATCTGATCGGTAATAGCAACCGCCGGCATACCTTCATCAGCGAGGCGTGCAAGAATAGGCTTAGTTTTGTTCAAGCCATCCATCATTGAAAAATCGCTGTGTACACGCAGATGAACGAATTCACATGACGTAGCGGGAACTGCCTCAGGCGTTAATACGGTCTCGGTCATTGACATCAGACTCTTTAAGGTTGCTGGTTTAAAACAGCTTGAACAGGTTTAAATGATTTCCGGTAGCAATCTAACACACCGTGACGCTCGATCGCAGCCAAAT
>CAXRGH010000212.1:0-16609 GCA_964230195.1 Alteromonadaceae bacterium
AGACACTCTTTCCCTACACGACGCTCTTCCGATCTATGGCTGGCAGCTTGAATGTCAGTTAAGCTAAAACCGGTTAACTCAGCAACTTTTTCTGCAATAACTGGAATATGACTTGGCATTGAATGTCTTGGCCTTGGGCGAATAGTTTTGGCTACCAAGTATGGCGCATCTGTTTCCAATATCAAACGGTCTAGCGGTAATACTGTCATTGAATTTCGTAAATCAGTGCCGCGTTTTTCGTCACATAACCAACCCGTTATACCAATGTGAAAGCCCAATTCAAGATAAGCTTGCATCTGTTCTGAGTGGCCAGTAAAGCAATGAACAACGCCTCCTGATAGCTGGGCCACATACTTGGATAGTAACTGATATTGGTCATTAAATGCGTCTCGTTCATGGAGATAAACAGGTTTTCCAACTTCACAGGCGAGTTGTAATTGTTTTTCGAACCAGTAACGTTGTGACGCTGGGGTGGAAAAATTGCGATTATAATCAAGCCCACATTCGCCGACAGCAACCACTTCTGATGCGTGTACTAATTCCGTCAATTGCCTCCATTGTTCGGTTGTGGTGGATTCAGCGTAATGAGGGTGAATACCAGCGGTAGCAAAAACTCTGGGGGATTGCTTGGCATAATTGACGGATGCAATGCTCTCTTCTAGCGTTGTGCCAATGGCAACGATATGAGTGATGTTGGCCTTGTTACAATCTTCAACAACTGAATCATAATCAAGACGCTTGTCCGTGAGGTTAACGCCCGCATCTATCCATTGCATTGTGACTAGTCCACTCGTTTCACTCGGCGCGTCGAGTTGCTATTTTGCTTCTTTAATAAAAAAGAATTAAGTGCGGCTCGATTGATGATAACGGTATCATTGGGCTTTAAGCGTAATCTTCTCGAGTCCGATTGTTTCCAGCGCTGACCATTATCAAGCGTAACCGTAAATTTTTTGTAGGCACCGTAGGTCACCTTTACAACGGTAGCGGTGATCGACGTCTCTTGCTTTTTCAATTCCTGTAATACCGAGTTTTCTTTTCCGAAAGTATCGGTATTGATTGATAGCGGTTGGCGACTCGCGGTTGATGTCACTGTGGCCGTGGCTATAGTGCTGGTTGACCCATCCGTCGGTTTTTCGGCTACTGACGTGATTTTGTTCTCGCGTTCTGGTTCAGATTTAAGACTCGCAAGTTGATCAAAACATTCTAGCCTTTTGTCATTTTGTTGAATTGCAGCGCACTTCGCTAGCGCGTGACTGTCGACTTGACCTATGGAATAACCATGGGTGGTTAAAAGCATTACGACAATGATCAATTTTTTCATAGTGGTTTAATCCTGATTGTCTATCGGTGTAACCCACTGGCCAATAATGAGGCCAACTTCAAATAATAACCACGTTGGTACTGCTAACATAATCTGTGAGAATACATCCGGTGGTGTCAACAGCATACCCATAACAAATGCGCCGACAATAATATACGGTCTCTTTTGTTTCAAAGAATCAGGCGATACCGCCCCGGTTCTACACAACACAATAATCAGAACCGGGATTTCAAACGCTAAACCAAAAGCAAAAAAGAGTTTCAGGGCAAAATTTAAGTAACTGCTGATATCTGTGCTGACCACGACATCTTGTGGGGCGACCTGAGCGAGAAATTCAAAAATTACCGGGAAAACTAAAAAATAACAAAACGCGATACCGCCGTAAAACAGAAGAGTACTTGCAACGACCAAGGGCAATATCAATTGTTTTTCTGATCGATACAGGCCCGGCGCAATAAACTGCCATAGCTGGAATAAGATCCAAGGCATGGCGATAAAGACACTGACAACAAGTGTGAGTTTAAATGGAGCGAGAAACGGCGCCGCGACATCAGTGGCTATCATTGAACTACCGTCTGGTAAGACACTAATCAGAGGTGTGGCTAAATAGTGATAGATTTCTTGCGCGAAGTACGCAAGCCCGAGAAAAATCACCAAAACCGCAATAATCGCGTTGAGTAACCGACCTCGTAATTCTATGAGATGCTGGATTAACGGTGCTTCAGTCATGCTTTGATGGCTTCTCATAGGGGTTTTGAACGGCTTCGGCGGCTTGTTTTAGTTCATCGATACTGGCTTTTAATTCTGGTGATAGGTCGTCAGTATCAAGTGATTCCGCTTTTTTTAAGTTTTCATGCAACTCGTGGATGCGAAGTTGATGTTCAACTTCGCTCTGCGTGGCAGAAATCCATGCTTTTGCACGTCGAATCGTGTTAATGACGGAACGAACCACTGTTGGCAGTCGTTCCGGCCCAACGACAACCAATGTCAAAATGGAAATGATGGCTAATTCCCAGAAACCAATGTCGAACACAGTTGCGTTACCCTACGGTTGCTTGTCTGATTGATTCGATTGTTTTTCATCTAATGATGGCGCTGCGAAATCTTCGTCTTTCTTGGTGTCATCATCTTTGATTGATTTTTGGAAGCCTTTAACAGCAGAACCCAGATCTGAGCCCAAACTTCTTAATTTCTTTGTACCGAATAAGAGTAGAATAATGACTAATATCAATACCAAACTCGGAATACTAATTCCACCCATGATGATCTCCTTTTTTATTTATTCCATTATACTCAAACGACATAAAAGGTCATTGAGTTTCGTATTTTATTTGAATAATTTACCATCAATCTATGGACACGCGGTCTTGCAGAGGAAACAGAGTTGTGGACACTGAAATAATCAGTCAATACTCAAGCATTAAACGGTCAAAGTTGATGGCGTTTTCTGCTTTAATTTTCTGCCAGTTAGTTATCCCTTGCAGTATGGCAAGTCAAACACAGCCATCAGTGAACTCCCAAACTGAGGAACCAGCAAAGCCGTCTCGGTCAGATTCGTTAGAATCCAATACTGCACCGCAACCTAAAGTCGTCTCAGTAGAGGGAGAATTCAGACCTGAGCTAGACGAGCCCGCAGATGAACACCTGTGGTTAGATGATATTCAGGGGGCAGTATCAGAACAATTAACATCAGGTGCTTCTTGGCTAGATGACTGGTTTGTACCTGACGGTGATACGTTGGCGAGTGAGAGCAATGAAACACAACACGAGGCTGCGACTGATAGCGCTGCCAAAGGTTTTATGCGCATATCCTTGGGATGGGAGCCTCGCAAAAATGATTACAATCAATTTTCTCAACGGGTGAGGTTACGATTGACCTTACCGAATGTGAGAAAAAGAGTGGCATTGGTTTTTTCCGATCATGACCCTCTGAGAGACAATAGTCCTTTGCCAGATGTCACGTCCCATCCTTTGGAGTCTGAATCGCCGTATGATTTTTCGTTACGTTTGGGCATGCAAGATGGCAGACACCGCTGGACACATCGGATCGGTATCGGGCGAGGCGCCCAACTGTATGGCAGAACTGCTTATTCTAATCAGCTGTATCAGTCACCATCATTGATATTGAAATCTCGAACTTCCCTCTCATGGTATGACGATGATGGTTGGGTTGGTCGTAATGAACTATTGAGTGATATTAAGCTATCTGAAAAGTCTCTGTTACGCATTGAGAACAACGTGTTTTATGAGCATCGGGAGCGTCTATGGTTATGGCAACAAGCTTTCGTTTACTTTTATCGAGAAAATACTCACACCGCTTGGGCTTTCAGTGTTTATGGTGATGGTGATTATCATCCTCAAGCAAAAACTGATGAATTCCTAATCAGTATTCGGCGGCGACAAAATATATTAAGAGACTGGCTGTTCTATGACATTGAGCCTTTTGTACAATGGCAGCGGGAAACGGACTTTCGCACCACTCCGGGCATTGCACTTCGTGTTCATGGTTATTTTGGTCACTAAAACGAGACATTGGTAGATTTAACAAACTGTTAAAGGACGCACTGATGATAATCTGCTAAACTCCACGCCATCTTGAGAGATGTAAATTTAGTGGTGGAGATTCTCATGTTCAATTTTTTTAGTTATCGCCCCGCAAATGTCAAAAATGATGTGTTGTCCGGTATCACGGTAGCACTGGCGCTTGTTCCTGAAGCGGTGGCATTTGCATTCGTTGCAGGCGTGGAGCCAATGGTTGGTTTGTACGCAGCCTTTATGATGGGTTTGATTACATCGGCAATCGGTGGCAGACCGGGAATGATCTCAGGCGCGACAGGTGCAATGGCGGTAGTCATGGTTGCTTTAGTTGCGACTCACGGCGTGCAATATTTGTTTGCCGCTGTCATTGTCGCGGGCGTGTTACAAATATTGGCTGGTATGTTCCGGCTAGGTAAGTTTATTCGCCTTGTTCCGTATCCAGTGATGCTCGGGTTTGTCAACGGTCTAGCCATTGTTATCTTCTTGGCTCAACTCGGTCAATTCAAAGTGACTAATGCAGTGGGTGAATTACAGTGGATGGAAGGCGATATGTTATACCTGATGTTGGGGTTAGTCTTTGTCACCATGGCGATTATTTATTTGTTGCCCAAGCTGACAAAAGCGGTACCAGCATCATTAGTTGCTATCATTACTGTGACAGCCTTAGTTCATGGGCTTGATCTTGAAGCACGAACCGTTATCGATTTTGTTCGTGACATGGTACCCGAAGAGCAAAAAGCGACCGTAACACTGGCAGGTGAACTGCCTACTTTCAGTATTCCAATGGTGCCGTTTAACTTCACAACATTAATGATTGTTTTACCAACGGCTGTGATTTTATGTTTGGTTGGTCTGATTGAGTCGCTACTGACGTTGTCGTTGATTGATGAGATGACAGATACGCGTGGTCGCGGAAATAAGGAATGTATTGGTCAAGGTGTTGCCAACACCGTTAATGGTTTCTTTGGTGGCATGGGCGGTTGTGCCATGATCGGTCAAAGTATGATCAATATTAATTCTGGCGGCCGTGGCCGATTATCAGGCATTACGGCGGCCGTGGTGTTACTTGGTTTTATTCTTTTTGCGGCTCAATGGATAGAAATGATCCCGTTGGCTGCGCTAGTTGGTGTCATGTTTGTTGTGGTCATTGGTACCTTTGAATGGGCCTCATTCCGAATCATGCGCGGAGTCAATAAAGAAGACGCATTTGTTCTGTTCCTTGTTACCGCTGTGACAGTGATTGCAGATCTGGCTATTGCTGTTGTTGTTGGGGTTATCGTGTCAGCCTTGGTATTTGCTTGGAAACATGCAACCCACATTATTGCGAAAACACACACTGACGAAGATGGTTGGAAGGTGTATCAGTTAGATGGCCCGCTCTTTTTTGGCTCCATCAGTCATTTTAAACAGCTATTTTCGGTAATTGATGATCCAAAAGATGTGGTCATTGATTTCCAAGAATCGCGTATTTGGGATTCATCTGGATTGGATGCATTAGATTCGCTCGCTGGAAAATATGCCGCTCAAGGTAAGAAGCTACACATTCGTCACATTAGTCCTGAATGTCGAGATCTACTCACAAAAGCACAAGGCTTTGTTGAGATGAATGTGAATGAAGATCCCCGCTATAAAGTGGCTACTGACAAACTTGCGTAGTGTCTCAAGAACCCTACTCAAGCGAAAGGCTTATTGAAGGATCAATAAGCCTTTTTTATTGGGAGCCTCGTTAATGACGGGAGATTCGTAACGTTAGTGATTTCGGGGCATGTTGTATTTGCTCGCCGACAAAGTGAAATCCCTTGGTTGTCTTTCCCTAGTCGAAATGTTTAGATTATTAGTTTCATGAATAACGATTATTTCAAAGCGCTAAGCCTCTGTAATTAATCACTTAATATTTTTATTATTTGAAACATAAAACTTTTGTTTCCGTTGACATAATGCTGTTATCAACTAGCCTTTTGAAGAGGTTATTTTAAATCAGAGTTAGCTGCAGATAAGCGCATCGTCTCGTTTGACGGGTATTCATGAAATTATTTAGTCACGCCATTTCCAGAACCATTTTGTACGCTGTTATTGTGCCACTTTTGATCGTGTCTGCGTTTTACGTGTATATGGCTTACGATACTGACAAACGACAAGCGCGTGAGTCTATTCGAATTAACGCATTAGCGGTTGCAGTGGAAATGCAACGGGCACTCTTCATTCACATGCAGCGAAGCCAAAACCTGAGTCGCACAGCGTATCAGAAAAATGCTCTCCTCTCTGACGAATCACGAGAGTCAGTCCAGGCAGCCGTCCTCAAGGCTATCAAAAAAGTGCCGACTTTAATGGGGGCCGTCGTTGTCGATACGCAAGGTCGACGGGTACAAGGTCTTGGTAATGTTAACAACGTAGCTGCGATTCAAATGTCTGTCGACAGTATTAAAGATAAACTGAAAGGCACGACATTGTATCGTGCCATGGTGTTGTCATTACCTAAAATTGATAACCCACGAAGCATCGAGAGTAAACACTATTTCGTTACAGCGGTTGCGGTTGGTGATACTCAAACAGATGCACTCAATGGGAGCACTACTCAGGTCGGTACTATGTTGCTATATCATGACTTGGAGGGATTATTATTCTCTGCTCGCGATGGGTTGGATGCCGAGTCTACTTATGACTTGAACTATCAGTTATTTATGGGAGAGCAGTTAGTTGCTGGTCAAGTCTTGGGGCCCAATCGATTGCACTGGGATGATGATATTGTGGTACGTCGGAATGTGTTTACCGCTCAGGGAGTGCAGGTACCTCTGATACTCAAAAACAGTGCGAGCTATCAGCATATCTATCAAACCGTTGTCCAGAATCTCATATTGGCGTTTGCACTGATTGCGGTGGCCATTGTGATTGCTTGGTTATTAATTCAGTGGTTGATAACACGCTTGGATGAGCCGGTAAATCAATTATTTGATATGAGTCAACGTTTTACCAAGGGAGATTATCAAGCTCGTGATGAAGTATTTGAATATGCTGAGTTTGATGATATTGCCAATGGGCTCAAGGTGATGGCAGAAACTATCAATGCGCAAGTCTCGTCCCTTAATGCTGAAACTCAGAAAGCACAAGCATCTGAGCGTCTCAAAAGTCAGTTTCTCGCAAATATGAGTCATGAAATACGTACGCCTATGAATGCAATTATGGGGTTTGTTCAATTGCTTCAAGCTGACGATTTGAGTGAAAAGCAACGTTTTCAATTAGATAAAATGAATAGCTCGTGTCGCGTCTTGATGACATTAATTAATGATATTTTAGACTTGTCGAAGATCGAGGCAGATGGGTTGCAGCTAGTTCCAGAAGCCGTTGATCTCGTTTCGTTACTCGAAGACACGCTTGATACTTTCCGTCCTGCTTCTGATGAAAAATCATTGACCTTGAAATTTGTGATACATCCGGACATGCCTAGGATGGTGGTATGCGACCCCATTCGCATTAGGCAAGTGATTAACAATTTAGTCTCCAATGCAATTAAGTTTACGACGACTGGCGGTGTGCAAGTTAACTTGACGATAGCAGAGGCGGAGCAGTCCCAATACAATGTCAGGATAACGGTGCTCGATACGGGGATCGGTATCCCGGCAGAGAGCCTTCCATTGCTATTCCAACCGTTTGTACAAGCTGAGGGGCATAGCACCCGGCGTTATAGTGGTACTGGACTCGGTTTGACTATCAGCAAGCAATTGATTGAGTTGATGCAAGGCACACTGCAAGTCAACAGTGCAGACGGAGCAGGCAGCGAATTTATTATTCAATTGACGCTACCGATAGCGACATGTGAACTCCAGGGCGACACTGAAACAACTCAAATGGAGACTGCCCTCGGTGAATATGAGAACAAACGTATTCTCATTGTTGAAGACAATGAAATTAATCAATTGGTCCTAGGTAATATGATTGAAGCAATGGGGATAGACTATGATATCGCTATTCATGGTGAAGAAGCGTTATCGATCTCAGAGTCGACGGATTACGATCTTATTTTAATGGATTTGCAAATGCCAGTGATGGATGGCGTGACCGCAGCCTCAAAACTCAAACAGCGTGACGGTTTTTCCACTCCTATCATTGCTGTGACAGCCAACGTGATGCCTACTGATATCAAACGAGCGAAGGAGGCGGGTATGGATGATTACCTCGCCAAACCGATTGATATGAAACACCTAAAACAAACGATTGACCGTTGGTTAATGCTTTAGGGCGTACTCAATTTTTTTTGCGTGGGCGTAAAGGTCATGACCCAAATCAGTCAAATAACCACCGTCTTCATGATCAATAACTCCTTTTGCATATAAACGCTTAGCAGCTTCAATAAGTTTTGGATCTGCGTCTCTGTGGACTTTTATTCCATTCATTAGGCTCTCGTTAGAGAAACATAACAGTAGAGAGAGCTCTTCAAACATGTGTTGATCGATTTGCATATTATTATCCTATTAGTCTGCTAGTGGTCATGAGTAAACATAGACGGAGAATAACAGTTGAACAATTAATCTTGGCTTATAGAAGAAAAATAGTATTTAAATCGTTATAATCGCAACACATTTTGATGCGATACGTATGGATGACGTTGAAACCGTCACATCAAGGCAAAGACACAATGAAATATAAAGATCTGCGAGAGTTTATTGATAAACTTGAAGCGATGGGTGAATTAAAGCGAATAACCCAAGAAATTGACCCGCGATTGGAAATGACTGAGATTGCAGACCGCACCTTGCGAGCAGGCGGACCAGCACTTCTGTTTGAAAATCCAAAGGGTTACAAAACCCCGGTACTCGCTAACTTATTTGGGACACCAGAACGTGTGGCTATGGGTATGGGGCAAGACTCAGTTTTGGCGCTAAGAGAAGTGGGTAAACTACTTGCTTATTTAAAAGAGCCTGAGCCGCCGAAGGGCATTAAAGACATGTGGAATAAATTACCGGTCTTGAAGCAAGTGTTAAACATGCCCGCCAAGGAAGTTCGTAAAGCACCGTGTCAGGCAAACATATTGACGGGAGATGAGGTTGATCTGACCAAATTGCCGGTTCAGACCTGTTGGCCCGGAGACGTTGCTCCACTGGTCACATGGGGATTAACGGTGACACGTGGGCCTCATAAAAAACGCCAAAACCTCGGTATCTATCGGCAACAAGTTTTAAGTAAAAATAAGTTGATAATGCGTTGGTTGTCCCACCGCGGCGGCGCGCTTGACTTCAAAGAATGGTGTCAGGAAAATCCAGGAAAATCCTATCCCGTGTCGGTTGCGCTTGGCGCTGATCCAGCCACTATCATTGGTGCGGTCACACCAGTGCCAGATACCTTATCCGAATATGCTTTTGCAGGGCTATTACGTGGCGATAAGACTGAAGTGGTTGCGTGTGTCAGTAATGATCTGCAAGTACCAGCGCAAGCAGAGTATGTTTTGGAAGGCTACATTGATCCTGAAGAAACCGCGCCTGAGGGACCTTATGGTGACCACACCGGGTATTATAATGAAGTTGACACTTTCCCAGTTTTCACTGTGACTCACATCACTCATAGAGATAACCCTATCTATCATTCAACACATACTGGCAGACCGCCAGATGAACCAGCCATTTTGGGCGTGGCACTGAATGAAGTCTTTGTGCCGATTCTACAAAAACAATTTCCAGAAATAGTCGATTTTTACTTACCGCCAGAAGGCTGCTCGTATCGCATGGCTGTTGTGACCATGAAGAAACAATATCCCGGTCATGCAAAACGAGTCATGATGGGTGTATGGTCATTTCTTCGGCAGTTCATGTATACCAAGTTTGTCATTGTCTGTGATGATGATGTCAATGCTAGGGATTGGAATGATGTCATTTGGGCTATCACCACGCGAATGGACCCCATGCGTGACACGACCATGATTGATAATACCCCCATTGACTATTTGGACTTTGCATCACCTGTCTCAGGTTTAGGTTCAAAAATGGGGTTAGATGCGACCAATAAACTACCGGGTGAGACCGATAGAGAGTGGGGGGAGCCGATTGTTATGGATCCTGAAGTAAAACAGAAAATTGACGATATATGGGATGATCTAGCCATTTTCCCAAACAAAGATAAGTGAGAGTAGTGATGTCACAAATTAAGTGCCGAGTTGAGAGTATTTCAACCTTAAGTGAAACGGTAAAAAAAGTCATTCTAACGCCAACAGCAAATATTAATTTCAAGCCGGGTCAATATTTGAAAGTCGTGTTGGGGGAAGGTGATGAGCGTCCATTCTCAATTGCAAATGTTCACAATGACGAGGGGACGGTAGAGCTTCATATCGGTGCGGCACCGGGTAACCAGTATGCATTGCAGGCATTGGATTATCTTGAAAATAATGCGGACGATGCGGTGATTGATTTTCCACACGGCGAAGCGTTTTTACAATCAGATTCCCATCAACCAATTATTTTACTGGCTGGTGGCACAGGCTATTCCTACACAGCGTCCTTGTTAAAAGGGATTTTACAGCAACAACGTCATGCGCCCACAATTTTATATTGGGGAACACGCAGTGAGCATGAAATGTATGATCTCGAATCTTTGAAGGCACTGGCAGATTCTGAGCCTCATTTCTCGTTTATCCCTGTTATTGATTCGCCAGATTGGAACGGACGCCAAGGGTTTGTCCACCATGCTATTATGGATGACTTTCCTTCACTAGCGGATTATCACGTGTACGTTGCTGGCCGATTTGAAATGGCAAAAGTAGTTAGAGATGACTTCAAGGAGAAAGGACTACCCCTTGACCATCTATTTGGTGATGCATACGCGTTTATCTGATCCACTAGTGTAAGGATAAACTGACTTATAATAGTTTATTGTTAACAATTTGTTGATTTAGTCACTTTGTGTGGTACGGTTAGCCCTCTTATTGAACGAGGACTAACCGTATTATGAGTGCATTGAATCATCTTTTCTCTTCTGCTTTCGTCACATTGACATTAACGACGAGCGTTTTTGCCGCTGATAATGTGATGATTTCTGAATATCTTTTAGGAAATTCAAGCGCTGCCAGTGCGATCGAACTGTATAATCCGAGCAGTACAACAGTCACCTTTGATGGTGACGACAAGTTACTGCGTGCAGACGGTACGAAATATGTTGATCTGTCGGGTGTGAATTTAGCCCCTCAGAGCACTTTAGTGATTGTCAATGGCGCTTCAACCTTGCCGGATCAGGTTGCCGAATCTGTTGATGTATTGGTATCACCAAAATTACAGGTAAAGAAAGACGAGTCCTGGTCCTTGCAGATAGATGGTACCGTGGTAGATGTTGTTGGTCCTGTTACAACGCCGAGTAGCTATCGTCGTGTGGCAGACAGTCAACCAAGTCTGACGTTTGTGATATCCCAATGGACACAGGCAGAACCGACTGATATCAGTCATCTAGGAGCGAGCCCTGGTGGATCAGTAATAGGTGGCTGTGATCTCGATGGGTTGGGAGAAGTGGTTGGTAACGAACATATGCTCTACGTTGATCCTAGTGCGGACGCTTGTGGCAATGGTTCATCTCAGTATCCGTTTAACGCTATCCAAGATGCCAAATCCGCTTATCGTACTGGAAAACAATCGAATCGCTTTAGTCACCCTGTTGTCATTGAGTTGGCAGATGGAACCTATACACTTAACCAATCCCTTGCGCTCAATTCTGGCGACTCTGGTACTGCGTCTCAACCAGTGACTTACCGAAGCGCGACATCGCGTGGGGCTATTTTGACTTCAAGTCGTGATGTGACAGAACGACTACAGCCGGTGACCCCCAATACCTATACTGACAATCTCGTTGACCAGTCTGTAGTGTCAAAGCTGAAAATGGTTGACCTATCAACACTGAGTTTACCCTCGTCTGTTTACACCCAAGCGCCTTCACATGGTTTTGCATTAATTCAAGGGCGCTCGTATGGACCTGCGATGCTCTATCAGGGAAGTCGCCGCATGCAACTCGCACGCTGGCCAAACCCAACAGATGAATACCCCAGCTACTTAAGTCCACTATCACCAACGGATTATCCGGGAAATGTCAGTTATAGCGATGTTATTGACCGTGGTTATCAATCTGGGTTTGCAAACGATCCAAAGCACACCAGTAAGACATCAACCGAATTTGCCACTGGCGGTGGCACGTTTGAAGTGGCTTATGGCGACCGTGTGGCAAAGTGGAACAAACCGAGTGAAATCTATTTAGACGGTGTTGTTGGTAGAGCATGGGAATGGACATATAACCGTGTCAGTGAGATTAACGGTAATCAAGTGACGTTATCTCGAGGCGAAATCAGTGGTATTTATGACAGAAAACCGGCGCATTTCTATTTTGATAATGTTGCAGAAGAATTGGATCAGCCTGGCGAATTCTATCTCGACCGTTCCAGTAAGGTTCTGTATCTCTATCCCCATGACGATGAGACAGCACGTTATAAGTTGGCCGTCAGTACCTTTGATTTGATTTCTGTCTCCGGCGCCAGTCACATAGTCTTTGAAGGTTTAGTGATTGAGGGTGGTCGAGGCAATGGTATTGTGGTGAATAACAGCCAACAGATTACATTGAAAGACAATGAGGTTCGTCATCTAAGCATGAACGCCATTGATCTTGACGGTAGCGAACATCAGGTGATCGATAATCACATTCATACTATTGGTGGTGTTGGGGTAGCACTGGACGGCGGAAGCTATCCAAAGGTGTCGGGCAAGACTCTCAATAATTTCCCAATTGAAAAAACTAACAATCTAGTGAAAGGCAATGTTATTCATGACTTTGCTTGGGATCAGAAGTCGCAAATACCAGGGATCAGTTTCCGTGGTTTCGGTCACACAGCGGTTGAGAATGAAATTTACAATGCCCCTCATTTTGCTATTTTAGTGCGCGAAAGTGCAGAAAATACGATTAAAAATAATTATATTCATGATCTGCCTACCTACTTCAAACAAGACGGTGGCGCCATCTACTTTGGTATTGGTCAGCGCCCTCACTATCGTGGCAATTTAGTTGAAGGTAACTATCTAGCTGATGTGCCGAGCAACGGGGTCTACATTGATAACTTCTCCAGTGGTACCCTCGTGAAAAACAATGTCTTCAATAACGTTGGTAACAAGCGATTTAATTTTGCCGGTATTGACATCAATGGTGGTCAGAACGTGATGGAGTCTAATTTATTTTTCAATAATCAGCGTCCCATTAAATGCAATCGGTTTGCTGAAAAGAGTTTATTCAATAACTACTATGGCAATATGTCTGATGTACACGAGGTGTTTAACGAATTTGGTGTGGAAAATACAGCATTAAAAGACTATCCAGACTTCATCGACTTTCTTAACTATGACACTGAATCTGATTTCAACTATCAGATATCAAACCCAAAAGATAATTTAAGCTACAACGATTCAGTGACTTTTGACACCGATGTCATTGAAACCGGTGGTGTCGTGGTCCGCGACTGTGAACGTTGGGTGGTAGAAAACAATGACATTATTGATCTGGACAAAACCAGTGTTCAGTCTCAGTGGAATTCTCTCGCAGCAATCTTTGCTGTGACTTCGTCAGACTGGAAAACCACTGTTATTGACGTTACTTCGAGTCTGAGTGAGGACATTGCCTCAATAAAAACAGCCTTTACTTCAAATGAACCAGAAGCTAATCAAGCGCCTGTGGCCAATGCAGATACAGCGTCCCTTAAAAATACTGAAACGGTCACAGTGAACGTATTAAGTAACGACACCGATCCAAATGCAGATAGCATTACCTTGGTATCCGCGACCGCAACTGCTGGTGTGGTTGTCGTTGAGTCTCAAGAGTTGAAATATGTGCCTGCCGATAACTTCGCGGGCACGGTGACTGTGACGTATGTGATAGTAGATAGCAAAGGTGCTGAGTCTTCAGGTGTATTGACGATTACAGTGACGGAAGATACTACTAATACGAATACCGGCGGTAATACAAATACGGGTGGTAATACAAATACCGGTGGTCAAACTGACGATGGCGATACAACCTCGAGTTCCGGAGGCGGTAGTCTTCATTGGGCATTTGTTATGTTAATGCTCGGTGGCTTGCGTCGTAGGTGGTAATAGCCTAACGGTATGAAGAACAGCCGCTACTATTGATGACAATGGTGTGCGGCTGTCATTGATATCACGGTGTTGATTGGAGAATTTAATCTAAATAACTACAACAGTAATCAGTTAAGGTCTCAATATTCAGCTTAAAACTCGAGTTTGCCGGAACCTCAAAAGACTCTCCCTCCTGAATTGCACGCCACTCTTCTCCAGGCAATTGAATGGTTAGGGTGCCAGCGAGAATTTCCATCAGTTCTTTAGCCTCGGTGCCAAACTCATACTGACCCGGAAGCATAATCCCCAACGTCTTTTTTGTGCCATCTGCGAAGATGACAGTACGACTAGTGACTTTCCCATCAAAGTACTGGTTTGCTTTTTTAACAATGGTAACGTTATTAAATTCAGACATCTCTCAGGATCTCCCGTGTAGTTATCAGAGACATATTTAATGTGCTCAGGATTAAAAAATTGAACGGTTATCATAGCTTGATGCGTTAACATGGGTGCCAATTTTTTCGAATATCATAGAGTTTTACGAAAAATAATCACAATGTATGAGAAATGTAATATTTACTTACATTCGAGGCGTTCGTTACTCATACCCAAAATGATAATATTGTTACTGGTCTAATAAGTTCTAGTTAAGGAATAGCTTTGTTGAGAATAGTTGTTTTATTTATCGGCGTTTTAATGACAGCATGCGGTGGTTCAAGTGACACCAAAACAGTCACAGGAGGAGGCGGAACTTCCCTAGGTCAAAGTGAACCTGAATTGATTTCGAATAGCGTTTCATTGGTCAATCAACGATATGTTGGCAGTAGTCAAGATATCGTTCTCGATTCAGCCTCAGCTCAAGAGGTATTCAAGACTCTATTTGCCTCTAACTATACGACTATGCCTGATGTGTTTGCCCATGATCTGGGTGGTATGTTGAGTTCTGGTGGTGAGATTGATAGAAGGTTGTCTTGTGATGGTCAAGGAACCGTTGATTACAAAGGTAAGTTGGATGGCAACTTTGAAGGCTATATAGACATTCAGTACAACAATTGTTATCTCAACACGAATAACTTTGCGATGACGGGCGATGTTGTTCTTGGTTTCACGAATCTGACAGAAAATGGTTCGGATATCATTTATTATTTTGACAATTTGACGTGGGAATTAGATGGCAAAACCATCAAGCTAACGGGCTACTCTCAGTTTGAACAGACAGTGGCTGCCTCCGGCATTCAGCTATTTAAAAATACCCAAGACTTGTTATTTGATGTTGTTGAAGTCCAACAACTTCGTGCAAAAACGGTGGCATCTATACCTATGTACTCAGAGAATGGCCCTCTGAATATCAATGGTGAACTGTATTTGGGTAACCAAGGTAAAGTCCAAATCTTTCTAGACAACGCGATGAACGAGCCGCCTCGTTTCAGTGCAGGCAAACTTGAAATACAGGGCGCTAACAAAGCCATGTTTGATTTTTCCGGCGAGTATATTCAATTGAAGGCGGACAGCACTAATGATGGTAATTTTGATATTGGTACCTACTTTATTAGTTTCGACGAATTACTGGACGCAACTGCTGAAGACAAGGTGTTGGTGTCGTTATCTGAGTTATCTTTGCCACCGACTGTCAATAAACCGTATCTCCCTTATTCTGAATCTTATGACGTTACGACCCCGATCACGGTACAAGTCGGTTCCTATTACGATCCGGATACAGCCACTCAAGATCTGACGGTTTCTCATCGCTGGTACCTTAATGGCGAGTTAATCCCAGACCAAACAAGTGCGACATTACCTCCCTATATTGCGGTGTTCGGCGACCAGTTAGAGGTAGCCACCGTGGTAAATGATGGAAGTAATAGCGTTGAAGGGCCTCGCCGAACAATCGAGCTCGAAGATGCGCCGTTGGAAATTGAAGTGACAGGGTTACCGGAGACGTTGATGGCAGGAGACACGGTTGAGTTTATGGCAGTTGTATCGGATCCAGATACTGGCCCTTCCGACGTCAATGGCATTTTAATCAGCGGTCCAGAGGGTGCATCAATGAACAGTGAAGGGCTGGTTACTTGGCAAGTTCCCAGTCAACTTACTTTGTCCCATCAGAACTACTATTTTAATTTTGGCTTTGTTGGCGGAAACGGTGACACCAATGAATTGACGCCAATAACAGTGACAGTAAAAGACGATAAACCACTCCCAATGAGTCGTTCTGGTATTGAAGTACCGCAAAAAAATCATTCGATGTTTGTTGGTGACTTTGATGGTGACGATTTAAATGAAGTATTGTCAACAGACGGCATGCGGAGTGTGTTTTTACTGGAATTTGACGGCAGTCAGTATCGTCAAAAGTGGCACTATCCATTTAAACCAGCGACGGCAGGACAGATTGTTCAGGTGTTGGGGGCGAATCTGGACTCGGATGCTGAACTCGAAATCATCACCGTTACTGAGCATGGAATCAGTGTCACCATGGACTTAGAGAGCGTCGCGACCGTACTGCTTGAAACTGAAGAGCATATCCTCTCCGCGACTCATTATGATCTCGATCAGGATGGGATTGCAGAGCTTGCTTATTTGCATTCATCCTCCACATATTCTTCCAGCAATACTTTTATCGACGTCATTGCAGTCGATAGTCCTGAAGCTCCTTTGTTTAGCGGCAATA
>CAXRGH010000213.1:0-5016 GCA_964230195.1 Alteromonadaceae bacterium
TCGCTGTCGCCCTGCGCGACCTCGCGGGTACGATCCAAGCTAACTGGCGCCATGCCACCGCCAACACCCGGGATTACGGGTACTCTTGCTGCGCTGAAGGTTTCCAATTGCTGAGGTTCATTCATGTGTTGTACACCAAGCACCATGGCCGCTGCTACGGTTGCAGCAATGCCGTATTGGGCAACATTTTTGAACAGATTAACCACTTTAGCTTTCGTGGTATCAGGTAATGTCTGAGGGGATACATCAGGCGTTGAAGGCGACAAAATAGTGGGTTCTGATGCGAGTTTTGCCATCACACTATCAGAAAAATTAGACGGAACTGATGGCGCACGTTCATCTTGAAGCATATCTTTAATGAGATGATAACGAGCCCATTTTTGCTTCATATCTGCATCTTGAACCAGTGAATCTAACGTTTCAGAGGACGCTGTTTCACCATCAAGATAGGCAGACATTTGTTCATTCTTATCAGTCATAATATTACCTGTTTTCCATCTAATTTAAGGTTGTAGCAATGGCTCTATTGCTTTATCTAACGCTTCGCGCGCTCTAAAAATACGTGAACGAACGGTTCCGATGGGACAATCCATCACCGACGATATATCTTCATAACTCATGCCGTCGAGTTCTCGCAAACTAATCGCAACTCGCAAATCCTCAGGTAGAGACTCAAGGGCCTCAAACAGGGTCTTTTGCAATTGGTCTCTCATCAAGTTTCGCTCAGGACTTGCGTTTGTTTTAAGTCCTTCACTGCCTTCGTAGTACTCGGCATCTTCAACGTCAACCGCACTATCAGCGTGTTTACGCGAACGCTCAATCAAATAGTTTTTAGACGTGTTTACACCAATTCGGTATAGCCATGTGTAAAAGGCACTATCACCGCGAAAGTTGTGTAGCCCTCGGTAAGCACGAATAAACACCTCTTGCGCTACATCTGCAACGTCCCCTGAGTTCTTGACATATTTAGAGACTAAATACGTAATCCTTTGCTGATACTTGACTACTAACAATTGATAAGCGTTTTTATCACCATTCTGGACGCGCTTCACAATTTCAAGATCATTTTCTTGCTCGCTCATTGAGCTCCCATTCTTTTAATTCTAGTACGATGCTGCTGTATTGTTGGCTAATAGAGCATCTCGTATTCAAAAAGTTCATAAATTATTTGATTAAATACAAAAAAAGCCGTCACGCGGTTTGAATTTCTACTTAACCCCCCTTATCGAATAGTTTAAACTCTATCACTAGTTTTACTGGAAATGCTATGTTTTATGTCTTTAACAATCGAACATCAATGTGATGTGCTCGTCGTTGGCAGTGGTGCCGCGGGGCTCAGCTTTGCATTAAAACTTGCAGAGACATCAAATGTTATTGTGTTGAGTAAGGGGCCGCTTTCAGAGGGCTCTACTGTCTACGCTCAAGGTGGTATTGCTGCCGTATTTGATGAGAATGACTCTGTTGAGAATCATGTAAGGGATACTTTAGTTGCTGGCGCTGGGTTGTGCGATGAAGTCGCCGTAGAATTCACTGCTGAAAATGCCAAAGATAGTCTTCAATGGCTGATTGATTTTGGCGTGCCATTTGACCAAGAGGTTAATGAGCAAGGTGAAACTAAGTTTCATCTCACAAAAGAAGGTGGTCACAGTCATCGCAGAATTCTTCATGCTGCGGACGCTACCGGAAAAGCGGTCCAAACGACACTCATTGAGACCGTGAGACAACACCCCAACATCCACCTTTTTGAGCGATATAACGCAATCGACTTAATCAAAAGTAAGCAAAACAATGACACCGTGTTAGGGGTTTATGTTTGGAACAGAGACAAAGAGTCGGTAGAGATTATACGCAGCAAATTTACAACACTTGCCACCGGTGGTGCGAGCAAGGTTTATCAATACACATCAAATCCTGACATCGCAAGCGGCGATGGGATCGCAATGGCTTGGCGTGCGGGTTGTTCTGTTGCTAACATGGAGTTTAATCAGTTCCACCCAACCTGCCTTTATCACCCTGAAGCCAAAAACTTCTTAATCACTGAAGCACTGAGAGGCGAAGGAGCCTATCTGGTTGATGCTAACGGGCAACGATTCATGCAAAAGTTTGATGAACGCATGGAGCTAGCCCCTAGGGATATTGTTGCACGAGCAATTGATTACGAAATGAAACGTCAGGGTGCGGATTGCATGTATCTGGACATCACCCACAAACCGGCGAATTTCATTGTAAAGCACTTTCCCACAATCTATCGGAAGTGCCGTTCATTGGGGATCGACATCACTCGCCAACCAATCCCAATTGTTCCCGCCGCTCATTACAGCTGTGGCGGCGTCATTACAGATACTAACGCCAAGACATCAATAGATAACCTGTATGCCATTGGCGAGGTTGCTTACACCGGATTACATGGAGCAAATCGTATGGCGAGCAACTCGCTATTAGAATGTTTAGTGTACGCGCGCTCTGCTGCAGATAACATCAGCCGACGCCTTGACGCAGCGTTAAGTGATGAGTTTATTCCACCATGGGATGAAAGTCAGGTGACCAACTCTGATGAAGAGGTCATTATCCAGCACAACTGGCATGAACTGCGATTATTTATGTGGGATTATGTTGGGATTGTTCGCACGAATAAGCGCCTGGAACGTGCGATGCGAAGAATTGATATGTTGAAGCAAGAAATTGATGAGTATTACGCCAATTTCAGGATAAGCAACAACCTGCTTGAATTACGTAATCTTGTGACAGTAGCCGAACTCATTGTATCCTGCGCAATGCAGCGAAAAGAGAGCCGAGGGCTCCATTATAATTTGGATTACCCTGATACATTGCCTTCTGCCAAAGTCACTACCCTACATCCTACCGAGTAATACAGTGGCACGGCTTAGTAGCCGCGCTGAATCCTTAGTAAATAACGACACAGGGCGCTGAAGTCAGCGCCCGACAATTGCCAACGCCACAACCATCTCTCGTTAATAATGCTGCGCTTCACATCACCGTACCGCCAATAGACAAATAGTAAAGTTGTCCGGCTTTGCGGTAACGTTTCAAAATGCGCTGATTGCTGCCAATCGTAAAGGGCTCGGCCTGACAGCAACAAAATGGCGTGGGTTTGACGCTGTTCGCGCCTGAAATGCGGAGCGACCTCACTGTAGATACAAAGACTCAACAAACATAAAACAAAGAAACGAGCATCGAGTTCCGAAACAAGCAGGGCTATCAATCCGCCACAAAAACAAATCAATACCCCACAATCAACACAACGACATAGTCCAGCGTCGCCGCTCGGTTGGGGAATATCAATCTTGGATTTTGATGCGATCAAGGATGATTTTCACTATCTCAGCCAGTTCAGCATCATGGCATTTCTCATGTCCCATAAACCAAGCAAACAAATCAGGATCATCACATGTGAGTAATCGTTCGAACGTCACTTTTTGCGCTTCAGATAAGGCACTAAAACCATGAATAACAAACGGCTCCAATAAGACGTCTAATTCGAGCATACCGCGGCGACAAGCCCATTTTAACCTTGCATATCTGGCTTTTGTAAACATAGATTCTCCAATGCGTCCAACTTAGGTGGTTATATTAATCGACTTTCCCTTGTAGAATAAATAATTATCCCCATTTAAGGTTATCGAATAGAATAATGGTAGAGTTTATCATAACTTCTAACACAAGGTTTCCATGAAAAGAGGCACCATGACTGATTTTTCACCAATCAATCCCAAACAGCTGCAGTTTCCACAAGACGTCATCGTTCAACGCGATCAACATGCCATTATCAAGGTGACAGGTGAAGACGCTGTGAAATACTTGCAGGGCCAATTCACAAACGATATCTCGTTATTGACACCAAACCGCACGATGCGTGCAGCTCACTGTAATTTCAAAGGAAAAATGTGGGCAATATTTCAACTCATACCGTTTAACGGTGGTATCTATCTAGTCACCACTTTATCTAGCCTTGAAACTACGTTACGCGAACTCAAAAAGTTTGCAGTGTTCTCAAAAGTCACAATAGAACATGACACACACCTTCGATACTTATCTGGCTCACGTCAGGCGTTAACGGATATTCTGAAAACTCAAGGCCTCGCGACTGACGACAGTAGCAATGTAACTCAATCTCACGAGGCAAGTGTCACCTGGCATTGTGAGCGTAGTAGCGTGACCCATGTGATCGTGCCTGATACTGTTGCTTGTCAATCAGAATCAGAGTCAGATAGTGATTGGGTAAATACGGCTGAAGTGTTAGCAGGTCTGCCTCAGATTGTGGAGCAGACAGCCGATCAATTTGTGCCGCAAATGATGAATTTACAACTCATTGATGGCATTAGCTTTGAAAAAGGTTGTTACACAGGGCAAGAGGTTGTAGCACGAACAAAGTATCTCGGTAAAAACAAACGAGCAACCTTACTTCTTCAAGCGACGAGCAGCGTTGCAGTATCTGCAGGAACTGACCTTGAATTGTCATTAGGCGAAAACTGGCGTAGAGCCGGAAGCGTTATCCGCAGTAGCCAATTCAACGGCAATACATATCTGCTGGCAGTGTTGCCCAATGATACCGAGAGCGACGCAATATTTAGACTCAAAGGCAATGACGAACTATTGTTTAATCTGAGCCCTTTACCCTACTCAATTAACTAATATCAAGAGCGCATCTATGAATATAACGCACCTATCTGCCGTCACTTTGCATTTAACGGTTTCAACCACTGATGGCGTTGAGATTGATTCAACCATTGGCAAGGAGCCACTTCAGATCATACAAGGTACTGGATACATTATTGAGGGATTAGAAAAAGCGATTACCGGAATGAAAGCTGGCGAGAAACTGACTGTCACCGTCGAACCTGAAAACGCCTATGGCGAGAGAGTCGATGGCCTAATGCAAGCAGTACCAATTTCTATGTTTGAGGGAATTGAAGTCACCGAGGGTATGCAATTCAGAGCCCAAACCGACGACGGTGAACAGTCAGTGATTGTTTTAGAAGTGACTGACGAAGATGT
>CAXRGH010000214.1:0-2536 GCA_964230195.1 Alteromonadaceae bacterium
AGAAATAACGAACAAAGACGCTCGTTCGAAAATACAAGATGTAGACTATGCTGAGGCTGTAGCAAACTTGAGTAAACAAGAAACGGCTTTACAAGCTGCTCAACAAACATTTGGCCGAGTGACCCAGCTATCGCTGTTTGA
This sequence comes from Alteromonadaceae bacterium, assembly GCA_964230195.1. GTDB lineage: Bacteria > Pseudomonadota > Gammaproteobacteria > Enterobacterales > Alteromonadaceae > CAXRGH01. The sequence goes on from CAXRGH010000214.1 coordinate 142, forward strand.
CTTCATCTAATGATTAGCTAATTCTTCTATTTCAAAACTAGCGAGATAAATACAGCTCTTGTTAAATTGATGACTTGAGTAGTAACTAACGTAAATTGTTCCATTGTGCTTCGCTAAGCCTGGGTAACTATTGTCACCGTCGGAGGGTAAAACCTTATTTAGCGTCAGTTTTTTAGTGTTCAAATCTAGAATCCAAAGCGCAGTTTTTAATTGTTGGTCTTTAAAGATTCGTCCAGCAACTAGTGTCTGATTGGACGATAACTTCATTGCACAAGGTCCACCAATATAGCCGCCTAGGTCATGCCATTTCCATTTTTTAAATGGGTATGTTGATTCGCCCAATTGTGCTGTGTAAGAATCGGCATCTCTCCTTACAATTGCGTAGGCTTTTGTATCATCAAAGAATATATCGCTTTCGTTGGGGTAGCCAAGACCATCTGAGCGTTTACTTAAAGCATCCTCATTTAAGATACTCATCCTTCTGCGAGGATCACCTGAATAGAACATCAAACGTTCCTGCCCCATATTATATGCAAATCCAAATGCTGTATGAGCTGGATGTTTGCCTACCACGTTTGTATTTTGGAACCACCTGATCCTCCACAACCACCAACCGGAATCGCCGATTGAACGTTCCTTTGACCAAGTTCCATTGACGGTACGCAGCCAAGACACTGGTTGATGGTTGTTAATATGAAGAGAGTTTTTGGCGTTTACTCTATAGGCAAGTAATAGCAATTGTCCTTCTGGTGTGACGGTCAGTTTTGGGTCTCTTAGGTCAGCTTCAGGCATTCTTATGACATCAACATTAAGTAGTTCGCCGTTTGAATTCAGTTGCAAAATCCTTATTACCCCATCTTTACTTACGTGATTTTCTGCTTCCCTAAAGCAACACCAAAGCCGGTCTTCAAACGTGCACAAATCGGTAAATGCATTGTGTTTTCCTTTGCTCCAAATGAGTGAAACCATTTTTTTCTCTTTCGATTTACCTAACAAAAATGCTTATTTTCAATGGTTTACATTACTCCTTTGGCTCCGAACAGCAATAAATTTTTATTTTTTTTGCACTGTACTATAAAAACCCTCTAGGTGGCGACGATAACTTTAAACGAGAGAGCCAACGACATTCATATTGGTAGTGTGATGTCTAATTTTAAATAATCGAGCTGACGTCAGTCAGTAAAGGCACAGTTATGTCTAATTGTTGCCGCATCGAGAGTGTAGGAGAGATGTAATGTCTTTATTCGTAAATACAAATGTGTCTTCATTGAATGCCCAACGCCAGTTATTTGATTCGGGTAACGCGTTAAGCACTTCATTCGAAAGACTTTCTTCAGGTTTCAGAATCAACAGAGCTGCTGATGATGCCGCAGGTCTTCAGATTTCTGATCGTTTTGAATCTCAAATCCAGGGTCTAAACCAATCTGTACGAAATGCAAACGATGCTATTTCACTAGTGCAAACTGCTGAAGGCGCGCTAGCAGAAACAACCTCATCGTTACAGCGCATTCGCCAGCTAGCGATTCAATCACAAAATGGTATTAATTCTTCAGCGGATAGAGCGGCACTTCAGCAAGAAGTTACAGCGCTTGTAGCGGAATTGTCTCGTATTGGCACTGACACTAACTTTGCTGGCAACAGCATTTTGAGCGGTGGCTTTTCTGCTGCCTTCCAGGTTGGTGCTAATGCTGGTCAAACAATTTCAGTTAATTTGTCATCAACATCCGGTGCTAGTTTTGGTGCTTCGGGTTTAGGTGTTTCAACAGTAGATATTTCATCTACTACAGGAGCTTCTTCAGCACTTACTGCTATTGACACTGCTATTTCTTCAATCGGTGCTCAACGTGCAGAACTCGGTGCTTTGCAAAACCGTTTCCAATCTACGATTAGAAATTTGAGTACGGTTGCTGAAAACTTATCAGGCGCACAATCACGTATTCGAGATACTGATTTTGCCACTGAAACAGCTAACTTGACTCGTAATCAGATTATTCAGCAGGCAAGTACTTCAGTATTAGCTCAGGCTAATCAAAGACCTCAGTCGGCGTTATCTTTACTAGGTTAAATGATAAGCACAGAATAAATTTGAACCCTTTTTCAAGATTTCAGATTGTTGAAAAAGCCAGCTTAATTCTGGCTTTTTTGTTTTCGATTGATGCACATAACTCTCTACGTGTTCACTCAATTTGACATCTCTTCGTGTTTAGATGCTCTCTGATTTTGTTCAATGTAAGTGCTACTTTAGTTCCAGATAGTCACTTTTACCGCCTTGGTTTTTCGTAAAAAATTCATAAATTACAGTACCTTAAAAAACTTTAGGACTTTTTTCAGTAAATCTTGCACAAAAAACCTTCAAGGAATTTTTCGATTCGACGATAACCAAAAACGAGAGAGC
>CAXRGH010000215.1:0-18432 GCA_964230195.1 Alteromonadaceae bacterium
AACGCTAAAGGGTTTGGTTTTATTGTACCTGAGAGTGGTGGTGAAGATATTTTCGCACATTACTCAACCATTAAAATGGACGGTTACCGCTCGTTAAAAGCAGGTCAAGAAGTATCGTTCGAGATCAAAGAAGGACCGAAAGGGATTCACGCTGAAAACATTGCGTTTGCAGAGGAACCTGTTGCATAGCAACATTACGATTAAATGAACCTGATTCATTTATGACAAATTCAAAAAAAAAGCAGGCTAGAGCCTGCTTTTTTTTGCGTCGAAATTATGACTGCTTATGACAATAACGCTAGTGCTGAGTTAAATGTTTTACTAGGACGCATATGTTGAGCAGCCAATTCATCCGTTGGCATGTAATAACCACCAACATCAATACTCGTTCCTTGTACACCATTCAACTCATTGACAATTGTCGACTCGCTTGCGGTCAACACCTCTGCAAGCTTTGCGAACGCTGCTTGTAACTCGGCATCATCTTCTTGCGCGGCGAGCGCTTGCGCCCAATACAATGCTAAGAAGAAGTGGCTACCGCGATTATCAAGCTCATTGACTTTGCGAGACGGAGACTTGTTTTCATCAAGGAATTTGCCTGTCGCAGCATCTAAAGTATCCGCTAATACTTTTGCTTTACTATTTGATGCTACTTGTGACAAATGTTCAAGTGATGCTGCTAACGCCAAGAACTCGCCTAAAGAATCCCAACGCAAGTGGCCTTCTTGCTCAAATTGTTGAACGTGTTTAGGTGCTGAGCCACCAGCACCAGTTTCAAATAGACCACCACCGTTCATTAGAGGAACAATTGACAACATCTTGGCACTGGTACCGAGCTCTAAGATTGGGAACAAATCAGTCAAATAATCACGTAACACGTTACCAGTAACAGAAATCGTATCATTGCCTTCCAACATACGTGCAAGAGTAACCTCTGTTGCAGCAACAGGTGCAAGGATTTGAATATCCAGACCGTCTGTATCGTGTTGCGGTAGGTATTTTTCCACTTTCTTGATTAACTGAGCATCGTGAGCACGCTCACTGTTTAACCAAAAGATAGCTGGGGTAGCTGACAAACGCGAACGAGACACTGCAAGTTTGACCCAGTCTTGGATAGGCGCGTCTTTTACTTGACACATTCTCCAAATATCACCTGCGTCAACGGCATGCGTAAACACGATATCACCTGCACTATTCACAACACGAACTTCACCCTTTTCAGCGATCTGGAATGTCTTATCGTGTGAGCCATATTCTTCAGCTTTCTTTGCCATCAAACCGACATTTGGCACCGTACCCATGGTACGAGGATCAAATGCGCCGTTTTTCTTACAGAAATCAATGGTCGCTTGATATACACCCGCGTACGAACGGTCAGGAATTAGTGCTTTAGTGTCTTTTAATTGTCCATCTACACCCCACATTTTCCCTGACGAACGGATAGCTGCGGGCATTGAGGCGTCAATGATAATATCACTCGGTACATGCAGGTTGGTAATGCCTTTGTCAGAGTTGACCATCGCGAGTTCAGGACGAACGTCATAAACCGCTTGAATATCAGCTTCAATTTCCTGTTGCTGAGCTTCTGGAAGCTGTTTGATTTTGCTGTACACATCGCCGATACCATTGTTCGCATCAACACCGATTTCAGAAAATACCGCCGCATGCTTTTCAAATACAGCGCTGTAAAACACTTCAACCGCTTGACCAAAGATAATAGGGTCTGAAACTTTCATCATTGTCGCTTTCATGTGCAACGACAACAAAACGCCTTCATCTTTTGCCGCAGCAATTTCACGCTCAAGATATTCACGTAACGCAGCCTTACTCATAACCGAAGCGTCTACCACCTCACCAGCCAAGACTGGCACAGAAGATTTCAACACATTAACTGAACCATCAACAGCTACGTGTTCAATGCGCAGTTCATCTTCTGCCTCTAGCGTTGTTGATAGTTCAGATGCAAAGAAATCTCCGTTTTCCATGCTGGCAACATGACTCTGTGAATCTTTAGCCCAAGCACCCATTGAGTGCGGGTTTTTCTGCGCATACGCTTTGACAGACGCCGGAGCACGGCGATCGGAATTACCTTCACGAAGCACTGGGTTTACCGCACTGCCCTTAACCTTGTCATATTTTGCTTTGATAAGCTTCTCTTCTTCATTTGACGGCTCTTCAGGATAATTGGGTAATGCATAACCCGCGGCTTGCAGTTCTGCGATAGCCGCTTGAATCTGAGGAATAGATGCACTGATATTCGGTAACTTAATGATGTTTGCTTCAGGTTGTTTGGCAAGCTCACCTAACTCAGCCAACGCATCGTCAATACGCTGCTCTTCTGTCAGATATTCGGCAAAATTAGCGATAATACGACCCGCTAGAGAAATATCACGTGTCTCTACGTCAATGTTGGCTGTTTTAGCAAATGCTTGAACAATGGGTAATAATGAATAAGTGGCGAGAGCTGGTGCTTCGTCAGTTTTGGTGTAAATAATCTTACTACTTGTCATGGGTCATCCTTAGCGTTTCACATTCATGTAAGTTGAAAGTGCTTAAATCAGGCTCTAGCGCCTGAACTCTAATCGTTATTTTTAAAATCGGCGACAATCTTAAACCATATACAAAGAGTTTCAAACTGAGTATTATGAAAAATACGTCTTAAATAGCACCGAACGATGCGTACGTTCCGCGGAATCATGAAAAAAACCAACGAAAAACGTTTACTTGTTTTATTTAACAAGCCCTTTCAAGTCCTTTCCCAATTCACCGACGCAGACGGACGAGAGACGCTAAAAGACTATATCTCTGTGCCTGAAGTGTATGCCGCAGGACGGCTCGACCGCGATAGTGAGGGTCTGTTGGTACTAACGAATGATGGGAAAACACAGCATAAATTAGCGAACCCCAAAGCCAAGACAAGCAAAACCTATTGGGTACAAGTTGAAGGCGAACCCGACGATGCTGCCCTCGCTCAGTTAAGAAATGGTGTAACGTTGAAAGATGGCCCCACACGCCCTGCGAAAGTCAAGCGCATACCTCCACCTGAAGTATGGGACAGACATCCGCCCGTAAGATTTCGTCAATCTATTCCAACGTCATGGCTCTCTATTACCATCAGTGAAGGAAGGAATCGCCAAGTCAGGCGAATGACTGCACATGTTGGTTACCCTACCTTGAGACTCATCCGTTATCGGGTTGGTAACTGGACAATTGACGGGATTGCACCAGGCGAAAGCCAAATCGTCGATTTAGACGCCTAGCACATTAAATCCTTTTATCATTCGAGGCCATATAACTTAGGTGAATAAATATCTGAGCGCTTGATGTTTTAGTGATTATAATTTGGTAAACTGCGCGCGGAAAAATTTAGGTATCTGTAAAACATATGGCAAATTGCGACAAAAAAGTTATTGTCGGCATGTCTGGAGGAGTTGATTCTTCTGTGTCTGCCTACTTACTACTTCAACAAGGTTATCAAGTTGAAGGGCTTTTCATGAAAAATTGGGAAGAAGATGACAACGATGAATATTGCGCAGCCGCAGAGGATCTTAAGGACGCGCAAGCCGTTGCGGATAAACTTGGTATTGAACTCCACACCATCAATTTTGCAGCCGAATATTGGGATAACGTGTTTGAATACTTCCTAGAAGAATATCGGAAAGGAAGAACCCCAAACCCCGATATCATGTGTAATAAAGAAATCAAATTTAAAGCATTTCTTGAATTCGCATGTGAAGATCTTGGCGCGGATTATATAGCAACAGGACATTACGTTCAGCGTCGTATAGTAGACGGCGAATGGCAAATGATTCGAGGGTTAGACGGCAACAAAGATCAGAGCTATTTTCTGTACACCCTCAGTCACAAGCATGTAGCACAAACTCTATTTCCGGTTGGTGATCTTGAAAAACCTAAAGTCCGAGAAATTGCCGAGGCGCAAGACTTAATCACACACGACAAAAAAGACAGTACAGGTATTTGTTTCATTGGTGAACGAAAATTTAAAGATTTCTTGGCGCAATACTTACCTGCGCAACCAGGCGTGATTGAAACCACCGAGGGTGAAGTAATTGGTCAACATGATGGTCTAATGTACCACACACTAGGGCAACGAAAAGGCCTACACATTGGCGGTACCCGTGACCACGGTGATGAACCTTGGTACGCCGTTGACAAAGACATGGAAAGAAACGTTTTAGTTGTTGGACAGGGTGCTGACCACCCTCGCCTTATGTCAAATGGGCTCGTTGCAAATCAACTGCATTGGGTCGATCGAATAGGGCCTGAAGGCGCCCTTCGTTGCACCGTTAAAACCCGCTATCGTCAGCAAGACATTGACTGTGTCATCACTCCGCAGAAAGATGGCGAACTTTCAGTGATGTTTGATAGCCCGCAAAAAGCGGTTACTCCCGGACAATCAGCTGTATTTTATCAAGATGATGTGTGTCTTGGTGGAGGTATCATTGAACGCTATATCCGCTAATGACTTGCACTCGCGGGTGATTGCGCTCGCGGCAGCTTGTCAATCCTTGGCTATGCTGAGAGACTTTGCGCGAAAAGGAAGTACAGAAGATCAGCAGTTCACCATATTACTGGAGAGCATTGTCAACACCGACCCGCAACACATCAATGCGTTGTATGGTGATTTGTCGGGATTAAAGCGCGGATTCCAAATCATTGTCGATCAGTTAAGTAACAAACCTCACACTAAAGACAATGATTTAACCCGTTATCTTGCAGGCATTATGGCGCTGGAACGCCGTTTATCTAAATCTCCTGAAGGCTTTAACATACTGGCAAACCGCATCAGTGAAATTAAACGACAACAACAGCACTTTGCCCTAACCGACCCACAGATGCTATCGAATTTAGCGTCGATTTACACCGATGTTATTAGTCCGTTGGGGGCAAAAATTCAGGTTGTAGGTATGCCTCAACAAATTCAAAAACGTCTGATACAAGACAAGATCCGCACACTGTTGCTCGCAACAATGCGTTCGGTCGTATTATGGCGCCAACTCGGCGGTCGAAGACGTCATCTCATATTTCAGCGAAAAAAGATTTTACATAGTACACAACATTATTTAGCCACCATTTAACGAATAGGAGTTACTTTATGGAATTATCAGCTTTAACGGCGGTTTCACCGGTTGACGGACGCTACGGCAGCAAGACTCTTGAGTTGCGTTCAATCTTCAGTGAATTTGGGTTAACCAAATATCGGGTGACTGTTGAAGTTCGTTGGCTTCAGCAGCTTTCAGCTTGCTCAGATATTCCAGAGGTACCTGCCTTCAGTGAAAGTGCAAATGCACTGCTGAACCAAATCGTCACCGACTTTAATGAAACTGACGCTGCACGCGTTAAAGCGATTGAAGCTACCACCAATCATGACGTAAAAGCCGTTGAGTATTTTTTGAAGGAGAAAGTAGCCGATAATCAAGAGTTAGCCGCTGTCAGTGAATTTATTCACTTTGCTTGTACCTCTGAAGATATTAACAATCTTTCCCACGGACTTATGCTGAAAGAAGCAGTAGAAAATGTGATCTTGCCCTATACCGACCAATTAATCGGTGAGTTGAAGCGTATGGCGGGTGAATACAAGCAAGTGGCAATGATGGCACGAACTCACGGGCAACCTGCTTCCCCCACTACCATGGGAAAAGAAATGGCGAATGTGATGATGAGAATGCAGCAACAACGCCAACATATCGCTAATGTTCAGCTATTGGGTAAAATAAACGGTGCCGTTGGTAATTACAATGCCCACCTTTCAGCCTATCCTGATGTTGACTGGCACAGCTTTTCTGAAACCTTTGTCACCAGCCTTGGCTTAACTTGGAATGCTTACACAACGCAAATTGAACCGCACGACTACATCGCAGAATTGTTTGACGCGGTAGCGCGATTCAATACAATCCTGATTGATTTTGACAGAGATGTTTGGGGATATATTGCCCTTGGTCACTTTAAGCAAAAAACCGTTGCGGGCGAAATTGGTTCTTCAACCATGCCTCATAAAGTCAATCCAATTGATTTTGAAAACTCTGAAGGAAACCTGGGCTTAGCAAACGCAATTTTCGGTCATCTGGCAACTAAACTACCAGTTTCACGCTGGCAACGTGACTTGACTGATTCTACCGTGCTTCGTAACTTAGGTGTTGGTGTGGGTTATGCCATTATTGCTTACCAAGCCAGTCTAAAGGGTATCAGTAAACTTGAAGTTAATGAGCAAAGCTTGTTAAACGAGCTGGATCAAAACTGGGAGTTATTAGCGGAGCCAATCCAAACGGTTATGCGCCGATATGGCATTGAAAAGCCATACGAAAAGTTAAAAGAATTAACCCGTGGTAAGAAAGTGAATCAAGCCATTATTGCGGACTTTGTTGATAACTTAGCCTTACCTGAAAACGCAAAAAATGAACTAAAAGCACTCACACCGGCCAGTTACATTGGACGTGCGGTTGCTTTTGTTGATGACCTGCTAAACGCCTAATCATAAGCGAAATCAGTGTATACATTACACGCGTTCGACTGGGAGCTTTTTTTGTCAGACTATTGGCAGAAAAAGCCCCTGTTGATTAAAAGCGCATTCCCTTCTTTTCATGATCCCATTGATGAACACGAACTCGCAGGGCTTGCCCAAGAACCGTGTATCGATGCTCGGATCGTGCGTTCTAATCATGGTAAGAACTGGAGCGTTGATCACGGACCCTTTGAGGACTTTTCGAAACATTGCACAGACGATTGGAGCTTATTAGTTCAAAACGTTGATCGATACCAACTCAATGCTGCAAAATTGATGGACGCATTTGATCATATCCCCCGATGGCGCATGGATGATCTGATGGTCAGCTTTTCGGTGCCAAACGGGAGCGTTGGCTGTCATCTTGACCGTTATGACGTTTTCATTTGTCAGGGAAAAGGCCAGCGACACTGGCGAATATATCCTTTGGATTCAACCTTACCGGTGATCCAACCTTGTGGGTTAAGCCAGGCCAAGCCGACTCAAAGCCCGCTAATTGACGTTGTGATGGAAGCTGGCGATGTGCTTTACATTCCCCCTGGGTATCCTCACCACGGCGTTGCACTTACAGCGTGTCTCAATTACTCGGTAGGGTTTCGAGCGCCAGCAAAGAGTCATCTACTTGACGCTGTTGCAGAGCAATTTGAAACAGAAGGCAGCAAAACCGACACACTCTATTCCGACATCCCCCTGAATAGTTTCGATTCAGGGTATGAACTCTCTGATAACACTGTAATGGCTTTGCAATCATTCATTACTTCGAGCTTGCACACGTTATCTTTTGAGCACGCTATGCTCAGATACCTCAGCAAAAAGCATATTGATGAAGAACTGCTTCACACGATCATCCAGGAGAACGCAGAATTCTCATTAGAACAGGATGGTATGCTAGGTACTGTGCTTGTTAGAACAGGTGGCATTACTCCACTCTACCGCTTATTAAGTGACTGCCGACATTGCTGGTATGTACAAGGTGAAGAGATATATTGTGAGTTGTTCAACTGTCAGGAAGTAAAAAGGTTCCTTTCGTCAACGAAGTACACGATCGATTCTTCTATATCAAGTTGGCCAGGACAATTAAAAGCGATTGTTTCGATAAGCCTAAACAATGGCTGGTGGCAATTGGCCGTTGATGACGAGAGCGAGTAAATCCTGACACAGTCTCATTTGTTAGTTTAAAGATTTAATCACGTAATTTCTGAACCAAACTTCTTATCTGTACGTTAAACCGCATATCAATATAGGCCACAGAAGCGAGTTAAAAACGTGCAAAACCAACTTGATAGCAAGGAGCTGCTGTCGAAATACCAATTCATAGTGGATCATGGTCGCTGTAGAGATGGCGTATACTTTTACCAAGGTCTACACGCATGGCATGACAGCGATGGTTATACGGTTTTTGTGGGTAATGGCGTTGTGACTATAACCTTACTATTCCACGGCAAGTATCATGCTGACTACCCCACTCAGTCAGATTTTAATGATTTTCTAGCACAACTCAAAAAACTAGCATGAGAGACTCGTATGAAATCTGAGCACCCCCAATTAGAGGCGAGTGATGAATCGCGTATTATTGAAATGGCTTGGGAAGATCGTACTCCCTTTGACGCTATTGAAAAGCTGTATGGGTTCACCGAGTCCGATGTCATCAAGTTAATGCGCACAAATCTAAAGCCTAAAACCTTCAAAAATTGGCGAGAACGTGTGTCAGGAAACCAACACAAACACAAGGCAACGCGTGACACACGTGTGACTCGCGGCTATTGTAAAACCCAGTACAAAATAAAATCCAAATAACACAGATTTGGGTGTCGTAATCAACACATAAGCGGAACACAATATATGAAAATAAAAGCGAATAAACTCATAGCCACACTGATGGCAAGCTGTTTACTGCTACTCGCTGGTTGTACAACCTTGTATCCTAACCAATCCATGGTAAACAAAATGTTTCCGAAAGCACAAGGCGAATCACTTGCCGGTCAACCAATGACCTTACCTGATGCATTTAAAGGAGAGTATCACATTCTATTGCTCGGATACGTTCAAGGTGCCCAGTTTGATATAGACCGCTGGTTAATTGGCTTAGACATGAAGTCGGTTGCCCTTCCGGTTTACGAAATTCCCACGATTCAGGGTTGGATACCCCGTATGATAAGTTCTACCATAGACAATGGTATGCGAAAAGGCATTCCCGAGGAGATTTGGCGAGTGGTGGTAACCGTGTACGAGGATGGCGAGTCAATACAAGCATTTACCGGTAACGAAAATCCGAGAAATAGTCGGACACTGTTACTTTCACCGAATGGTACTATCCTATATGCGCACGACAGAGGATTTTCAGTGACAGCCCTAAACGAATTGATTAGCGCCTATGAAACAAACCTCAAAGTATCACCCAATCCATAGCGGTATTTGATAATACTCTATTGGCAATACACTTAAATAACATAGCGGAGTTTAACACTAAGTATGTGGGTACCAAACAGACATGAAAGAATTAAAGGATTGATATTTGATCTCGACGGTACCTTAATATCATCGTCGTTAAATTTTTCTGCCATTCGTGAGCACATTGGATGCCCAGCCACATCCGACATATTGGAATATGTTGCTCAAATACCATGTTCTGCGACGAAGCAGAAAGCATCAGATGCGATAAAGGCATTTGAAATTGAAGATGCGATATCGTCTCAATGGATCGAGGGAGCAGAACTCTTTTTACAACAACTCGCAAAACTTGAGTACCCCATGGCAATTGTCACTCGCAACTGTCGTGAGGCGACAAAAATGAAATGCATTACTCATAACATTCCTATCCGGTATCGGGTGACTCGGGAAGACGCACCTGCCAAGCCCGATCCAACCGCATTGTTGATGATTGCAAAAGAATGGCAGTTAGAGCCGAGTAACATAGCGTATGTTGGCGATTACCTTTACGATGTTCAAGCTGCCAACAATGCAGGTATGATGTCATTATTGTACAGTCCCAACGAGCATCCAACGTATGCGTCGAAAGCAACATACACCTTCTCTTGTTTCAAACAACTATTAGCCACGTGTTTTTAAGGCGTTATTCAACTTATTTTCTTAATTAGATGAAAATAATGAAATAATTGACCTGTGTTCCAAGGAGTGATGTGTTCGGCAATCCAATCATTTTTCAGGATAAACTGATGACCAAACAACGCTTGTATACTGCTCCTATCGTGCTGAAAAACCGGTAATCCACTGCAGTGTTTTGGTCCACCAAGGGCAAAACCGGAAATAAGGATATGTCCTCCCGCTTCGACTGCACGATCAACGGTATCCACATAGGTTCGTTGTTGTTGGTGCTCAGTCATAAAATGGAAGACGGCTCTGTCATGCCAAAGCTGGCATTGAGGAAAAACATCACAGGTCAAAACATCCCCAACCATCCATTTAACACAAGCAATATCGGTGTCATTAACGCCTTTATCCCGCATTGATTGTTGATATTTCAATGTCGCGGTCGACGATATATCAATCGCAGTGATATGTTGATAACCTTGAATCAAAAGGTGGGTTAGCCAACCACAACTGCCGGCTCCCACTTCAATCAAATGGTCTGATGGCTGTGCTTTAATCTCCGCTAACCAGTTGAGGGATTGGTGATAGTCACTTTGATACCAGCTCATTTCACTTTAATCTTTAGTGCAATAAACGTTTTCCCAGAGAGCATGTGTCATGATGATCTTTTTCAACCCAACGATAAGATATTATTGTCAACGTCTACGATTATACATTGTAGTGACTGTAACTGAGAAATTCGATATACTTTCGCCGATTTTAGTCAACGTAGTAATCAATAATGTCGAAAAATCCAGTGCCAGCTTTGTGGCTGTGTTTGTGTCTTTTTTTCAGTTTGCCTATCTTTTCGGCTCCCGAACAACTCAGTCAAGTTCAGTCAAAACAGTCCTTATCAGATTACACGTTATATCAGCTTGATACACTTGAACCGATACCTCAGTCGCCAACTGCGTTAAAAACGTTTCTTTCCTTGTACGGTCTGCAAGTTCAGCAGTTTGATAGAAGCGGTGGGCGCTTTATTCACGTCGCTGAAACCTTCAATGATACCCAAATTCGTCAATGGGCCATACAAGTTGATGGCCGAAAATTGAAAGACATCAAATATCACATTATTGCAGACTTCGATTACCAGACGATGCAAGCTGGTTACTATCACTTTAATGGATTCCCAGTAAAAAAAGGATTTACGTTTTACTCAGAACCCATGGCAACACAATGGGTTGTCATAGAATACAATAATACCTATTACCCAAAGGGCGATCGCTATATTCACTTTATGCCGCAACAAGAATACGCCGAAATCAGTAGTTCTCACATTATTTCTCTCGCGTTTATGTTTGGTATGTTAGCAATTTTATTGATTTATAGCGGTGTACAGGCCTATCAAAATAGCAATAAAGTACTCATGTTTTATAGTTTGTACATCGTCTGGTTTTCAATAGGATTTGCCATTCATTTTGGCATATTGCAGCAGCTCACATCCTTTGATCTCTACCGCTTCCACACGTTTCCTTTCATGGTATCGATATTTTTTAACACCTTATTTACTGTTCGATTTTTAGATCTTAATGCCTCATATCGTTGGCCAAGAAAATTATTGCTCATTAATGGTATTCTAACGCTATTCGTGGCTTTCAGTTCATTAGTTGAATACGTATACTCAGCAAAATTACTGCATATAACAGCGCTTATCTGGGCATCGTTAGCTATGTATTCTGGCATTCGCCGTTACCGAGATGGTTTCCGCCCCGCCCTCAATTTTTGTTTTGCGTTTATCTGGGTAGTCTTACCTTTATTTATTATATTGGTACTGAGAGACTATTTGGGTGTTTCGGTTAACCGAGCCTATGACTCTGACTTATTAGTATTTATGGGGGCCACGCTTGAAGCCCTTTTTCTCGCTCTAGCCATCATTCATTATCAGAAATTATCCAGCGATGATGACCTAAGATTTCGTCAAGCCCTCGAGCGAAACGTTACCGAGCGCACCGAAAATTTGCACCAGGCGCAGATAGAACAGGCACGGTTAATTGAAGAATTGAAGCATGCAGACGATGCAAAAACCCATTTTCTAGCCAATATGAGTCATGAGATCCGAACACCGTTGACATCTATTATTGGTTATTCGGATACTCTCAAAGACAATACTATTTCAGGCCAACAGCGTGATAAAGCGATTAATGTTATCTCTCACAGTAGCCAACACTTACTTGAAGTCATCAACGACATATTAGATCTCAGTAAAATTGAATCCGGTATGTCCGATATTGAAATTAGCGATGTTAATGTTATGGCACTTATTCAACAGGTCTTAGATATCGGCCAACCAAAAGCAAATGCAAAACGTTTAGAATTTCTACATCAGTACAATTTCCCCCTTCCTTCAGTGGTTCAAACAGACGGCACCAAGCTCAAACAAATCCTCATCAATCTCGTGAGTAATGCCATTAAATTTACTAATCAGGGATCCGTGTCTGTTACGATGAAAATGCGTGAGGAAAAGCTTCAATTTATTGTCACTGACACCGGCATCGGTATGACAGAAGAGCAACTGACTCATGTCTTTACGCCATTTGCTCAAGGCGACCAGTCGATAAAGCGACGATTTGGTGGAACCGGATTGGGTTTAAGTATCTGTAAATCCTTCTCTGAGCAGTTGAGCGGTGAGTTAGTAGCCCAAAGTACTCCAATGACGGGAACCAGTTTCACATTGACCATTCCAATGCAACTTGGAAGGAACAATCGTTGGATTCAAGCAGAAGCAGAACTCAGCACCGATAGTTATCAAGGTAACTATGCAGCCGTCAATGATGGTGATTATGGATTCAATGTGTTGCTGGTGGATGATCACGTGCATAACCGAGAGTATGTTGCATTGCTATTGAGCAAGTTAAACCTCAAAGTTGAAGAGGCCAACGATGGAAGGCAGGCAATTGAGTTAGCGAAAAAACGTGCCTATGACCTTATTTTGATGGACATTCAGATGCCGGAAGTCGATGGCATTACAGCCTTTCAACAGATCAGAAGTTTTGACCAAGAAACCCCGGTAATTGCGCTCACCGCTAACAATATGCAACACGAGATCGATGAATATCACGCATTAGGTTTCAGTGGTTATTTGGCTAAGCCCATTCAGATTCAAGCATTATCAAGAATGATCAACCAGTTTAAACGAAGTGACGAATTGAGTCGTTCAAAAACGAGTGCCAAGGTTACGCCATAGCAATCATCAGAACGAATATTAGGAATATGAAACTGCGTGTAACGAAAGAATAAATGACGCTGACTTAAGACGTTCACTCAGGTAATGAATTACCTTAATGGTAAGGACAAACACATGAGTCACACGACCGAACCGATCGCGTGACGCGTCGTTATCCTGATTTACAGATTAACCTTCCTTCCATAAATCATCATTGTTTTGTAGGTCGTAAATCCCTTCTGCGCGATTAACCAACAGGTTTGCGTAATCCATCTGCACCTTATCTTTTGCCCCGGTATTGACAATTTCCTGTGCTTTAGCCTGCCAACGGAACGAGATATACTTTAGGGCTTCTCGAGCTGTTTTAGCCGCAGACAATCCAACCACATCAGTAGGGCAATCGCCCGTAATCACCCAGTAACGCTTGCCTTTGGTGTCTTTTATCTTCCAAACTGCCACCATCGGTGCTAGATAACGACTATCTTCCATCGTTACTGAGTCAAATAATATGCCTTGCTCTGCCAAATATTTATTCGCTTTTTGCAACTGTTGTTTCACCCAGGCTTGTAATTGTTGTTCGTTTGCTTGTTGTTGCTCTGACATGAACACTCCTCTTTAAAATACCCATATTAACCGCTAACCAAGCGGTTTACGGGCATAGACTACTAGACCACTCCAGAAATGCAAGCACATCAAACAAGCCTATGTACTCAATGGCTCTAAGACGCTAGAGGTATCACATCAGCCCCATTGAACATTGAGATAGTGATTGGCAATATTACTTATTATTTTTTCGGAATAGTATATAGTTAAGTTCATGTAATTCTATTAAATTTTAGCCTCGCCCATGTTTAATTTCATTGCTCGTTTACTACAACCACTGGTTGGCTCAATTACTTACGAACCGCCTAAATGGTTAAAAAAAATATTCTCTTTTCATTGGTTAGTTAAACTACTAATGCTCGCATCGGTGGCGATCGCCATTGGTCTTTGGCACCGCTGGGATACGCTATTCCCTGCTAAACCATATTATTCGATTCACAGTCAACTGATAGCGAGTGACTTTAAGAAAGACATACCAACCTATGGCAAATTGATACTTCAAGTAAAACCGCCGAAAGAACAACAAAGCCAAGGACAGGAGGCCGACATCTCCCCAGCTCCACAGCCTCGCGTATTGATACCTGAGCCCGAGACAAGTCTCTCTGTTTCTGCAGCAAATTTAAACTTAATTGGTGAGGAATCACTTAATTCCTATATTTCATTGGAGCCGTCTCTATCAGGAACCTGGCGTTGGCAAGATGATAAACAGCTGGTATTCACACCTGATAGCGCATGGCTACCTGGCACTGAATATACAATTTCAATTAACCCTACCGTTTTTCATGAAAACATTACCTTGTCTGAGCCGCTACACAAGTTGAAGACTCGCCCGTTTATCGCTTCAATTGAATCCTTTTCCCTGTATCAACTGCCGATGGATCTGTCTGTCAGGCGAGCAGTTGCCACTCTGACATTTTCACACCCGGTAGATGCGAGTCACTTAGAAAACTATTTAAGCCTTGAGAGCCAGGTCGCCAGTAACACCATAAGCGCATCTGGCCTCGGGTATACCGTTGAAATGGATAAGACCAATACGAAAGCTTATATTACCTCTGTACCGTTAACGATTGGTGACAACCCGAAATACATCTATCTTAATCTAAATGAAGGATTGAAAAGTTACTTCAAAGAGAAAGCCATTCACAAAACCCTGCAAGAAAAATTGTTTTTGCCAGACCGCTACAACTTTTTAAATCTAGAAAATGTGGAGCAAATGATAGTCAATGATGCGGATGGGAAACCTGAAAAAACTGTGGTGGTGACTTTCACTGACGCTGTCACTGCAGATGAATTGGGGTCAAAATTACGTTTCTATCAACTGCCAACGGAAAAACACTTGGGTGGAAAACGTTACTGGTACAAAAGCGATAAGTTAACCGAGACAACACTGCGTAATTTAAAACCGCTTGACTATCGGCTCAACCCTACCCCAACAGACGCCAGTAAAACGCATTCAGCTGTTGTTGGCAACAAAGATAACACTCAGATCTATATGGTAATAAAGAGTGAGCTTTCTTCCGTTAGTCACTTTAAAACTCGAACTAGCAAGCGGCAAATTTTGCGCATGCCCAATTACCCAAAGAAAATAGAATTCATGGGTGATGGCGCCATGATGAGTCGCGAGAGTAATCAAACATTAACGTTAGTTTCCAGAAACCTAACAGGTATCCAATACAGTATTCATAAAATTAACGAGAACGAACTTAAGCACCTAATAACCCAAACCTCGGGGGATATTGCATCACCATCATTTAGCAATTGGCGCTTTAACGAAAATAATCTCGGTCCCGCAATTCGAGGAGTGAAAAAATTACGCCGTTTTTCACCACAAGCAACTCAATATACCCAGATCAATTTAAAAGATGAGGTAGCGCAATCCGCTAATGAGTTAGGCTTGTTCTATGTCACTGCTCAAGGATACGATCACCAACGAAAACAGTTCGAAAGTAGTGCTGTTAGTCGCTTAATTTTAGTCACCGATATTGGATTGCTTGTGAAGAAACAATCCAATGATATTCATCGTGTCTTTGTTCAATCATTGAGTGATGGAAAACCATTAGTGAAAGCAGAAGTGAGTATAGTCAGCATCAGTGGCCAAACGCTTTTCAGACGCTACACTGACGCTGATGGACACGTCAAATTCCCATCAACGAAAGGACTCAGGAAGGACAAAACCCCAACCGTTTTTGTTGTTCGCTATCGAGGTGATACCGCATTTATCCCTTACAATCGTTATCAACGACAGCTCAACCTATCTCGATTTGACATTGGTGGGCAACGCAATACAGATAAAGATGCACTCAAGGCCATGATAATGACAGATCGTGGGATCTATCGCCCTGGTGAAACTGTTCAATTTGCCAGTATTATAAAAAGTCAGGCAATGAATACCGTTGAGTCCATTCCCTTAAAAGCAACCATTCGAGATCCACAATATAAAATAGTGAAAGAACAGCGTTTTATGTCTAATTCTGTTTCAGGATTGAATGAATTCAGATTTAAGACACCTAAGGATGCAGTCACGGGGAGTTATCGAGTAAGTATCGCACTCATTGAAAAAAGGAACCCTCGTCAGCTAGGAACACACAGTTTCAAACTTGAAGAATTTCAACCCGATAGCATGGCAATAAAATCGCAACTATTGGATGCTCCGAAGCAAGGTTGGATTACCTCCGAAGAGATACAAGCAAAAGTCAATCTCAGTAACTTATATGGCCTCCCAGCACAAAATCGAAAAGTAACGGGTAAACTATCCATTCAGGCGGTACCGTTTCAATTTGAACAATATCCGGGCTATATCTTTAAACAAGTGGAACTTGAAGGGAAAAACAATGTACAGGTTAAGAAAACCCTGCCACAACAAACAACAAATGCTGACGGTGATGCTGTTTTTACGCTTGATGTTTCACAATTCACTCAAGGTTTATATCGATTAGATTTTTCCACATCAGGTTTCGAAGCATCTGGCGGGAAGAGTGTTTCAGCCAGTAACAGTGCTCTGTTGTCACCGCATAACACAATGATTGGCTACAAACCTGATGGCGATTTATCATTTTTGTTTAAGAATAGTCAACGCACCGTGTCGTTAGTCGCCATAAATGCTAACCTCTCGTCAACCAATTATGACAATGTCACCCTCAAACGTTATGAGTTAACTGCGATTGCTTCGTTAGTGAAGCAATCCAATGGCACGTACCAATATCAAAAAACAGAGAAACGTGAGTTTTTAGACAGTGTTGCCATTAACATTCCAGAGACTGCTTACGGCCTTTCCCTAGAAACCGCAAAAGGTGGAAAGTTCGTTATTGATGTGGAAGATGATGATGGTAGAGTTGTAGCGTCCATCCCATATACTGTCGTAACTGACCAAAACGACGCTGGCAAGACAACTCAGAACTCGGAATTGGCCATAAAGCTGAACAAACAAGACTTCGCCCCAGGTGATAATATACTGGTTCACATTGAGGCCCCGTATAAAGGGAGCGGCTTGATTACCATAGAAGATGATGAAATACATGCATTTAAATGGTTCAAGACTGATAAAAATAACAGTTTGCATAGTATTGAAATACCCCAATATCTTGAGGGTAATGCATACGTTAATGTGAGTTATGTCCGTAGTCCTGATTCCCCCAATATCTACAGCTCCCCGTTAGTATATGGGGTTGCACCATTCAGTATTGATAAGTCTGAACGAGAAATTGAAATTACCTTAGACGCGCCAGACATTGTCCGCCCTGGTGCTCCTGTTGAGATTCAATATGCAACCGACAAACCAAGTGATCTGATCGTTTTTGCCGTTGATGAGGGCATTCTTCAGGTTGCTGATTATGAGTTGCGTGATCCGCTCGAACACTTCCTGAGAAAGCGCGCATTAACCGTCACCACGTCACAAATGTTAGATCTGATCTTACCCGAATTCATGGTTAAAATGCCTCGCTCCGCGGCTGGCGGTGGCCGTATGCGCTCAATGAAGGCTATGGCTGACAGTCTCAATCCATTTAGTCGCAAACAAGTTGCACCAGCGGTATTCTGGTCCGGTATTCTTAGCAGTAATGGAACCAAGCAATCGGTCAGTTTTACCGCCCCAGAGCACTTTTCCGGAAAACTTCGTATCATGGCGATCGCCGTCAGTGATTCTTCTATGGGATCCCAAATGACCCAAAGTTTAGTGAGAGGACCGTTTGTTCTGACACCAAACCAACTGACTCACGTTGCACCAGGTGATAGCGTCGACGTCACTCTCAATGTCGCAAACAACATCAAAGATTCCGGAGAAAATGCAAAAATTTCAATTAGCTTGACTCCATCAGAGCACTTTGAATTGGAATCAGAGGCAACACAAACCGTGTTAATTGACGAAAGCAGTGAAGCAAGCGTTACTTTTGCTCTGAAAGTAAATCAAAAGCTAGGCACTGCTAACTTACTATTTTCGGCGCAATACAAGAACGAACGTAGTCAGCAAGCCATGGCGGTAAGCATTAGACCGAGCGTTACTCAACGGACGTCACTAACAATTGGGCAGAGTAACAATACGATACTCTCTCTGGACACGACATATTACAGCGAGTTGCTTACGAATACGCTGCAAACCTCGAGTTCCCCATTATTGTTAGCCCAAGGTCTTGTTCATTACCTTGAAAACTTCCCGCACGGATGTACAGAACAAATCGTCAGTGAATCTTTCGCACTTGTGGGGCTCGCCAAACATCCCGAATTTCAGCAACGCTGGGAAGATACACGAGAAAAAGTGGAGGCGACCGTTAAAATGCTTGTTCAGCGGCAAAATTTGGATGGTGGTTTTTCTCTTTGGCCTTCGTTGAACAGCAGCCATGAAGAAACCTCGCTGCATGCGATTCACTTTTTAATTGAAACAAAATTTGCAGGGTTTTCGCTGCCGCCTGAGCTACTTGAAAACGCCAGCCAATATTTGCAATCACGCGCTCAACAATCCAGTGTGACACTCGCACAAGCTCGTTATCGTGCACAAGCAATCTATTTGATGACAAGACTCGGCAATACGACCGGATTTTTAATATCCGATATTCAGAAC
>CAXRGH010000216.1:0-2854 GCA_964230195.1 Alteromonadaceae bacterium
TCAAGAGATAATTTTAGAGGTTTTAGGAGAAATTCGGAGTGATATCTCTCAGCACATGGAGTGGCGTAGAAAGCTGTTCGACCACCCCGAGCACACTAAGTTTGAAGTGACAGCTGAGTCGGTAAAAGATACGTTTCCATCTCTGGCTCAAAAAATACAACGTGCTAATCTAGTTTTCATCGTAGAAAAGGAGAATGGCAGTAGTAAAGACGCGGTGGTGTTTGAATTTTATCCTGCCTCTTATCCCGAATACGTTAAAGTATCATTTAACAACCCAACTATAAGGCATTGGTAACTAAACGCTTTTCTGAGTATTTCAAAGCCGCCAGTTACTAATAAATCATGGGGAGCGATAGCGTAATATTGCTTGTTCGAAAAACCGGAAGCTGATTGAGCTCGGGTTTAGGGACAATTGCTCAACATGATGCCAATTGAGGGCTTCCTGTGTCATTTTATTTTAGAAGTGCGGTGGTAGGCCTTGTTGCGAAGTCGCACAATCATATAGTTTTTCCTTTTTCAAAAAGGCACATCATCAACGTGAAAATATGAGTAAATTTGATAGAAATCGAAAAAACGTTAATAGGCTACAAAGTGCAATAGCTATTTGTATCGTTGCTCCTTAAGTCTGGGGCCTTAATGGCAGCAACTAAATCGCAAAGCGAAGTCGATAAACTAGGTTGGTTAACGGATGCGGATCCTAAGCAAGACCTCGAGCTAGCGCTTAGCGATTCTGATGAAAGGTTTATCGGTATTTATGGCTTTGGATGATTGTGCTAATCGCTGATTCGCTTTGCTTAGATTTTAAGACTGACGTGAAATTTATTGATGGGACTGCCGAAGCAAGAAGTGGCTATGAGCATGCAAAGTTAAATAGTATTGCAGAGGTTTACGCAAGGTATTACAACGTATTATTAATTAGTCACTTGGAAAAAGAAGGAAGACTTCACGGTTGTGAAGACTAGTTCTCGATTGTTTTCTGCTGAACTGAAAAACATCTTAGTTTTCAGACGTTATTCATTTCCCCCTTCTTAACATTCTACTTTTTTGCAACATAACCATAATTTTTCGGTATAACACCTAGCCTTTGAAAGGGTTGGTTGTGGATGATTTTTAATCTATACTCCGGCATTAACGTTTACGTAATATTAACAACTTCTTATGTTTTGTGACGTTCGTGAACACTGCCAGCGTTCAGTCAAGGCAATGGAATAATAATAATCGCTGTCATCCATACAGCACAGGGGAAACGGAGTGTTATCGGAAAGTGCTCAGCACCTTTTCTTGGTAATGGTTTTGGGGATTGTGTCAACCGTTGGGGTGTTATTCACCTTTGCATTGCCTTCTCCTAGCCACAGTCACAAAGCTCAATCTGCATTGTTCGCTCGGATGATGCTGTTCTTTGTTTGGGTATCCTACCTGTGCTTTGCACTGCGCTTCATGTTTGATGAAATCTTTTATCTCGTCCCCTACAGTACGTTTCTCTTGATCAGTGCGTACATGTTGCTACTCACATTAGTAAAGCGTTATGGGCATGGCATATCGTTTCAAGGGTCAGTGTTAATTGGCGCGCACCTTATCGCTTTTGTTAGTATTACAACGTTTCTCACCCTTACGATGCCTAACTCAGTGTGGCGCGAACTCATTTTAATTTGTAGTTTGCTTGTACCAGTTCTTTTGACTATTCATTGCATCAGAGCTTATTTAAAACGCCGTAATACCGGTGACTTTGTCCTCTTATTCATTATGGTGCTCACGCTTATTACGTTAGTGTTTGTTGCACCAGCGTATGTCACAGGCGTGGTTTCGTTACCTGCCCATCAAACCGTTGTGGTGTTTGTGGTTTACTTAGTTGTGACTATGTCTTTCATGTTGGGGTTTACTGTCAGTGTGTTGCACTCTCTCGTCATCCGGCTCCGATTGCAGGCGTATACCGACCCATTGACCGGCGCGAAAAACCGTCATTTCTTTTATGAAATGGCGCCCAAATTAGCGGCACTCGCCAAACGCAATGCACAAGAGTTATCTGTTGTTGTTTGCGATATTGATCATTTCAAAAACGTGAATGATAAGTTTGGACACGTGGCGGGAGATAAAGCGCTCAAAGCGTTTAGTCGCTTTATAGAGCAATCGATGAGAGCCGAAGATACGTTAATTCGCCTCGGAGGAGAGGAGTTTTTGATCCTGTCTCCAAACTGCTGTATCCGACAGGCACAACAACTTGCAGAGCGATTGCGTGAGGACGTGAGTCAACGGGTAATAAAATACAATGACGCCGAGTTTTCGATTACTGCATCATTTGGTGTTGTAGAGTTGCCCAAAGGGACGCTCGATATCTTTCAAACTATCAAAGAAGCCGACCACGCCCTTTATCAAGCCAAATCCCAAGGGCGTAATCGCGTTATCGCTTTTGGCGCCTAATTCGAGCGTTAGTCTTTTATCTCAAGAGTTACGTTAATCGATGCAAGTTGTTGCTGTTCTGCGAGTAAATCAGCTGATAGCACAGGTTTATCGCTCAACCACTGGTCAGGAAAGGTCAAACTCAATGTTTGTTTTTCCACCTGGATGTTGAAATCGGGTAAGAAACCTTGTTGGCGCTTTATATTGAGCAATACTGCCACGCGTAACACGGTGATCAGCTTGATCACCTGCTGATTGTCATAAAGGTGGAAAGCGGGTAACTCTGCGGTTCTGATCTTTTTCCGGTGAAATCTCACTATGGTGGCTAACAACAACTGTTGTTCTTGATTAAACCCGGGTAACTCAACGTGCTGAAGGATATAGGCTGAGTGTCGTTGTACACCCCGGGAATTAATCTGAATGCCCACCTCGTGGAGTAGCGCTGCCCAACCGAGAA